>CANQNP010000020.1 GCA_947625235.1 uncultured Atopobiaceae bacterium | reverse complement strand
CTCTACGCGATGAACTACAACGCGGTCGTGCCCGTGCGCTTCGACTACAACGCGTCGATCCTCATCCTCGTCTACGTCGTGCTCGGCGGCATCGGCAACATCCGCGGCTCCATCATCTCCGCCACGGTGCTCGTCGTGCTGCCCGAGGTGCTGCGCTTCATGAGCGAGTACCGCATGCTCATCTACGCCATCGTGCTCATCGCCGTGATGGTGCTGCCGAACGTGCCCGCGGTGAAGCGCTTCCTCGACTACCTGCCCACGAAGCTGCCCTTCCTGCGCAAGCGCTCTGAAGTGCCCGGAGACGTGGTGGGAGGTGCTGAGTGATGGCTGACGATCGCGAAACGCGCTTCGGCGAGCCCGACGACTTCCGCGAGGAGGTGCCCGAGCCTCTGACCACCGAGGACGCGCCCATCGCGGACGCGGACCTCCCCGCCGCCGATTCCACGCCGGATGCCCCGGCGATGGACGACGAGGCGCTCGAGGTGGAGGCCGCGGCCGAGAGGGAGGCGCCCACGCATGGCGTGGCCTCGCTCTTCAACCGCTCGCGTCGCGGCACGTATCGCGCGCAGGCCAAGGCGGGCGGCGCGAAGGCGAAGGCCAGGGGCCAGAGGACGAAGATGGTCGCCCTGCCCTCCGACGGCATCGTCCCCGAGCGCGACCTCTACGCCACGCCCGTGCTCGAATGCCGCCACCTCGGCATCGACTTCGGCGGCCTCCACGCGGTCGAGGACTTCAACCTCATCGTGGGAAAGACCGAGATCGCGGGCCTCATCGGCCCGAACGGCGCCGGCAAGACGACGGTCTTCAACCTCCTCACGAAGGTCTACCAGCCCACCCGCGGCACGATCCTCCTCGACGGGGTGGACACGCACGGCATGACCCCCTCGAAGGTGGCGCAGACCGGCATCGCGCGCACGTTCCAGAACATCCGCCTCTTCTCGAACCTCACGGTGGAGGAGAACGTGGAGATCGGCCTCCACAACCAGGTGCGCTGCGGCATGTGGTCCTCGATCTTCCGCCTGCCGAAGTACTGGGTCTCCGAGCACGAGTTCCACAAGCAGGCGCTCGAGCTCCTCGACATCTTCTCGATGGCCGACATGGCCGACATCACGGCGGGGAACCTCCCCTACGGCGCGCAGAGGCGCTTGGAGATCATCCGCGCCCTCGCCACGCACCCGAAGCTCCTGCTCCTCGACGAGCCCGCGGCGGGCATGAACCCGGTGGAGACCGAGGACCTCATGACCAACATCCGCAAGATCCGCGACGAGTTCCAGATCGCGATCGTGCTCATCGAGCACGACATGGACCTCGTGATGAACATCTGCGAGGGCATCGCGGTCTTGAACTACGGCAAGATCATCGCGAAGGGCACCCCCGAGGAGATCCAGGGCAACGAGCAGGTGATCGAGGCCTACCTGGGCTCCGGCTCGAAGGGAGCGTGAGGGGCATGGCCATGCTCTCCGTGAAGGACTTGAACGTCTACTACGGCTCCATCCACGCCCTCAAGGGCATCTCCTTCGACGTGGACGAGGGCGAGATCGTGACCCTCATCGGCGCGAACGGCGCCGGCAAGTCCACCACGCTGAACACCATCGCCGGGCTCCTCCGGCCGCGCACCGGCTCCATCGACTACCTGGGGGAGTCGCTCGTGGCCACGCCCGCGCACAAGATCGTGAACCGCCAGATCGCGCTCTGCCCCGAGGGCCGGCGCATCTTCCTCAACATGACGGTGCGCGAGAACCTCGAGATGGGGGCCTTCACCCGCGACGACGCCGAGGCGGCCGAGACCATGGAGAAGGTCTTCTCGCGCTTCCCGCGCCTGAGGGAGCGCGAGAACCAGAGCGGCGGCACCCTCTCCGGCGGCGAGCAGCAGATGCTCGCCATGGGCCGCGCGCTCATGAGCAACCCCAAGCTCCTCATGCTGGACGAGCCCTCCATGGGCCTCGCGCCCATCCTCGTGGAGGAGATCTTCGACATCATCTCCAGCCTGCACGAGCTGGGCACGACGATCCTTCTCGTGGAGCAGAACGCGAAGATGGCGCTCTCCATCGCCGACCGCGCCTACGTGCTCGAGACCGGCAACACCACCATGAGCGGCAAGGCCTCCGATCTCGCCAACGACGATCGCGTGCGCAAGGCCTACCTGGGCGGCTAGCGATGCGTCTCGACACCCCGCGCGGCTTTTCCGACATCCTGCCCGAGGAGGCGCTCCTGCGCGAGGAGCTCCAGGGGCGCGTGCGCGCCGTGCTCGCCGAGGCGGGCTACCTCCCCGTGGAGCCACCGCTCCTAGAGAGCCGCGAGGTGCTCGCCCGGGCGGGGCGTCTCAAGGGCGTGCCCTTCCAGCTCTTCGACACCGACGACCATCTGCTCATGCTCCGCCCGGAGTTCACGCTGCCGATCGCGAGGCTCGTGGCCACCCACGAGGCCCTGGGGCAGATGCCGCTTCGGCTGCGCTACACGGGGCCGGTGGTGCGCGAGCAGGCCCCCGGCACGGGGGAGGCGCGCCAGTTCACCCAGATGGGCGTGGAGCTCGTGGGAGGCGAGGACGGCGCCGCCGAGGCCGAGGTCATGAGCCTGCTCGCCGCCTGCCTGGAGGCGCTCGACGTGGGGCCGTGGCGGCTCGTCTTGGGCTCCGTGGCGCCCATGGAGGCGCTGCTCGCGGCCGCCGGCGTGGAGGGGCCCCTGGCCGATCGCCTGCGCGCGGCCCTCCACGAGAGCGACCTCGTGGCGCTCGGCGAGGCGGCGGCCGCCTCCGGGCTCTCCGAGACCCTCTGCGCGACCATCGGCGCCGTGGCGTCGCTCCGGGGCGGGCTGGAGGCGCTGGACGTCTTGGACACCCTCCTCATGGGCGCCGGCGTGGCCGAGACGCGCGCCGTGACCGCCGAGCTCAGGGCCATCGTGGGCGCCCTCTCGCCCACGGCCCTCTCGCACCTCTCGCTCGACTTCTCCCTCGCCGGGTCCTTCGACTACTACACCGGCGCCATCTTCAAGGCCTACGCACCCCGGCTCTCCGGGAGCCTCGCCGCCGGCGGACGCTACGATGCCGTGCTGGCCCAGCTCTCGGGGGAGCCCCTTAGCGCTTGCGGCTTCGCGCTCTCGCTGGAGCGCGTGCAGGAGGCGCTCCAGCGCGAGGGCGCGAGGGAGCTCGCAGGCGGCGTGCCGGCCGAGCCGCTGCGCATCGCCGTGCCCAAGGGGGCCCTCGCCGAGGGCACGCGCGAGCTCCTGGCGGGGCTCGGCTTCGACACGTCCGAGCTCGCGGATCCCGGTCGCAAGCTCCTCGTCGAGGCGGGGGACGCCGCCTACGTGATCGTGCGGGCCATGGACGCGCCCATCTTCGTGGGGCACGGCGGCGCCGACTGCGGCATCTGCGGCGCGGACTCGCTCGCGGAGGCCGCGGGCGATCTCGTGACCCTCGCCGACCTCGGCTTCGGCGGCTGCCGCTTCGTCGTGGCCGCGCCCGAGGCCACGGCGGACGCCGTGCGGGCCGCCATGGCGGGGCAGGGCCACCTCGTCGTGGCCACGAAGTACCCCCGCATCACGCGCCGCTACTTCGAGTCCAAGGGCCTCTCGGCCGAGGTCATCACCCTCCGGGGCAACATCGAGCTCGGGCCGATCGTGGGCATGGCGGACTGCATCCTGGACATCACCGCGACCGGCGCCACGCTGGCCGAGAACCACCTGGAGATCGTGGCGGACGACGTCATGGCTTCCACGGCGCGCTTCTTCGCCTCGCCGGTCGCCTATCGGACGGACGCCCGCGTGGCCGCCATGGCCGACGCCATCTCGCGGCTGGGCGCCTAGGAGGCTCTCATGGACGCTCCGCGCGCCGACCTTTCCATCCGCACCGTCGAGCTCGCCCCGGGCGAGGCCCTGCGCGTGGCCGACTTGGGAAGGAGGGGCGTGGTGCCGCCCGAGGTGGAGCGCCGCGCGGCCGAGATCGTGGCCGACGTGCGCGAGCGGGGCGAGGAGGCCCTGCGCGCCTGGACGCGGGAGCTGGACGGCTGGTGCCCCGAGCGCCTGCGCGTTTCCGAGGAGGCGCTCGAGGAGGCGCTCCGCGCGCTGCCGGGCTCGCTTCGGGCGGCGCTCGAGAAGGCCGCGCGCCAGATCCGCGCCTTCCACGAGCGGGAGAGGGGCAGCTCCTGGACCATGGCCACGGATGCCGGCGTGACGCTCGGCATTAAGGTGGATCCCCTGAGCTCCTGCGGCATCTACGTGCCGGGCGGCCGCGCGAACTACCCATCCACCGTGCTCATGAACGCCGTGCCGGCGAAGGTGGCCGGTGTGGGGCGCATCGTCATGGCGACGCCGCCGCAGAAGGACGGCACCCTCTCGGCGCCCACGCTCGCGGCCGCCGCCATCGCCGGCGTGGACGAGGTCTACGCCGTGGGCGGCGCCCAGGCCATCGCGGCGCTCGCCTACGGCACGAGCTCGATCGCGCCGGTGGACAAGGTCACCGGCCCCGGCAATGCCTACGTGGCGGCCGCCAAGCGCATCGTCTCGGGCGACGTGGGCGTGGATCTCGTGGCCGGTCCCTCCGAGGTCTGCGTGCTGCAGGACGCCTCCGTAGAGGCCGACGCGCTCGTGATCGCCGCCGATCTGGCCGCCCAGGCCGAGCACGATCCGCTCGCGGCCTGCTACCTCGTGGTCTTCGACGGCGACGAGCCGGGGAGCGCGAAGCGCCTCGCAGGCGAGGTGCTCTCGGCGCTGGAGGGGATCTGCGCCCAGAGCCCCCGGGCGGGCATCACCCGCGCCTCCTTGGAAGATCACGGGCTCATCGTGCTCTGCGCGGGCGAGGCGGAGGCGCAGGCGAGCGTGAACGCCATCGCGCCGGAGCACCTCGAGGTCCACACGGCCGATCCCTGGAAGACGCTCGAGGGCCTGCGCGCGGCGGGCGCCATCTTCCTCGGCCCCTGGAGCTCGGAGCCCCTGGGCGACTACGTGGCGGGTCCCAACCACACGCTCCCCACCGGCGGCACGGCGCGCTTCGCGGGGCCGCTCTCGGTGGGCGACTTCGAGGTGCGGAGCTCCATCGTGGCCTACGGGCGCGAGGGCATCGCCGCCGACGCGCCCGCCACGCAGCTCCTCTCCGAGGCCGAGGGCCTCTGGGCCCACGGGCTCTCCGCCGGGCTTCGCCTGGCCGCCGCGAAGGGGCGCGGGATCGCGGCCCATCCCGACCTCGCGGCCATCGCCTGGCCCGAGGAGCTGGACGCCATCCCCGGCATTCCCCTCGACGCGGAGGCCTAGGGCCATGGCCGCCATCCCCGAGGGCGTGAAGCGCCTCATGCGCGAGGACCTGCGCGAGCTCGAGCCCTACGACCCCGCCTTCCGCGCCACCGAGGTGAACCTCTCCGCCAACGAGAACACCTGGCCCGTCTCCGAGGCCCGCCTCGCCGCCTACCAGGCGGCGCTCGCCGGCGTGGCGCTCAACCGCTATCCCGATCCGCTCGCCCGCGAGCTAAGGGCCGCCCTCGCCGAGCGGTGTGGCGTGGCGCCCGAGCAGGTGGTTGTGTGCAACGGGGCCGACGAGGGGCTCTTCAACCTGCTCCTGGCCTTCGCGGGCCCCGGTCGCGAGGTGGTGGTGGCGCCGCCCACCTTCGAGGAGTACGCGAACTTCGCCGCCCTCGTGGGGGCGCCGGTGCGCGAGGTTTGGCGGCGCGAGGGGGACTTCGCGCTGGACGAGCCGTCGCTCCTCGACGCGGCCCGTACCGCCAGCATGGCCATCCTCTGCTCGCCGAACAACCCCACGGGAGACGTCGTGCGCCCCGATCTCGTGCGGGCGCTCCACGACGCGTGCCCGGGCATCGTGCTCGTAGACGAGGCCTACGTCGACTTCGCCGGCGCCGGGTGCAGCGTGGCGCCCCTGCTCGACGGGTGCGAGCGGCTCGTGGTGGCCCGCACCTTCTCCAAGGCCTTCTCGCTCGCCGGAGCGCGCCTGGGCTACTTCCTCGCGGCGCCGGGCGTGGCGAGCGCCCTGGCGACGGTGCGCCAGATCTACTCGGTGAACGCCGTCTCCCAGGCCCTCGGCCTCGCGGACCTCAGGGCGGAGGCCGAGGTGGCCGAGCTCGTCCGCGCCATCGTGGCGGAGCGGGAGCGGCTCGCCGGCAGGCTCCGCGAGCTCACCCGGGAACTTCCCGTGGAGGTCTTCCCGAGCCAGGCGAACTTCCTCCTCGTGCGGCTGCCCCATGCGAGCGTCGTGCGGGAGCGCCTCGCGAGCGAGGAAGGCGTGCTCGTGCGCGACTTCTCCCATGCCCCGGGCCTCGCGGGCTGCCTGCGCGTCTCGGTGGGCACGACCGCGGAGGACGAGCGCTTCCTCGCGGGATTTGCCCGTATCCTTAGGAGCGAGCTGAAAGAAAGGGGACAGTCAATCTGATTGACCGTTCCAGTTTGGGGGGTTCTCGCATGGGACGCAGCGCGGACGTGCTCCGCACGACCGGGGAGACGAACATCGCCGTCTCCCTCGACCTCGACGGCGAGGGCGCCACCGAGGTCTCCACGGGCGTGGGCTTCTTCGACCACATGCTCTCCGCCTTCGGGCGCCACGGGCTCCTCTCGCTCAAGGTGGAGGCCGCGGGCGACCTCGAGGTGGACGCCCACCACACGGTGGAGGACACGGGCATCGTGATCGGCCAGGCGCTCGCGAAGGCCGCGGGAAGCAAGGCAGGCATCACGCGCTTCGCGCAGGTGGCCATGGTCATGGACGAGGCGCTCGTGCTCTGCGCCCTGGACGTCTCGGGACGCGGTGCCTGCTACTGGGACGTGCCCATCGCGGCCGAGCGGGTGGGGCTCTTCGACACCGAGCTCGGCCAGGAGTTCTTCGTCGCGCTCGCGCGCGAGGCCGGCGTCTCGCTCCATGTGCGCGAGCTCGCGGGCGAGAACGCCCACCACATCCTCGAGGCCTGCTTCAAGGGCGTGGGCCGGGCGCTCCGCCTGGCCTTCGAGCCGGACGCGCGCGTGGTGGGCATCCCCTCCACCAAGGGCTCACTCTAGGGCCGGGGGCGCGCCATGGCCATCATCGTCGTCGACTACCACGCGGGCAACCTCTCGAGCGTCCTTCGGGCGCTCACGCGCGTGGGCGCCGACGCGCGCATCTCCGACGATCCCGTCGAGATCGCCATGGCGGACGCCGTGGTGCTTCCGGGCGTGGGCTCCTTCGCGAACGCCATGGCCTACCTGGAGGAGAGCGGGCAGGCGGCCGGCATCCAGGACGCCATCTCAATCGGCACGCCGTTCCTCGGCATCTGCCTCGGGCTCCAGCTGCTCTTCCAACGGGGCGACGAGGGCGTGGCCGGCGCCGTCGGCGATTGCTCGGGCCCCACGGTGGGCGGCCTCGGGCTCTTCTCCGGCCAGGTGGAGCGCCTGCGCTCCGCGCGCCTCAAGGTGCCCCACGTGGGCTGGGACACGCTCGACATCGCGCCCGGCGCCGAGGACCATCCGCTGCTCGCCGGCATCCCCTGGGGCGCGAGCGTCTACTTCACCCATTCCTATGCCCTCTCGCCCGAGGTGGGCGAGGGCATCGTGCTCGCCAAGACCCACTATGGCTGGAGTTTTCCCAGCGTGGTGGGGGCGAAGCGGGTCTTCGGAACGCAGTTCCACCCCGAGAAGAGCTCGAAGGTGGGGGAGCGGCTCCTGGCGAACTTCTGCGCCATCGTGGAGCACGCGAAGAAGGGAGGCTGGCGATGATCGTCTTTCCGGCCATCGACCTCATCCAGGGGCAGGTCGTGCGCTTGCGCCAGGGCGAGCGCCAGAACATGCGCGTCTACGACCATGATCCCCAGGAGGTGGCCAAGCGCTTCGCGGACGCCGGCGCCACGTGGATCCACGTGGTCAACCTCTCGGCCGCCCTCGGCGAGACCCACGAGGCCCAGCTCGAGAACCTCCGCGCCATCGAGCGGCTGGGCGCCCTGGACGAGCTCTCCATGGAGCTCGGCGGCGGCGTGCGGCGCATGGAGGACCTCGAGCGCCTCTTCTCGCTCGGTGCCGATCGCGTCTCGCTGGGCACGGCCATCGTGCGCTCGCCCGCCTTCGCCCGGAGGGCCTGCGAGCGCTACGGGGAGGCGCTCTCGGCCGACGTGGCCGCCCTGGGCGACGTGGTGCGCGTGGACGGCTGGCGCAAGGGCGCCGGCCAGGGCATGGCCGACGTGTGCATGCGCGCCCGCGACCAGGGCTTCAGGCACATGGTGTTCACGAACGTGGAGAGGGACGGCACGCGCGCCGGCATCGAGGTGGAGCCCTATCGGCGCGTGGCCGAGCTCGTGGAATTCCCGGTGGTGGCCTCGGGCGGCGTGGCCTGCCTGGACGACATCCGAGCGCTCGCGGCCCTGGGGCCCGAGGTGCTGGAGGGCGTGATCGTGGGCAGCGCGCTCTACGAGGGTACCGTCGATCTGGCCGAGGCCATCGCTGTGATGGACGAGGCGTAGCGTGCTCGCCAAGCGCGTGATCCCCTGCCTCGACGTGGACGAGGGCCGCGTGGTCAAGGGCGTGAACTTCGTGGACCTCGTGGACGCCGGCGACCCGGTGGAGCAGGCCCGCCTCTACGACGCCGAGGGCGCGGACGAGGTGGTCTTTCTGGACATCACCGCCACCTCGAGCGAGCGCGCCACCACGCTCTCGCTCGCCGCGCGGGCGAGCGAGAGCCTCGCCATCCCCTACACCGTGGGAGGGGGTCTGCGCGACCTCGCCGGCATGCGGGCCATGGTGGCCGCCGGCGCGGACAAGATCTCGCTGAACTCCGCCGCCGTCGCGCACCCCGAGCTCATCTCGGAGGCCTCCCGCGCCTTCGGTTCGCAGGCCGTGATCTGCGCGATCGACGCCAAGCGCACGCCGCGCGAGGGCGAGGCCGACCGCTGGGAGGTCTACGTGGCCGGCGGGCGCAGGGCCACGGGCATCGATGCCGTGGCCTGGGCCGAGGAAGTGGCCCGCCGCGGCGCCGGGGAGATCCTCCTCACCTCCATGGATCGCGACGGCACGAAGGAGGGCTTCGACCTCGCGCTCACCCGCGCCGTGGCCCGTGCGGTGGACATCCCCGTGATCGCCTCGGGCGGTGTGGGCACGCTCGAGCACTTCGCCGAGGGCGTGATAGACGGCGAGGCCGACGCCGTGCTCGCCGCAAGCGTCTTCCACTTCGGCACGTTCTCCATCCGCCAGGTGAAGGAGTACCTGGCGGCCCAGGGGATCCCCGTGCGGCTGGACTTCTAGGAGCGACCATGGAGTACGCGGGCGAGCTGACGGAGGTTGCGGGCGTGGAGGCCGTGCGCTTCGACGATCGCGGCCTCGTGCCGTGCGTCGTCGTGGAGGAGGCCACGGGCGCCGTGCTCATGGTCGCGTGGATGAGCCGCGAATCGCTCGCGCGAACGCTCGCGGAGGGCGAGACCTGGTTCTGGTCGCGCTCGCGCGAGGAGCTCTGGCACAAGGGCGCCACCTCGGGAAACACCCAGCGCGTGCGGCGGCTCCTCGTGGACTGCGATGGCGACACCCTGCTCGCGCTCGTGGAGGCCGCCGGCCCCGCCTGCCACACGGGGCACGCGAGCTGCTTCTTCCGCGAACTTTCCCTCGAGGGCGAAAGGGACTGAGCATGGGCGAGCGAACCCCGGACGTACGCGACGGCGATCTCGCCGACACCCTCGTCTACCTCGCGGACGTCATCGCGAGCCGGCGCGACGCGGACCCCTCTCGAAGCTACACCGCCAAGCTCCTCCAAGGCCCCGAGGACGAGCGCCTGAAGAAGGTCATGGAGGAGGCCGGCGAGGTGGCCCTCGCCTGCAAGGACCACGACCACGACCACATCCGCTACGAGGCCGCCGACCTGCTCTACCACCTGCTCGTGGTCCTCGAAGCCGAAGGCGTGACCCTCCCCGAACTGGCCGGCGAACTCGACGCCCGCAAACGCTGACCACCCCCAGACAATGGGGAAGGTCCTACTGTCTGGTCGCGGCGCACGCCCCCGCTATGCGAGCGTGCAGGTCTCCCACGATCCGTCGGCGTGGGGAACCTGCTGCTCCCGATAGCCGATCTCGAGGGCGTGGGCGCGGGCATCGGCGAGGCCGAAGGCCACGTCGCAGGCGCGATGCGCGTCGGAGCCCAGCGTGATGGGCACCTCCGCCCTGCGGAAGCGCTCGAGCAGCGGTCGCGCCGGGTAGTAGTCCGCGAAGGGCTTGCGCAGCCCCGCCGTGGAGAGCTCGATGCGCTTGCCCGTGTCGTGGGCGCACTCGGCCATGCGGTCGTAGAGCGGCGCGACATCGATCGTGGGCGCCCAGCCCTCGGCCTCGAAGCGCCGCGCCAAGTCGGGGTGCGCCATCACGTCGAAGTTCGCCGGGCTCTCGCAGGCGGAGCACCAGGCGTCCACGTAGCGGCGCCAGAGCTCGTCCGCGCCGAGCTCCTCGTAGACGGAGAGGTCCTGCGCGTCGTCCATCCAGCCGCCGCCCACCCAGTGCACCGAACCCAGACGCACCTTGGCCCCGGCGCTCCAGCGCGCGATGTTGGCCTCTGAGCCCGGATACCAATCGCATTCGAAGCCGAGCACCACCTCGGGGCCGCCCTTCGCGCGGCTTAGGTGGTCGAGCGCCAGCACGTCGGCCCGGTAGAAGGGCAGGTCGCGTGCCGCCACGGACACGTCCGCCGTGGGGCCCATCGCCGTGGGCAGCGTGAGGTGGTCGGTCAGGACCATCACGTCCAAGCCGGCCGCGATGCCGGCCTCCACCATGGCGAGCAGGTCGTCTTCGCCGTCGGAGTAGCTGCTGTGCACGTGGCAGTCGGCGTGGAGCAGTCGGGTCATGGCCGCCTCCAGGGCATCCGCATCGAATCGAACGCCCTATGCTAGCGCCTTCGCGCCGACGCGCGCCGGCGCGGCGCAGGGGCCCCGCGCCGTTCGCGCTGTGGCATTGCCATGGAAAGGCGCGCGATGGGCCTCGGCGAACGTCCGGGGTGGTAGCATGTCGGGTCTACTTGGAGTGACTCCAGATCTTTGGGGTGATTCGATGCAGCTTAAACGCATGACAACCGCAGCATTCGTCCTGACGCTCGCCTTCTCCACCGTGGCTCCGGCCATCTCGCCCGTCCCGGCCGCAGCCGAGACGTCGTCCGAGATCCGCGCCCGCCTCGACGAGGCGAAGAAGAAGCGCGACGAGCTCTACCTCGAGGTCGAGAAGCGCTACGAGGAGCTCGCGGACACCGAGGCGAGCCTCGCCGAGACCCAGGGCCAGATGGACGAGCTCCAGGGCCAGATCGACGAGACCCAGGGCCGCATCGACGTGGCCAACGACAAGATCGCCGCGAAGGAGCGGGAGGTCGCCGAGGGCCAGGACGAGCTCTCGGACGTCATCGCGGCCGACTACAAGTCCGGCGGCCTCAGCCTCCTCGACATCATCCTCCGGGCCACGGACTTCAACGACCTTGTCTCCAAGGCCCACTACGCCCAGCGGGTCTCCGAGCACCAGGCCGAGGTCATCTCGGACCTCCAGGCCAAGAAGGCCGAGCTCGCGGCCGAGCGCCAGGACCTCGAGGAGGAGAAGGACGTCCTCGAGGACCAGAACCGCCAGCTGGACGCCCAGCGCCAGGAGCAGCAGGCGCTCCTCGACAGCCAGAAGCAGCAGCAGGCCGCCCTCGAGGAGGAGGCCGAGCGCGCCGACGCCTACATGAACAGCCTCGATCAGGAGCTCAAGGACAAGATCGCCGAGGAGGACGCGGCCCAGCGCGAGGCGTCACGTCGTGCGGCCGAGGCGGCCCAGCGTGAGCTCCAGGGCCAGACCTCCGGCGGCTCCAGCTCCGGTTCCGGAAGCTCCGGCTCCGGCGGCTCGAGCTACAGCGGCGGCGGCATCACCCAGTCCCAGCGCGACACGATCCTGAACGCCGCCTACTCGATGGTGGGCCGGACGACCTACGTCCTCGGCGCCCGCGACCCCGTGGGCCTCGTCTTCGACTGCTCGGGCCTCACCTCCTGGGCCTATGCGCAGGCCGGCCTCACGCTGCCGCGCACCTCCGCCCAGCAGCGCGCGGCGACCCACGTCGTGCCCATCAGCCAGCTCGTGCCCGGCGACCTCGTCTTCTGGTACGGCCATGTGGCCATCTACGCCGGCGGCAACCAGATCATCGAGTCGCTGCCCGGTCGCGGCGTCGTGCTGAACACGATCTGGGGGAGCCCCATCGGAGGCGGCCAGCCGTTCTAGGCGGCCCGCCCAGGACAGCCCGTCCGGGACCCATCCGGCGGGCGGAGAGGGAGGCGCGCGGTGCAGGACCCGATGCGGGATCCGCAGCCATCGTCCATCGTCCCCGTCCTCTTCGGCGGGGACGTCCTCATCTACACCTGGGTCCGGTGCTTTCACGAGCGCTACGGCCTCACCTCCCAGGTCTATGCGACGACCGACGCCAAGATGCTGAGCTCCAGCCGCTTCTGCGACTACCACGTCGAGCCCGGCGTCGACCGCTCCGACGTCTGCCTGGACCTGCTGCGCGAGCTCGGCCCGAAGCTGCGCGCCGAGGGCAAGGTCGGCCTCGTGCTGGGCACGGGCGACTGGTACGCCCGCACCTTCTCCGAGGCCAAGGACGAGCTCTCCCAGTGGTTCGTCGTGCCCTACATCGACTTTGCCCTCCTCGACGAGATCACCCAGAAGGGGCGCTTCTACGAGCTCTGCGACGAGCTGGACATCCCGCACCCGAAGACCTGGTCCTTCGGCTGCGAGGCCGACGCCCCCGCCATCGACGTGGACGAGCTCAGCTTCCCCTGCATCGCCAAGCCCTCCAACTCGGCGATGTACCACTACGCGGAGTTCGAGGGGAAGAAGAAGGTCTTCACCATCGAGACGCCCGAGGAGCTCCTCTGGCTCCACGACGAGCTCAAGCGCTCCGTCTACGACCGCGAGCTCCTCGTGCAGGACCTCATCCCCGGGCCGGACGACAACCTCCGGACCATCACCTGCTTCAGCGACGCCGAGGGTGACGTGAGGGTCTGGTCCACGGGCCGCGTGATCCTCGAGGACCACATGCCCACGGCCATCGGCAACCCCGTCTGCATCCTCCTCGAGCGAAACGACGCCATCGCCGAGCAGGCGGCGCGCTTCCTCAAGCGCGTGCGCTATCGGGGCTTCTCCAACTTCGACGCGAAGCTCGACCCCCGCGACGGCTCCTATCGGTTCTTCGAGGTGAACACGCGGCCGGGGCGCAACACCTACTACATGCAGATCGGCGGGGCCGACATCGCCGAGCTCATCGTCGACGAGTTCGTGCTCGGGGGAGGCGGGGCGCCCGCGGATCCGGGCGAGCCGAAGGTGGCCTGCGATCGCGGGCTCTTCACCGTGGTGCCCAAGCTCGTGGTGCGAAGGACCGTGCGCGATGCCGAGGCCCGGGAGGCGGCCCTCGCGCTCTTCCGCGAGGGCAAGGCCCAGAACCCGCTCTTCAACCCCGAGGACACGCTGTCCCACAATGCTTGGGCGCACCTCATGTACCTGAACCACATCCGCAAGTTCAACCGCTACGTCTGGAAGGCCCGTGGCTGAGGCGCCCTCCTGGCGGGCCCATCTGGACGATCTCGCCCGGCAGGTCGAGGAGCAGGTGCCCACCGAGCCCGGCTGCTACCTCTGGAAGAGCGCGGACGGCGAGATCCTCTACGTGGGCAAGGCCAAGAACCTGCGCGCCCGCATGCGCCAGTACGTGGGGCTCACCGACGAGCGCGCCAAGATCCCGCTCCTCATGGCCGAGGCGGCGAGCTTCGACTACGTGACCGTGGCCTCCGAGCACGAGGCGCTCCTCTTGGAGATGAACCTCATCCAGAGGCACCACCCGCGCTACAACGTCTCCTACATGGACGACAAGTCCTATCCCTTCATCGCCATCACCGAGGGCGACGTGTTCCCCGCGATCAAGTACACGCGCGAGCGCCACAAGCCCGCCACCCGCTACTTCGGGCCCTACACCGACGCCCGGAGCGCCCGGCAGGCCATCGACGTCGTGCGCAAGGTCTGCCCGCTCTGCGTGGCCACGTGCGCCGAGTGGAAGCGCCTGAAGCGCCGCCTGGACGCCCATCCGGAGGACGAGAACGTGGTGGAGCTCGCCATGGCGGCCACCGGCAGGCCCTGCTTCGACTTCCACGTGGGGCGCGGGCCCGGCCCCTGCGCGGGCGAGATCGGCCCCGAGGCCTACGCGGAGAACGTGGCCGTGGTGGAGGGCCTCCTCACCGGACGCCGCTCCAAGCTCAAAGCCGCGCTCGCCGCCGAGATCCAAGACGCGGCGGACGACCTCGACTTCGAGAGGGCCGCCCGCTACAAGCGGCGCCTGGACGCCGTGGCCGGCCTGGAGGACCGCCAGCAGGTGATCCTCTCGCCCTCCGTGGACGCCGACGTGGTGGGGATCTATCGCGAGGAGACCATCTGCGGCGTGTGCGTCTTCGCCGTGCGCGAGGGGCGCGTGGTGCGCTCGGTGGAGTTCGTGCTCGACAAGGGCCTCGACATCGAGGAGGCCGAGCTCGTGGGCGGCTTCCTCAAGCGCTACTACGAGCAGACGGCCGACGTGCCGCTCTCGGTGGAGGTGCCGTGCCTGCCGGAGGACCCCGAGGCCATCTCGGCGTGGCTCTCGGGCAAGCGCGGTCGGCGCGTGGAGCTGCACGTCCCCGTGCGCGGACGGCGCAGGAAGCTCATGGACACGGCCGTGCAGAACGCCCGCCACTACCTCGTGCGCCACGAGGTGAAGACGGGCTACGAGGACTCCCGCACCAACCAGGCGCTCCTGGAGCTCGAGAGCGCGCTCGCGCTGCCGGGGCCGCCGCTTCGGATGGAGTGCTTCGACATCTCCACCATCCACGGCAAGCACACCGTGGCCTCGATGGTGGTCTTCACGAACGGCAAGCCGGACAAATCCCAGTACCGGAGGTTCAAGATCCGCACGCCGCTCTCCGAGGCCAACGACTTCCTCTCCATGGGCGAGGCGCTCGCGAGGCGCTACTCGCCCGAGCGCATGGCCGACGAGCGCTTCGGCAAGCGGCCCGACCTGCTCGTGCTCGACGGCGGAAAACCGCAGCTCACGGCCGCGCTCAACCAGCTGGCGGATCTCGAGCTCGACGTGCCCGTCTGCGGGCTCGCCAAGGCGGACGAGGAGCTCATCGTGCCCTGGGACGACCTGCCGGTGGTGCTGCCCAACGGATCGGCCTCGCTCTACCTCGTGAAGCGCCTGCGCGACGAGGCGCACCGCTTCGCCATCACCTTCCACCGCGAGCTCCGCGGCAAGGCCATGACCGTCTCCATCCTGGACGAGATCGAGGGCGTGGGACCCAAGCGCAAGAAGGCGCTCCGGAAGGCGTTTCCCTCCATGGCCAAGCTCCGCGTCGCGAGTCTGGAGGAGATCGCCGCCGTCCCCGGCATCCCGCACGGGGTGGCCCGCGAGGTCTACGAGACCCTCCGGGCCTGGGAGCGCGAGCTCGCCGCCGAGGCGCCCGGGGCCACGCCGGCGGACGGGGCCGTCTGATCCGCGCCGCGCGGAAGGCCTCGCCCCACCTGCCGGAGGGGCCGCGGGACTGGGCGCAGGCGGTGCGCGGCGCAAGCTAGACTGGGCTCGGCCACGGGATGCGAGCGCGGGAGGTGCGGGCCATGGACGAGCGCAGGGGGCGGGGCACGGAGAGCCTCGCCGTGGCCGACGTCGTGGTCATCAGCGGCATGAGCGGCGCGGGCCGCACCCACGCCATGCACGTGTTCGAGGACCTCGGCTACTACGTCATCGACAACCTGCCGCCGAGCCTGCTTTTGCCCCTCTCGGAGATCGTGGGGCTCAACACGGGCGTCGGCCGCCACCTGGCGTGCGTCTGCGACCTCAGGAGCCAGGGCCTCTTCGACGAGCTCCTGGACGAGATCGCGGCGCTCGAGGACCACGAGATCTCGGTGACGCTGCTCTTCCTCGACGCCTCGGACGAGGTGCTCCGCCGCCGCTACGCGCTCTCGCGGAGGCGCAATCCCATCGCCAAGGAGGGCGAGGGCAACCTCGAGGCCATCCGCCGCGAGCGCCGCCAGCTGGAGGCCGTGCGCGAGGCCGCCGACGTGGTCATCGACACCTCCGGCCTCAAGCCCATCGAGCTCACCCGCACCATCAACCGGCTCTTCAGCGAGCTCTCGCCCACGCAGCTCATGGAGGTGCACGTCTTCAGCTTCGGCTTCAAGATGGGGATGCCCGCCGAGGCGGACCTGCTCATCGACGTGCGCTTTTTGCCCAATCCCTATTGGGATCCGGCCATGCGCGAGCTCTCCGGCAAGGACGAGGCGGTCAAGCGCTTCGTCATGGGGCACAGCCAGACCCAGGCCTTCATGGAGGCGTGGAAGGCGCTGCTCGACGCCGTGATGCCGGGCTACGTGGCCGAGGGCAAGGCCTACCTCTCCATCGGCGTGGGCTGCTCGGGCGGCCAGCACCGCTCCGTGGCGCTCGCCGACGCCACGGCCGCCTACCTCGCCGGCGAGGGCTACTCCGTGACTGTCTCGCACCGCGACCTGCCGCGCGCGCTCGCGGCGAAGGGCGAGTAGGGGAGCCATGTCGTTCACGGGCGAGGTCAAGGAGGATCTGGCGCGCATCGACGGGCCCACCCGCTCCTGCGCCATCGCCGAGCTCTCGGCCCTCATCAAGGTCGCGGGCAACCTGTCGTTTCACGAGACGGGCTCCTACTCGCTCGTGCTCGCGACCGAGACCGCCGCGGCGGCGCGCGTGTTCCTGCGCCTTTCGCATGCGGTGTTCGGCCTCGACACCACGCTCACCGTGCGCGAATCCTCGTTCCATCGCTCGCGCAGCCGGGCGCGTCGCAGCTACGTGGTGAGCGTGGCCGAGCAGGGCGAGCTCGATCGCGCGCTGGAGGCCATGGGCATCGTGAGCACGGGGCGCGGCATCACCCTGGGCGTGCCGTGGAACGTGGTGCGGAGCCAAGCCGAGCGCGCGGCCTACCTGCGCGGGGCCTTCATGGGCGCGGGCTTCGTGGCCGGCCCCCGGGGCGACTTCTCCCTCGAGTTCGTGTGCGAGGGCGAGCCGCTCGCGCTCGGCATCCAGGCCATCCTGGACTCCGTGGACGTGCACTCCCGCATCAACCGCAGGCGGCAGGCCTTCGTGGTCTACGCCAAGTCCTTCGACGACATCGCCAACCTGCTCTCGTTCATGGGCGCCTCGGCAAAGACCATGCTGCTGGAGAAGGTGCGCGTGGTGCGCTCGCTCAAGAACGACGTGAACCGCGCGGTGAACGCGGAGCTCGCGAACCAGCGCCGGGCGCTCTCCGCCGCGCAGGACCAGGTGGAGCTCGTGCGCCGGGCGCGCGAGCGGCTGGGGGAGGGCGCCATGTCCGAGGCGATCGCCCAGTTCTGCGACCTGCGCGAGCGCTACCCCGACCTCTCGCTCGCCGAACTCGGCGCCATGGCCGACCCCCCGCTCTCCAAGTCGGCCGTCTACCACCGGCTCCTGCGCCTGAAGGCCCTCCTGGCCGAGGAGTAGGGACCGCGCCGACGCGCGTGCCGTGCGTTTCGCCGCCGTCCACGCCGCGCCGACGCGCGAACGACGTTGTTCACGTCGCCCCGACGCGCTTGCCCCGTTGTTCACGTCGCCCAACCACGCTTGCCCCGTTGTTCACGTCGCCCCAACCACGCTTGCCCCGTTGTTCACGTCGCCCCAACCACGCTTGCCCCGTTGTTCACGTCGCCCCAACACGCAAGCCTCATTGTTCACGTCGCTCCGACGCACAAGCTCCGTTGTTCACGTCGTCTCAGCGCACGAACCCCGTTGTTCACGTCTCGCCGACACGTAAGCTCCGTTGTTCACGTCGTCCCTCAACGCCAGCCTCATTGTTCACGTCTCGCCGCCCAGGCGAACCCCGTTGTTCACGTCGCCCAACCACGCTTGTCCCCTTATTCACGTTGCATCGAGGCCTGTGGGTCGTTGTTCACGTTGCCCAAAATCGAAACTCCCATTGTTCACGTTGCGTTTCTGCTGCTTTTGGCGTTGTTCACGTCGATAGGAGGACAACATCCCGTTGTTCACGTCTTTCAGCGACGTGAACAACGCGGGTGGCGCAGGCGGACGACGTGAACAACGGCTCTAGTGATCAGAAGCGACGTGAACAACGGGGGTGGCGCAGGCGGACGACGTGAACAACGCGGGTGGCGCAGGCGGACAACGTGAACAACGGAGGTGGCGCAGGCGGACGACGTGAACAACAGGGGTGGCGCAGGCGGACAACGTGAACAATGGGGGTGGCGCAGGCGGATGACGTGAACAACGGCTTTAGTGATCAAAGGCGACGTGAACGACGTTGGAGGCCGCGGAACCGATACGTGAACGATGGGCACCGTACGAAAGAGAGCGTGCGGCGAAGCCGAAGCCCCCATGCCGGAGGTCGAAGTGATGCTCGCGCACGCCCGATCGCGGGCGCGCCTGTGGCCGATCCTTGGCGTAGGCGCCCATGAAGCCCACGGGCGGGCCATCCGATCGCGGGTGCGCCTGTGGCCGATCTGTGTAGAGGGAAAATCCCGATTTGGCGAGATGCGTGGCGCGCCGACTGGAATGCACGAATTCCCTCTCTGTCTAGCTGCGGTTTTTCCGCCTCTGTTTGCCATTTGCCAGACCGCTGTCTGCCCCCGGTTGGCTCGGCATCGCGGTTTTTGAGCCCATCGGGAGAGCGGATGTCATGATCGAGGGCATCGAAGGCAAAACCACGGCATGGAGCCAGGCTCGCTCGTTCCGATTGGAGAGTCTTCGCGCATCGAGGTGCCGCAGCCGAAGTACTTGAACGGCGAGGCGCATATGCCAAGGCGCGACACGTCAAAGAGGAACGCGAGCCTGCCTTCCACGCTCATGGACGATGGAGGAGACGCATGCCACTCATCCTCGCAGGGCGCTTGGCGCTCACCTTGGCGCGAATCCCCGGAATCCGGCATCGACCGTTGGATGCGAAGGCCAGCACCGCGAGTCTTCGTCACGCCGTGGCCGGGAAGCAGGACCTCCAGCGCGTCCAACGCTCGCTCGATCGCATCGCGGCGTCGGTGTTGGAGAAGGGAGGAGCGCTCGCGGGGTCGCACACGACGCATTCAGAGACGGTCCCCGACCCCCAGCCGAACTCACTTCGCGATGGCCATGCGCTGCATCTCGTCGGGCACGCGCCCACGCTCTGCCATCGAGCGCTTCCCATCATCTTACCGAATTACAGCGCGGTGCATGCGTGCGAGGCGGCCCGTCCGGCCTACGTGACCTTCGATCTCCCCGACGGCTCGCTGCTGAGACCCGATGAGGCTCTCGGGCTTCCGGAGAACGTGCTTCTCGCGTGCCCCGAGCTCGTGTTTCTCACGTTGTCTCGCCGATGCGCCGTGCCGAAGGCGTTCGTGCTGGCGCTCGAGCTTTGCGGTACGTACGATCTCGCGCCCAGTTTCCTCAGCTCGGTCGATGGGGCCTCGTTTCTCTCCAACGCCCGTCCGGTCATGACGCCTGGCGGCTTGGAGAGCTTCGTGCGCCGGCTGCCTCCCAGAACCAAAGGCCGTGGGGTCGCGCTCGCCGCAGCCAGGTTCGCGACGTGCGGCTCCGCATCACCCATGGAATCGCGCCTGTTCTGCGCGCTCGCGCTTCCCCTACGCCATGGGGGCTTCGGATTGCGCGGGCTCCAGCTCAACAAGGAGATCACGCTCAGCTTCCAAGATCGGAAGATGCTGGGCACGTCTTCGATGCGCGTGGACATCATGGCGGGAAGCGGTCGCGTGGGCATCGAGTACGAGAGCAAACGCTGGCATGAGGAGCAGATCGATGGCAGGCGCGCGAGGCTCGACAAGAAGCGCATCGACGTGGCTCGATTCCATGACATCACGATTCTGCCGCTCACCTGGGACATCGTGTGCGATCCGCTGCTCTTCGAGGAGTTCGTCACACAGTTCGCGCGACTCGATGGGCGCAATTTGCGAGCGCCGAACTCGGCTGCGCTCGATGAGCGACTCCGGCTTCACGGCCACCTGTTCGGCTATCGGGCGAGATCGGCGGCGTAGCAGGCGCGCAGGGCGCACACGGCGCGCAGGGCGCACACGGCGCGCACGCGGCGCGCTTGATGCATGTCGGGTGCGGATGTCCAGGCAGACGGCATGGATCTCGGAGCATGGCGACGCGGTTCCGAAGGCGTGGCGGGTCCTTTGATTTCCCAACCCGTTCCCGGCGGCGCAACGGGTGTCGTTCGCGTCGACGCTGCACACGATTGGGCGTGGTCGACGCGGCGACGAGTTCGGCGCGCACGAGAAGACGCCGGCTGCGGCGTCGTCCACGTCGCCCCTTGCGCGAACCCCGTCGTCCACGTCGCCCGATCGAGTTGCCACCGTCGTTCACGTCGCCCGATCGAGTTGCCACCGTCGTTCACGTCGTCTTATCGAGTTACTCCCTTCGTCCACGTCGTACCCTGCACCCACCACGTAGTTCACGTCATCCCTTGCGCCATCCACGTCGTTCACGTCATCCGCAATGCGCTACCCACGATGTTCACGTTGTCCGCAACGCGCCACACCCGTAGTTCACGTCGTCCCTTGCGCGACCCCCGTAGTTCACGTCGTCCGCAACGCGCGACCCACGATGTTCGCGTCGTCCCCTGCAACAACCCCGTAGTTCACGTTGTCCGCAACGCGCCACTCCCGTTGTTCACGTCGTCTGCTCTCACCACTCCCCCGTTGTTCACGTCGTCCTCACTCGCCACCCACGATGTTCACGTCGCCCGATCGCGTTACCGCCGTTGTTCACGTCGTATCGGGGCCCAACAGTCGTTGTTCACGTCGTGTTTCCGCAGCCTTTTGCGTTGTTCACGTCGACAGGAGGGCGCCAGCCCCGTTGTTCACGTCTTTCGGCGACGTGAACAACGGGGGATGAGAGCCGGAGCGACGTGAACAACGGGGGTGATGCGGGCGGGCGACGTGAACAACGGGGATTGCGATCCGAGATGACGTGAACAACGGGGGTGGCGATCCGAGACGACGTGAACAAAGGGGGTGATGCGGGCGGACGACGTGAACAACGGGGATCGCGATCCGAGATGACGTGAACAACGGGGGTTACACGGAGGGGGGAACGTGAACAACGGGGGTGGCGATATGAGACGACGTGAACAACCGCTATCACACGGGCGGAGAACGTGAACAACGGGGAATGCGAGCTGGAGCGACGTGAACAACGAGGGCGGTGACAGCGGAGAACGTGAACAACGGGGATCGCGAGCCGGAACGACGTGAACAAGGGGGTGGTGCGTTGCGGACGACGTGAACAACCGCGATCACATGGGCGAGGGAACGTCAACAACGGGGATCGCGATCCGAGACGACGTGAACAACGGGGGAGTGGTGAGAGCAGTCGACGTGAACAGGGGGGGTGGTGAGAGCAGACGACGTGAACAGGGGGGGTGGTGAGAACGGACAACGTGAACAAGGGGGGGTGGCGCCGACCGACGACGTGAACAACGGGGGAGTGGTGAGAGCAGACGACGTGAACAAGGGAGGGAGGAAGGGAGGGAGATTACACCGTCACCCCCACGCATCTCCGAGCCATTGGCGTCCCTCGCGCCGCACTCCTTTGGTCTGCGCTCCCTCATACCGCGCACCCTCGGCCCGTGAACACCTTCGGCCCTCGTGCCCTCGCCCACACTCCCTGCCTGCGCCCCCTTATACCGTGTGCACTTGGCCCGCACCCCAAGGCCCGCACGCCCCAGGGCCGGCGTGCCCCTCGGCCCGCACGCCCTCGACCTTCGTGCCCAAAAGCCATCGGGCTCCTCACCCCCACACGCCCCTTCGGCTCGCGCACCCTCGCCCCATGCTCCCTGCCTGCGCTCCCACATACCGTGTACACTCGGCCCGCACGCCCCAAGGTCCGCGCACCCCTCGCCCCGCACGCGCCCTCGGCCCGCACCCCAAGGCCCGCACCCCAAGGTCCGCGCACCCCTCGCCCCGCGCACCCCTCGCCCCGCGCGCCCCTCGCCCCGCGCGCCCCGCGTCCCGCGCCGACGCGCGTCCCGAATCGCGATCGAAAGCGGGGCGTTTCGGTTGCCGGTTTGGAGTTTGCCGATCCCCTCGGAGCGCTACTATGAAGCCGTCACGAAGCTTGGCTCCGCATGGGCGCACGCCAAAAGGGGGCATGGCCGGCGGGGTCGTCGAAAGGAGAGCACATGGCAGTTCGGGTTGGCATTAACGGCTTCGGCCGCATCGGGCGTCTCGTCTTCCGCCAGATGTTCGAGCATGAGGGCACCGAGATCGTCGCCATCAACGACCTCACCAATCCCGCCATGCTCGCCAATCTTCTCAAGTACGACTCGATGCAGGGCAACTACGCCCGCAACCACGAGGTGACCTCCGACGAGGACTCCATCACCGTCGACGGCAAGAAGATCACCATCTACAAGGAGCCGGACGCCAAGAACCTGCCTTGGGGCGAGCTCAACATCGACGTCGTGCTCGAGTGCACGGGCTTCTACACCTCCAAGGCAAAGGCCCAGGCCCACATCGACGCCGGCGCCAAGAAGGTCGTCATCTCCGCCCCCGCGGGCAACGACCTGCCCACCGTGGTCTACAACGTGAACCACGAGACCCTCACGGCCGACGACAACATCGTCTCCGCCGCCTCCTGCACCACCAACTGCCTCGCTCCCATGGCCAAGGCGCTCAACGACTACGCCCCCATCAAGGCCGGCATCATGAGCACCATCCACGCCTACACCGGCGACCAGATGATCCTCGACGGCCCGCAGCGCAAGGGCGACATGCGTCGCGCCCGCTCCGCCGCCATCAACATCGTGCCGAACAGCACCGGCGCCGCCAAGGCCATCGGCCTGGTCATCCCCGAGCTCAACGGCAAGCTCATCGGCTCCGCCCAGCGCGTGCCCGTGGCCGACGGCTCCACCACCCTGCTCTACTGCGTCGTGAAGTCCAAGGACGGCGAGAAGATCACCGTGGACTCCATCAACGCCGCCATGAAGGCCGCCTCCGACCCCGAGACCTTCGGCTACAACACCGACCCGATCGTCTCCTCCGACGTCGTGGGCATGACCTACGGCTCCCTCTTCGACGCCACCCAGACCATGGTCTGCGACCTCGGCGACGACGAGTACCTCGTGCAGGTCGTCTCCTGGTACGACAACGAGAACTCCTACTCCTCCCAGATGGTCCGCACCATCAAGTACTTCGAGAAGTTCGTGTAGGACCGTCGCGCGTGATCTAAGGCAACGCGCCCTTGATTGAGCGCAGGTAGCGAGGACGCGGGCGAGGCTCCCCAGCTTCGACCGCGTCCTCCTTTCTGAACGGAAGAGAGGGAGGAGCCTCGCATGGCTTTCACCAAGAAGACCGTCCGCGACATCGACGTGGACGGCAAGCGCGTGCTCATGCGCGTGGACTTCAACGTGCCGCTGGACGAGAACGGCAACGTCACGGACGACACCCGCATCAAGGCCGCCATCCCCACCATCAAGTACCTGGTCGACCACAACGCCAAGGTCATCCTCATGAGCCACCTCGGCCGTCCCAAGGGCGACGGCCCCGAGCCCAAGCTCTCCTTGAAGCCCGCGGCCGACAAGCTCCGCGAGCTCACCGGCCTCGACGTCACGTTCGTGCCGGATACCTA
>CANQNP010000019.1 GCA_947625235.1 uncultured Atopobiaceae bacterium | reverse complement strand
ACGTCGTCGTATTGGCCTTTATCTGGTACACGGCCCAGTCGTAGATAGTCGCAGACGTGATGCTGGTCGTTAGAGACCTGTTACTTCCCTTGAGGTCGTTGTTGCCGTTGAAGTTGATGGTCAGGTTGCCCTCGCTCGCTCCGGTTTCTGCCGTCACGGTCATGTAGATGGAACTCGGATCCTC
Organism: uncultured Atopobiaceae bacterium; assembly: GCA_947625235.1. Taxonomy (GTDB): domain Bacteria; phylum Actinomycetota; class Coriobacteriia; order Coriobacteriales; family Atopobiaceae; genus CANRLS01. The sequence goes on along the minus strand of CANQNP010000019.1, from coordinate 25,330 downwards.
CGGTACCGCCTCGAACGTCGCACTGAGTTTCGCGCCAGATGCCGTGAAGGTGTTTTTCGACAGAGTCTCGTAGGGCGCATCTGCACCGTGCTCGTCCCTATAGGTCACCTGGAGCTTGAACTTCCTCGAAGCTCCTTCCTTGAGGGCGATTGCGTTGCCAGAGAGCTCGCTGCCGTCCTCGTTCAGGACCTTGATCGTCGAATCGGCCTTTGCGATGGTGAAGGGAACCGCGAAGTTCTGGCCCTTAGTTAGTTGTGGATTAGACTCTTCGGTTGTCTTGGTACCCTCCGGATTTCTCACTACAAAGCCGATGTAGCCCTTAAGGTCATTCAGGACACCACCGTCGCCGAAGTTGATGCTCGCTTTGACGGTGTAATCCCCTGCATGGGTTGCGTACGCGGCCCCGGCGGCGGTCTTCGTGCCCTCTTCCTTGCCCGGAGTACTAGATGTCGTGGGCTCAACGGTGCCTTCGGAAAGCGTGTAGAACGTCGTCGAGCCTTCCGGCTTGGTCGTGTTGGTGTCGGAGTACGCGCCATTCACGCTGTACGACCAGCTGGGGACGCAGAGCTGCTCGCTCCCGTTGTAGGTGCGCTCGAGCGGCTGCACGCCCACCGCACCGGTGAAGTACCCGGTATCGGGGTTGCACATGGCTCCGCTGACGGAGGGGTCCCCTGTTGGATCCGTCGTGTCACCATGCGTCTCTTTGACCCAGCTTTTCCCACTCGAGGCCGAATAGAGGCTCTCGGGACCCCGCATGTTCGATCTACCATAGAATGTGCTGGTAGAGTTCGTATTCCATTTATTCTTGCAATAAATTGTTTCGATGTCCGTAGAGAAATTGAACGTGGCTCCCGTTTCCACCCCGTCTTCGCTTAGCTCCCAATTCCAGAGATTCAGCGTCTTGAGACTCGTGCACGTGTGGAAGGCACATCTTACATTCTTGACCTTCGACACATCCCAATTCGCCAATGCCGACGCATCGGTGAGGCTGACGCAGGATTCAAAGGTGTACTGGAGGCTTTCAAGCGAGTTCCCCGGCTTGAACCATTCCTGAGCAAAATCAAGGTTCTCCAGCTTGTGGCACCCATAGAAGCACTGGCTTAGAGTTGTGACCTTCGACACATCCCAGCTGCTAATTGGGGAGAAATCCGCTAGAGATTCGCAATCATGAAACAGGTACTCCATCGATGTCGGCTGACCGTGCCAGCTAGAGAGTCCACTGATGTCGCGCAGCTTCGTTTGGCTATCGAATAGATTGGCTGCAGAGCCGAGGTTGATGGTGCTTCCCGCAGTGGTCTCCACCGCATACATTGCACACCTATTTTGGTGATCCCAGATATATTTATTCCATCCGACACGATCATCGCCGCTAAACGAGTATGAATTGCTGGGATCCCAAGTTCCCCAGGCGTTTGAGTCGTTTACCCTCGTAAGCTCGCCGTATTTAGTACTTGTATAGCTTTCGCCTAAATCGTTAGATGAACTGACGGCAAGCAGGTACGGCTTAAAAGAAGTGCTGAATCCCAATTCGGTTGCATCGTCATCAGGAATGCTTCCAAGCGGAATTTCGTAGAGGGCCCACCATGCTTCAGTCGTAGGCTCGTCCGCGAGCGCGGATGCTGCCACGGCGAACGAGCCGCCGAGGGCGGCGATGGCGGTTGCGATGGCGATGGCGAGGGTGAGCGCCTTGTGCTTGAGCCAGGCGGCGCTGAGGCCGTGCTTGAGCTTGTCTACCATGCCGCCACCTCGCTGGAGGCGCGGCATCGCGCGGTGCCGGTTTTACGGTCGATCAGGCTGGAAAGGGCTGGTGAGTGCCCCCCCCCCGCCACAAAACGGCTGCTCACGCAGCCGAGAGTAGACAAGGCCTCATTCATGGCAGTGCTCTCCCTTGCGGTTGCGGTGACCTGCTCCTAGAAGCATTACGTAGACTTTAGTCATGCCAACATATCGATGCAAGACGCAAACCCGCAGCTGGGAGGCCGCGCGCGGCGGGCGCGGAGCCACATGATCCCTTGAGCCGCGCGGGCGGCCTCGGGAGCCGGATGGCGATGGGGTGCTCGGGGAGCCTGATGGGTCCCGGGGATCGCCGAAACTCCGGCTCTCGTGGCATGCGATGGCGCGGGCATGACCGAAACTCACGTCCTCGCGGCATGGGGTGGCACGGGAGGCGGAGTTTCGGTCATCGGAAATCGGCCGATCGGCCCAGAGCTGCCGAAACTCAGCGGTTCGCGGCGGGAAGGCGACCGAAACTCCCGCCCTCGCGGCGGGCGCGCGGTCGGGCATGACCGAAACTCCCCGCCCCGCGCCACCCGATGCCGCGAGGAGCGGAGTTTCGGTCACCCGGCGCCGCGAGGGCGTGTAATTCGGGGATGTTATGTAAAGCGCGGACCGTGAGCGCCTGAGCATGAGGGGCACGTGAGCTGCATGGCCAGGCACGTTTAGCGCATGTGAGCCCTCGCCGAGTCCTCATGGTGCCTGGCGGCTGCCAGCTGCAGGCCGATGACGTGCCCCGGCACCCATCGCGGTATGCCGAAGGGCGAGTCGTGCCCTAGAATCTCCGTGTCCCCAACAAGGAGCGTGCTAGTGAAGAAGCGCGGCGAGATGATACATTTCCCCGGGCGAGCGAGGGCGCTGGAGTTCTTCTCGGGCATCGGCCTCGCCCGGAAGGGCATGGCCCAGGCGGGCGTCGACACCGTGTGAGCGAACGACATCGACCCCGCGAAATGCGAGATGTACCGCTATGTTTGGGGCGGGGCCGACCTCGTCGAGGGCGACGTCTTCTCCCTCGACCCGACGCGGATTCCAAATGCCGACATCGCGTGGGCATCCAGCCCGTGCACCGATCTCTCCCTCGCCGAGAAGCGCGAGGGCATCGTGAAGGGCGCGGAATCCAGCGCCTTCTTCGGCTTCGTGGACGCCATCGAGGGAATGGGCGCGCGTAGGCCCGCCGCCCTCGTGCTGGAGAACGTCACGGGGCTGGCGTCGTCGCATGACGGCAGGGACTTCCGCGCCGTCGTCGAGGCCTTCAACTCGCTCGGGTATTCGGTCGACGCCTTCGAGCTGAACGCGAGGCGCTGGGTTCCGCAGTCGCGCCCGCGCATGTTCGTCGTCGGCCTCGCGAACCCGATCGGCGGCGGGCAGCTCGACACCTCGATTCGCCCCGACCGCCTCGCGTGGATACACGCCGACCCATCCCTCGCGACCCACCTGACGCCCCTCCCGGAACCGCCGGCTCCCCTTGCGTCCGGCCTCACGTCCGTCGTCGAGTGGCTCGACGCCGACGACGCCCGTTGGTGGGGCGATGCCCGAGCGCAGGCGTTCGTCGCCTCCATGAGCGACGTCCAGCGGCAACGCTTCGACGCGCTGGTCGCGGGCGGGAGGACGGTCGCGAGGACCGCCTACCGCCGCACCTGTGGCGGAAGCCCCGTCTGGGAGGTCAGGGATGACGACGTGGCGGGCTGTCTGCGGACCGCACGCGGCGGATCGTCCAAGCAGGCCATCGTCTTCGCGGGCGAGGGCTCCTTCAAGGTCCGGTGGATGACGGGCGTCGAGTACGCGCGCCTGCAGGGCGCCGGCGACATGGATCTCTCCCCATTCCGCGAATCGCAGGTGCTCTACGCGTTCGGCGACGCCGTCGCCGTGCCCGCCGTCGCCTGGATCATGTCGAACGCCGTGCTCCCCGCGCTCTCCCCGATCGCCGAATGCGAGATCGCCCATGCCATCTGATGAAGGCCGCCCGGCACACGTCGAGATCGAGTCCGTGGCCCTGGAGGTCGTCACCGATTGGTACGAGGGCAACCGCAAGAAGAGCGGCTTCCCGCATTGCAAGGTTCGGACGCCCGAAGAGCGCGGGCATCCGAACCTTGCAATGCGGGGCAACGGGTTTAACGCAGCCGGCGGACGCCGGAAGGGCCCGTCCTCACGAACATCCGCCGCACGGGGGCCCGTCCTCACGAACGCCGCTACGCGAGGGGCCGATCTCACGAACGTTTTCCGGCCGATCTTTCGTGAATTCGGCCGTCCGTGCGCCAAACGTTCGTGAGGAAGGCTCCCTGGCGCATCTTCCGTTCGTGAATTCGGCTCCTCGCGAAACCGTGTTCGTGAATTCGGGCATCCATGCGAGAAACGTTCGTGAACTCGGGCCCTCGCGTCATGGGCGCTCACGACACCGTGGTGGGCGGGGGCGGGGGCGGGGCCGACATGCGCGCCCATGGCCACGTTCTCAACTTTTCGTTGACCATAAACATGCCGGGGGGCTTTCCCTCCCCTACCGGCTTTGCGCCGCCCGGGCGGGATGGCGATGGGGCGCCCCGGGATCGCCGAAACTCCGGCTCTCGCGACATGCAGTAGCGCGGGCATGCCCGAAACTCCGGCTCTCGCGGCATGCGGTGGCATGGCATGACCGAAACTCCGACCCTCGCGGCATGGGGTAGCGCGGGAGGCGGAGTTTCGGTCATCGGAGACGGGGCCGATCGGCCCAGAGCTGCCGAAACTCAGCGGTTCGCGGCGGGAAAGCCGCCGAAACTCCCGCCCTCGCGGCGGGCGCGCGGTCGGGCATGACCGAAACTCCCCGCCCCGCGCCACCCGATGCCGCGAGGAGCGGAGTTTCGGTCACCCGGCGCCGCGAGGGCGTGTAATTCGGGGATGTTATGTAAAGTGCGGAATGAGAGCGTCTGATCCTCCGCGAACTTCGTTCGCGATCAAAGCACCTCCACGGCCGAGAAAACGAAGAAGGGCCCTCGATGACAGCCCATGAGCGAACGAGGGAGCTCGGTGAGGCTCAGGCCCATTGCGGCTCCTTCGCGAGCAGAGCTCTGACCGCCTTGGACAGCGGGCGTTCGAGCGCTTCGGGATAGAATCGCGAGTACCACGCAATCTTGAGGCGAGGAAGTGCATGAGCGAGAAGATCTACACGATAGACGAGATCAGGATGATGCTTCGACCGCTCCTTGAGCGCTATCACATGGCCTCAGCTGGACTTTTTGGCTCCTATGCACGAGGCGAGGCGACTACGCGCTCGGACATCGACGTCATTGTCTTCGAAGGCGATGGCGCAACCTCTTGGGATGTGTTCGGTGTCGCGGAAGGCCTCCACAAAGTCTCGGGAAAAGATGTCGACGTATACGAGATCTCAGAGCTGAAAGACGGCGCCTTCAAGGAAAGCGTCCTTCAGGATTTGGTGGCCCTTTGATGAACGACCTCGAGCGCGTAAACCACATACATTGACGAACCTGACCGAGACGATGCCCAGTGCGGACGGCTGCCGAGCGCTTGAGGCTCGACGCCATCGTCACGCACCAAAGATGCGGCAGCCCGAGGCCTGCGCCTTGGGCCGCTTTCAGCTCGCCGCATTGGCGGCGGTTCGGACGCCCGAAGAACGCGGGCATCCGAACCTTGCAATGCGGGGCAACCGGGTTAACGCAGCCGGCGGATGCCGCAAGAGCTCGTAGAAAGCGAACGGGCATTGGAGTCCATGGAATCTTCGCGGAATCGATGATTCGTTCGATTCTATCGTGATATCGTACGATTCTGGTAGTTTTTTCGCTCGATCGAACGGAGCGCCACGACCATGATCGTCACCGCAACGGAGTTCAAGAACAACTTGGGTCGCTACCTCGAAAGCGTCAACGAGGAGGACGTGCTCATCACCCACTACGGGCAGGCCATCGCGCGCCTCACGACTCCCGCAGACCCTCGGCGCGAGCTCCTGGACGAACTCGTGGGTTGCCTCGACTCCTCGATGACCATCGAGGACGCCAAAGCCGAGCGTGCGGCGACCCTATGAGACAACAGTCCAGAAGGCCGCGGAGAATCCTCGTCGACTCCAACATCGTGGTGGACCTTCTGCAACAGCGCGATCCGTTTCTCGATGACGCGCTGACCATCTTCGAGGCGGCGATACGCGATGCCGTCTTTCTCGTCGTCACCGCGAAGCAGGTCGCTGACATCCACTACCTCATGAGCTCGTCCCGCCATTCCAAGGAGGAGGCATCGCAGCTACTCCGCAAGCTTCTGAGGCTCGTGATCGTCGTTGACGCGGCAGCCTCCGACGTTGACGTCTCTCTGGCGAGGGGCTGCGCGGATTTCGAGGACGGCCTGCTCATGGCCGCCGCCGAGCGCTTGAAGCTCGACGCCATCGTCACCCGCGACACGGCCGGGTTCAGGGATTCGCCGGTCCCCGTGCTCTCCCCCGCCGAGCTCGTTCAGCAGCTGTAACGACGGGCAAGGGGACTTTCCCGGTCGCTTGTGCCTCTGAGCCGCGTCAAGAGCGCGGCGGCTCAACCAAAAGTGAGGCGGGCCAAGGCGTGCGCCTTGGGCCGCTTTCAGCTCGCCGCATTGTCGGCGGTTCGGACACCCGAAGAGCGCGGGCATCCGAGCCTTGCAATGCGGGGCAATGGGTTTAACGCAGTCGGCGGATGCCGAAGAGTTTTCACGCCTACCCCATCTTTGCGCGACGGGGGCGAAGGAGGATGGCGGCGAGGGCGAGGAGCGCGATGCCGGCGGCCATGAGGGCCGCGGGGAGCGTGAGTGGGTTGTCGTCGCCGGTCTTGGGGAGGGCGTTCGGGTTCTGGGGCGTAGTAGTGCCCTCGTTTGAATCGGAGCCAGTGCCGGGAGCTCCGGGCTTGCTGCCCGGGCTATCCGGGTTCGACGGGTTCTCCGGCATGTTTGGATTGTCGGGGTTGTCGGGGTTGTCCGGGTTGTCGGGGTTGTCCGGGTTGTCGGGGTTGTCCGGGTTGTCGGGCTGCACGGGGCCTGGAGGCGTGGGGGCGGGCGCGGGCTTTGCGTTCGTGCAGACGAGGGCCGCGGTCGCGTTGGATTCGATCGTGCCTGAGGATCCAGAGATGCCACCCAGCTTCCAGCTCGGCACGAGGCCGCCGGAATCCGTCTCCTGGGCGGTGAACGTGGTGCCCCTGAGGAGATTTCCGAACTTCACAGACGCCCCTGCTTCCAGCGTGAACGAGATCGAACCGTCCTCATCCGGCATGGTCATGTCATCCGCGGGCGGAGCAATCGGCTCAAGCGAGCCCTCGCCTTCGAACTTATAGGAAATAGCCCGGCTGTAGGGGTTGCCGTTGATGTCTGTGAACGTGACTTTGAATCCGAAGGGGCCCTTTGCGCTCGCGCCCGAGGCGAGCAGCTTCTCGACCGTGAGCGAGCCGGGATCGTCCACGACGATCGCGGGCGTCTCGACGACGGTGGCCTCGTTGTCGATGGAGATGACGGCCACGTTCTCGACCGAACCGGCGGTGACGGCGTCCGCGTTCACTCCGAGCGTGATAGTCACGGAGCCGCGCGCGCCCTTAGCCTGCCTGCCGAGATCCCACGTGACGACGCCGTGGTAGTCGTAGGGCTTGGCGACGTCCGCGGGCAGCTCGCCGCTCGGGTCGTAAACGCCTTTGCTGCTGCCGGTCCCGCTGGCCTCCACGAAGTTGAAGCCCATGCAGATCGGGTCGTAGATCTTCACGTCCTGGGCCTCGGAGGAGGTGTTCTCCCAGGCGATCGTGTAGGTGATCTTCTGGTCCACGAGGAGGTTCGCGTTCTCATAGACGTCGGGGAGCTTATGGTTCCCGCCGAGGATGTTGTTGCAGGTGACCTTCGTGGTGGGGTTCGCGATGGTGCCCGAGATGGCCTTCTCGGAGATCTCGGCCTCGGCATCGTCGCTTTGCCAGGCGGTGATGGACTCGCCGACCGTGGTCTCCGCGATCTCGTACTTCAGGCCCTCGGGGAGGTTCGGGATGGTGAGCGTCTCGTCGTTCTCGAGGCTCACCGTCGGCGTTTTGCCCTCGAACGTGACGCTTTGGGAGCTCGAGCTGCCGGACTTCGCGATGGTGCCCGTGATCGTGCTCGCTTCGAGCTCCTTGAAGTCGCTTGCGTTGGTGAATCGGATGGTGAAGTCGAAGGATGTGTCCGGGGTGGACTCAACGGATCCTACCAGCACCATCTTCGTGAGGCTGAGGGATCCCGTGGTGTAGGCGTTGGTGAAGGTCACGTTTTGAGGCGTATCGCTCGCGATGGTCGCGATGGCGGTGCCGGCCTCGGCTCCGGCCGTCGCGTCTCCGGTGATCTTGGCCTCGTAGCCAGGCACGGGCGTCTCGGAGATCGTGATGGCGCCGTCAGGCAGACCCGCGATTGTGGCTGTCTCCCCACCGGTGAGCGAGAGTGTGGCCGCGCCGTCCGTGAATCTTATGCTGTCCTGCCGCGAGGCGCCGGTCGGGCTGCCCGCGTACGTCACGGGCCTCCACCCGTTGATGGTCGAGCCCGCCCGCAGCGTGAACGTGAAGTCGCGCGTCGAATTCGTGCCCGTGACCTCTTTCGTGAGCGCCAACGCACCACCGCCGAACGTGTTCGTCACGGTCACGTTCGCGCTTCCGCCGCCATAGTCGACGTTCGCGGTCACGCCACCGCCCACGGCCTCAGTGCCGCCCTCGTAGCTCGCGGTGTAGCCGTACGACGAGTAATCGCCCTCGCGCACGACGTAGCTTCCTGCGGGAAGCGCAGGGAACGTCGCCGTCTGGCCGCCGGAGAGCATGAGGGTCACGAAATTGTCATGAATCTCGACGAGATCCCCGCCATTGATCGAATATTTGTAGCCGACCATGCTCGCAGCGGAGTCCGGCGCCGGCGAGACGGTGATGCGGAACGTCTGGCTCTCGACGCCGCCACCGGTGACGCTCTTCGTCACGGTCAGCTGGCCGGTCTTGTACACGTTGGAGAAGGCTACGCTCTCGGATGTGCCGTCGCTGGGGATGGTGCCCGAGGAGCTCCTCGCCTCGTAGTTCACCTCGCCGCCGGTGATCGTGGTCGCGTAGGCGTCAAGCGAGCCGCCGCCGGAGACGCCCGTCTCCGTCACGGTGTAGTCGAGGCCGGCCGGCAGCCCGGCTAGGCTCACGCTGCGCCCGCTGGCGAGCGAGAACGTGGCGACGCCTGCGGTGAACTCCACGCCGCCGTAGGTGCCGGACACCTCGCTCGCAAGCTCACCCGTGAGCTGCACGGTGTACGTGAACAGCCTCGCCCGATCCGCGGGAAGGCCGCCGCTCACGCTGTTCGAGACCGTGAGGCCGCCCGTCTTGTAGGTGTTGGTGAAGACCACCTGCTCGTTGAGTTTGAAGCTGCCGGACACGGTGTTGTCGTCGGTGAGATCCGCCGGATTGTCATCGATTACCGCCGTCGTCACGTACTCGTCGCTCGTGGAGACCAGATCGCTGATGCCCCCACCCGCCTCGTAGTAGCCGAGCTCCTTCACGGTGTAAGTGCCCTCGGGCATGTGCGTGGCCATCGCGCTCGCCTGCCATTCGCCATCGGCGGTGGGCGTGAGCTCGACCTTGGCGACGCCGTTCACGAACGTCATGCCGCCGTGGTCGTGGCCGTTGCACGTCTCGTGCCCCTCCTGGGTCACCTCGAAGACGTAGGTCCTCCCCGCCTGCCAGGGCGCCGCGTTCACCACCTGCTTGGTGAGCGTGAGGGTGTCTTGCTGGAAGATGTTCGTGAACGCCGCGGTCACGGTGCCGCCGTCGTTCGGGATCGTCACGACCCGCGACGGCGAGGGCGAGGCGATGTAGCCCTCGCTGTCGTCGGGCGTCTCGGCGACGGTGACCGTCGCGTTCGCGGGCAGGCTCTGGAACGTCACGGACTCGCCGTTGGAGAGCGTGAAGGTTGCGACGTTGTTCGTGAAGACGATCGACTTGCCGGTCGAGGGGTCCGTCGCGCCGCGCGGCCCGTTCACCTTCTGGCCGTCCGACGAGCTCACCGTCACCGTGAAGTCGAACCGCTTGTCCATGACGGCGTCAACGCCGGTGATGGTCTTCGAGACCGTGAGGTTCCCGCCGGCGTAGGTGTTCGTGACGTTGACGATCGTGTCCTCGTCGAGCGTGCCCGTCGCGCTCCAGCCCGTGGAACTTTCAACATCGTCGCCCGTGAACGTGGGCGTGTACCCCGTGATGCGCGTCTCGAGAATCTGGTACTTCAGGCCCTGCGGGAGCCCCGAGATCGTCGCCGTCCCCCTGCCGCCGGAAACGTTCAGCGTGAACGGATCGCTCACTCCCCCTTTGAAATGCAACGTGCCCGCGCCGATGCCGGTCGCCGCGAAGTCCCCGGTGAGGAGGTTGTCCTCCAGCACGGTGACCTGGAACGTGAACGAGCCCTCGGCGTTGCCGCGCACGACCGACTTGCTGATCGTCAGCTTCGCCGGCTGGTAGGTGTTCGTGAAGGCGGCCGTCTTGGTCGCGCCGGTCTCGATGGTCCCCTCGGCATTCGTCGAGCTGGTGGCATAGCCCGGCTGAGGCGTCTCGGTCACGGAGTACGTGGAGCCCGCTGGGATGCCGGTGAGATCGCGGCTGCCGCCATGCGAGAGCTGGAAGGTCGCCTTGCCGTCGCTGAAATGCAGCCCGTCGATCTCGCCCTCGAAGGCCGAGCCGTCCGGGTTGTTGAGCTGCACGTTGAACGTGAACTGGCGGCCCGCCGTGAGGACGCCGTCAACGCCGCTCGATTCCACTTTCTTCGTCACGGTGAGGTTGCCGGTCAGCTGCGTGTTCACGACGCTGATCGTGTTCGAGTTGGCGCTCAGCTTCCCCTTCGCGCTCGTTCCGCCGCTAGGGGAAACGCCGGAGCCGCTGAAGCCGGGCTCGTACCCGGTTGCGGCCGTCTCCGTGAGCGTGTAGCCGACGCCCTTCGGCAGGCCGGAGATCACGGCATTAGCCGGTGCGCCCGCGAGCGCCACCGTGAACGTCTCGCTCTTGCCGTTGTCGAAGTGCAGCTTGCCGGCCGTGGCGGTGCCGCTCGCGTTGCTGATCGGCAGGTCGCCGCTGAAGGACGTATCGTCCAGCGTCAGCTGGAATTGGAAGGAGCCAGTGAGGGCGCCGCCCGATATCGACTTGTTGATGGCGAGGGAGGCTTGCTGGTACGTGTTGGTCCAGTGATAGCGTTTCTCGTCCTCGTCCATAGTTCCGCTGGGCTCCCGAGCGGGAGTGGCCGCATAGCCCGGGACGGGATCCTCGGTGATCTCGTAACGATAGCCAAAGGGTATGAGCAGGGATATCTTCTCGTTGTGCACGAGATCGAAGGTCGCCTTGCCGTTCACGTAGCGGATAGTCTCCTGCGTCACGCTGCCATCGGGGAGCGTGACATTGACTGTCTCATCAGCCGTGTAGGGTTCTCCATCTGGGTCTGTAACGGTGATTGTGAAATTGAACGCGCGGTTATCCGTAAAGCCTGTGGGCAAGCCCTGGACCCATTTCCCCAATTCATAGAGGCCTCGCCCCGTAACATCAACGCTCTGCGTCGTTTTCGCGGGTTCGAGATCCCCGTTGCCATCGAAGCTGATCTCCAGCGAGTGCGAGCCAGAGACACCGAGCGTGGTGGAGATGGTGAGCTGAACCGTAGAATCATTGATGGTAGTCCGGCTCGTTTCGAAGCCAGAGATAGAGCCAATCTCGAAGTCATCCGGGCTTATGGGGCTGTACGCAGCCGGCTTGCCGTCGGCATCGGTGTACATGACCTGGAGCCGCACGGTGATCGAATCGCCGGCGTTCACCTCGAGCGAGCTCGTCACCGGCGAACCCTCGGCATCGAGAACAGAGATCGTCGACTTTGCCTTGGCGATGGAGAAGGGAACTTCGAAGTTTTTGCCCTTCGTTTCCGCGGGGTTGGTTTCCTCTTTGATGGTTCCGCCCGCCGCATTCTTCACCACGAAGCCGATGATGCCCTCGAGCTCCTTCGGGATGGCGTTCTCGCCGTAGTTGACGTTCGCCTTGACGGTGTAGCTCCCCGCGTGGGTCGCGTACGCCGCGTCGTCGCCGACCTCCGTGCCGTCCGCCTGCCCCGGTGTCCCGGACGTCGAGGGCACCACCGAGCCCTCGACGAGCGAGTAGAGATCCGGCGAGCCGTCGGGCAGGGTCGTGTTGTCATCGGAATACGGGCCGTTCGCGCCATACGACCAGCCGGGCACGCAAAGCTGCGGGCTCCCGTTGTAGGTACGCGAAATCGGCAGCACGCCCACCGCGCCGGTGAAGTAGCCGGTGTCCGGATTCAGTTTCTGCCAGCCATTATTCGACGAAGAGAAGTGCGTCCCATTCGATGCCGAATAGAGTTTGTTGTTGCCGATAAAGATTAACGTGCTATTTGACTGCCATTCATTCCTGCAGAAGATCAACTCGAGGTTCCCGCAACCATTGAACGCGGAGGCACCATCAGAAGTATTTGATTTGATTTCCCAATTCCAGAGATTGAGCATCCTGAGATTCGTGCATCCATCGAAGAGCTGAGAGAAATTAGTGACTTTCGTGACATCCCAATTCATCAACCCAGTGGTTTCCGTCAAGCTGGAACAGCCGCGGAATGTCATGTTGAGGTTGGTAAGGGAATTGCCGGCTCCGAACCATCCGCTGAGCGCATCCACGTTTTGCAGACTCGTGCAATTCATAAAACAGCAATAAGCGTTCTCTACGTGCGACATGTCCCAGCCGGCAAGGCCCGAGATGTCAGTCAGGTTGGCGCAGCTAGAGAATAGGCGCTGCGCCTGACCCGGTTTCTCATCGGAGCCGAGGACGAGCTTATCCTGCGGCTCGGTGCTCGCTGGGTTGTAGCCCTTGGTCTCAACGGCGCAGATCCGCCCCGCATAGATATACCAAGGAATTTCCCCCAGCCCATAGGCTTTCGCGGTGTCCCAAGTGCCCTTGGCGACGAGATTGAGGTCGTTGCCGTATTTCCCGTTCAGGCTGTCGTACGTCTCGCCGGGCTCGCCGTTCGCGCTCACGACGAGGAGGAGCGGGTCATCGATGCTCGTCAAGCCCTCCTTGATGGTGTAGAGCGCCCAGTTCGCCGTGGTGCCCGCCTCGACGGTGACGGGCTGCTCTGCGGTCGTGGGGTTCAGGTCCCCGTTGCCCGCGAAGTTGATGGTCAGGGGCCCCGTGGCGCCGGGCTCCGCCGAGACCGTCATGTTGACCTTGCTCGAATCGGAGGAATCGACCTCGAACGTCGCGCTCAGGCCGCTTCCGCCGGACACGGAGAATTGGCTCGCGTCCAGCGGGCTGTAAGGGGTTTGCGCGCCGGACTGATCCGCATACGTCACCTGCAGCGGAATCGGCCCATAGCTCGTGCCCGCCTCGACGGTGATCCCGTCCGTTATCACGCCAGCAATCGTCGGCGTCGCCTTCGCGATGGTGAACGTGTACGTGCCCGTCCCGACATCGAAGTCGTTCTTCGCCGGGGCCTTGAAGCCGAGCTTTCCCTTGAGAGTCTCGGGCACGCCCGTCTCGTCGTCGAAGTTGACGCTCGTGGTCACGTTGTAAGTGCCGGCATGGGTCGCCTCGGCCGTCGTGCCGGAGACCGTGCCGTTCTGGCCCGGTTGCGTGGTGTTGACCACTGTCGAATCGACGGTGTAGTAGGTGCAATCGCCTTCAGTCGGCGCCATCTTCTGGTTGGCGCCGACTTGCGCAGACCCATTGAAGGTGAGGCCGTCGACGGTCTCGTAGGCCCAGATCGAATCGGTGAAGTAGCCCGTCGTGGGATTGCAGTAGGTGCTGTTGTATCTGAGATCTTGGTACGCTACCCCGCTCGATTGCGATTTCAACGCTTCGCTGCAACCACTGAAAACACTCCCGCCACTGCTTGCTTGAATACTCCACGAGCCGGCGCAGTAGATTGTCTTCAAGCCGGTGCAATTGCCAAACATGTAGTTTGCGTTGCACGTTTTTTGCAGGGGCTTATCCTCCGCTCCCCAATCCCAGATCACGACGCGCTCGAGATTCGCATCGTTGAAAAAGAGGTGGCTGAGATTCGTAGCACTGGATACGTTCCAGGTGCCCAATCCGTCAACCGTCTTCAGAGCAGTGCAATCCCTGAACATTTCACTCATGTACGTCACATGGCCGGTGTCCCAATTGAGGGGTCCGACGGTTTTAAGCGACGAGCACTGAAGGAACATGCTGCCCATATCCGTCGCGCTGCTGGTGTCCCAGCCCGAAAGCGCCGATATGTTTGCCAAGCTGGAACATTGCCTGAACATGCCGCTGAAGTACTTGACGCTTTGGGGCGACCAGCTCTTAAGCGCTGTGACGTCGTCGAGGTTCGAGCACCCCAAGAACATGCCATTCATGTTCGTAACTTTGCTGACATCCCAATTCCCAAGCCCATCGAGCTTGGTGAGCGAGGAGCAGTAGCTCTCGCCACCTATCGAGGTTGTGCCAAACATGGCGGACATATTAGTCACGGCACCGGTTTGCCACCCTGCGAGTGCCTCCACGCTCTCAAGCTTTTCGCAGCCCGCGAACATGGAGCCCATGTCGGTCACATGACTTGTATCCCAGCCCTTGAGAGCGCTGATGTCCGAGAGGCTGCGGCACCCCAAGAACATGTCATACATTGTCTCGACTTGCCCTACATTCCAATTCCCGAGCGCGCTGATATCCTCGAGGGATCGGCAGAGCCCGAAGGTGTAATACAGCCCGAGAGCGCCCGACATGTCCCAACCGGAGACGCCCGAGATGTCCACGAGCTCATAGCAACCGGTGAACAGTTTGGTGGCGTAGTGCGGTGTGATCGTGTCGGAGTCGCTCGCCGTGCGCACCGCGTAGATGGATCTCTGGTAATTTTCGGCGGGGGATCCACTGCCTCTGTACCAATCGGGATAGTCTGAAATCGACGAAGTATTCCAAGTGCCCCAGTACACCCTGCTCAGGTCATCGCCGTACTTCTCGTCGTCATAGGTGCTGCCCAGCGCATTGGTGCTGAGAACGAGCAGCTTCGGATCCGATGTGCCCCCATAGCCGGGCGCTTTGCTGGAATCGATCGTATAAAGCGCCCAGTTGACCGTGGTCGTGTACTCAACATCTGCCGCGGCTTGCCGCGCGATCCCGAACACGAAGCCGACGATCGCCACGAGTGCCACCGCGAGCGCGGCGAGAAGGGCTGCGGGCCGGCGCGAGGGGCGCGCGGCGCGGTGGAGGTGCTGCGGGCCGCCCGCTAGGCGACCCGCCTCGGCCCGAGGGGCATCATCGGGCATGCTTTCGCCAGCTCTCGTGGCGCGCCGCCGATCCAGTCGACGAGCGACCCCCCCCCCACGGATTTTCGTGGACGTCCCTCGGTGGTGCCCAATGCTACTCATGGCAGTGCGTTTTCCTTGCGATTGTGGTGAGCGTGCTCCCTCGAGCATTACGGTGACTTTAGTCATGCACGCATTTCGACGCAAGGCGCAAACCCGCAGATGGAAGGGCCCGCTACGTCGCTTGGAACTCGTTCGCGCCTCACGATGGCCGCCGCCGAACGCTTGAAGCTCAACGCCATCGTCATCCGCGATCTTCGAAGACCTCCCGCGAACTTCCGTGGCTGCCGAGTCTCCGTAAGCGCTTCCTCGAGATCCCCTTCGCTCGAGTCCTCTGGTGCGTAAGCGAGCTAATCCCCATTTCCTCCATCGCGGTGGAGATGTCGTAGATCGGCTCGGTTGCTCGATGCTCGCGAGATTCGCGGAACCCCGCAGCCAGACAATTGTCCCCACGGTGAGGTCCGCACGCGGGCGGCGCACTCTCGAAGAGAGAGGAGGCGAGCCCATGAGCATTGAACTTCTGGCCATGATCCTCGCGGTCGTGGCCGATCTGATCAGCATCTTTGACTGGTTGGAAAGGAGGACGAAACGCTTCGTGCGGAGACGCAGAAAGCAAAGGAGACGGAGGTAAGCGCTCCGTCTCCATAGACAACTGCGCCGCCCGCAACCCCTAAGCTTCCTGCGGGCCTCGCCGTTTTCGGGTTCAAGTATAGCGCGCTTGGCGCATCCCCTCTCATCTGCGCGCTTCCTCCACGCAAACGGCGTGGAACCAGTCTCGCCTTCGAAAAGTCGCGGAGACGTAGTAAACGAAGCGGGAGACGGAGGTAGCACTCCGTCTCCCCTAGGCTAACTGCGCCGCCCGCATCTCCTAAAATCCCTGCGGGCCTCGCCGTTTTCCAGCAAAAGTTGCCCTACAGGTCCTTCACGGCGTCGATGAGCTTGTCGAGCTCCTCGTCCTGGCCCATGCCGGTGAGGAACGCCACGCCGTTGAAGACGGGGATGCCGTAGTCCTCGTCCACCTTCACCACGGCGATGTAGGCGTCGGCGCTCTTGATGTAGTGCTTCAGGGAGTGGATGTCCACGGCTTCCACGTCGGCATCGATGCCGCGCTCCTTCAGCAGCTTGGATACCTTATTGGCGACGGTTTGCGATGTGGCGATGCCCGACCCGCAGGCAACGATGATCTTCGCGGCCATGAACTCCCCCTTTGGTTCGTGCATGGGACGGAGCCCCGTGCCGCCCCCAGAAAATGAGAAACGCCAGATGTTCTCGTTTCAGAGCTTACCCGCCGAATCGGCTCACGATGGCCGAGACCATGCCCTCTCCGGTGGTTTGGGCCATTATGTCGGCCACCGATTCGGCGTCGCCGAAAAGATCCATCAGCGCCTGGAGCACCTGCACCTGGCCGCCGTCGCGCGTGATGCCGAGGTTGATGACGAGCTCGGCGGCCACGGGATCGCCCATGCCGGCCATGAATTCGAAGGTCACGGGGCGAGGCGGCTTCACCACGGCGATGTAGGGCCTCTCGATGTGCTCGGGATCCACGTGGGGGATGGCGATGGGACCCCCCGGCGTGAGGAGCCCCGTGGGATAGGAGGCCTCACGCTCCTTGATGGCCGAGGGCCAGCTCTCCCTCACGTAGCCCATGGGGGCCAAGCGCTCGTAGAGGGCATCGAAGAGCTCGGGGGCGCTAGGCGCCGCGAGATCGAAGAACACGAGCTCGGGTTTGAAGAGGGAGGCGTCGGGCGAAGGCATGGGGGCTCCTCTGGGCGATGGCTGGTCCTGCTAGTACTTCCTGCGCTTCTTCGGCCGGCGGCGGGTGGCGTGGGCGCTTCCGGCGCGGGAGGTGGCGCGCAGCCGGTTCATGATCTCATCTTCCGGCGTGCCCTCGAGTTTGGCGCGGATCTCCACGATCTGGTCGCGGATGGTGGCGGCGCGCTCGAAGTCCATGGCGCGGCTGGCCTCGTCCATCTCGTCTTGGAGGGCGGCGAGCACGCGCTGCGTCTCCTCCTTCGGCAGCTCGGAGAGCTCCTGCGCGATCTTCTCCGCCGTCGTGGGCTCCATCTGCTGGAGCTTCTCGTCCCTGCGGTGCACGTCGGCGGCGTCTTCGATGAAGCCGGAGATGTCGTTGATGGCCTTGTGCACGGTCTTCGGCGTGATGCCGTGCTCGGCGTTGAAGGCCTCCTGGAGCCGGCGGCGCCGGTTCGTCTCGTCGATGGCCTCGCGCATGGAATCGGTGACGGCGTCGGCGTACATGATCACCTGGCCATGAGCGTTGCGGGCGGCGCGGCCCATGGTCTGGATGAGCGAGCGGCGGTTGCGCAGGAACCCCTCCTGATCGGCGTCCAAGATGGCCACGAGCGAGACCTCGGGCAAATCGAGCCCCTCGCGGAGCAGGTTGATGCCCACGAGCACGTCGATCTTGCCGGTGCGCAGATCGCGCACGATGTCCACGCGGTCGAGGGTGGCGGTGTCGGAGTGCATGTAGTTCACCCGCACGCCCTGGTCGAGCAGGTGGTCGGTGAGGTCCTCGGCCATGCGCTTGGTGAGCGTGGTCACGAGCACGCGCTCCTTCTTGGCCACCCGCTTGGCGATCTCCTCCGTGAGATCGTCGATCTGACCCCGCACCGGTCGCACCGACACCTCGGGGTCCAAAAGCCCCGTGGGGCGAATCACCATCTCCACGTCTTGGTCCGACACGGCGAGCTCGTAGTCGCCCGGCGTGGCGGAGACGTAGATGAACTGGGGGATGCGCTCCTCGAACTCGTCGAAGCGAAGCGGCCGGTTGTCCAGCGCGCTCGGCAGGCGGAAGCCGTGCTCCACGAGGGTGACCTTGCGGGAGCGATCGCCCTCGTACATGCCCCTCACCTGGGGCACCGTCACGTGGCTCTCGTCGATGATGCAGAGCATGTCGGCGGGGAAGTAGTCGAGCAGCGTGTAGGGCGGCTCGCCGGGAGCGCGGCCGTCCAAGTGGCGTGAGTAGTTCTCGATGCCGGAGCAGAAGCCCATGGTGCCCAGCATGTCCAGGTCGTAGGAGGTGCGCTGGGAGAGCCGCTGGGCCTCGAGCAGCCGCTGATCCGCCTCGAGGGAGGCCACGCGCTCGTCCAGTTCGGCCTTGATGGTCTCCAGGGCGTGGGAGATCTTCGGCCGCTCCGTCACGTAGTGCGAGGCGGGCCAGATGGGGATGGCGTCGAATTCGCGCAGGATCTCGCCATCGAGCTGGTCGATCTCGGCGATGCGCTCCACCTCGTCGCCGAAGAACTCCACCCGCACCGGGTGCTCGGCGTAGGGCGGGAACACGTCCACCGCATCGCCGCGCACCCGGAAGGTGCCGCGGGAGAGATCCAGGTCGTTGCGGTCGTACTGCACCGCCAGGAGGTCGCGCACGAAGTCGTCGCGCTCCAGCGGCACGTCCTTGGCCACGTTCGGCGCCAAGCCGGCGTAGTCCTGCGGGCTGCCGATGCCGTAGATGCACGAGACGCTCGCCACCACGATCACGTCGCGGCGGGTGAGGAGGCTCGTGGTGGCCTGGTGGCGGAGCTTCTCCACCTCCTCGTTGATGGAGGCGTCTTTCTCGATGTAGGTGTCCGAGGCCGGCACGTAGGCTTCCGGCTGGTAGTAGTCGTAGTAGGAGACGAAGTAGACCACGGAGTTCTGGGGGAAGAGCTCGCGCATCTCCGCCGCCACCTGGGCGGCCAGGGTCTTGTTCGGCTCCAAGATGAGCGCCGGACGGTTCACGGCCTCGATGGTCTTGGCCATGGCGTAGGTCTTGCCGCTGCCGGTGACCCCCATGAGGGTCTGGTAGCGCAGACCCGCCTCCACGCCGCGGGCGAGCTTCTCGATGGCCTGGGGCTGATCGCCCGCCGGCTCGAAGGGCGAGACCACCTTGAGCGGGTCGCCCTGGCCCTCGATGCCGAAGCGCTTGAGCGCGCCGCCGAGCCGCTCCGAGGGGGCGATGCCGCGCTTGGCCGCCTCCTCGCCGGAGATGGCCCGGGGATTCTCGCCGTGACGCATCATGGCCGCACGCCTTCGGGGTAGGTTTCCTCGTAGGTGCGCAGGGCGCTCTGCACCCGCTCGAGGTAGCTCGTGGTCTCGGGGTAGGCGATGGATTCCAGGAACGAGGAGCCCGAGCTCGCCCAGTCTTGGGCGGCCCCCACGCCGGCGTTGTAGGCGGCGATGGCCTGGTCGAGCGATTGGGTGTTCTGAAGGCAGTAGGCCAGGTAGGCGGCTCCGTAGGCGATGTTCGTGGCCGGATCGGTGAGGTTTTCCGGATCGAAGACGGAGGGGTCCACGAGACCGCGTTCGGCGAGCTCGGCGGCGGTCTCGGGCATGAGCTGCATGAGGCCCACGGCCCCGGCATCGGAGATGGCGCCGGGGTCCCAGCCCGATTCCGTGCGGATGATCGAGGCCAGGAGCAGGGGGTCGATATCCCATTCCTCGGCCGCCTGGGCGATGGCGCTTTCGTAGTCGAGCGGGTAGAGCCACTCCCTCAGGCCGAAGAGGCCCGCGTTCACCACGTACGACACGGCCCCCGCGAGGATGAGCGCCACGATGGGGAGCGTGCGGTACCACTTCCAGAACCGGAGCTTCCGCTCGCTCACCGGGCGCTTCCGGCGCGGTGCGGCAGCGGCGTAGGGGTCGGGGGCGTAGGGCGAGGCGCCATAGGCCCCGTAGGTCCCGTAGACGCCTTGGGCGTCGTGGGCGGCGCGGGCGCGTTCGGCCGCGGCGAGCCGCTCATCGGCCCCGGGGCGCTGCCTCGGCGCTTGGGGCTGGGTGGGGGTCCCCTTCAGGGGCGCACCGGGATCCGCCGAGGGCGAGGAGCGCCGGGGCATCTCCCTCGGCGTGGCGCGCCGCTGGGTGGGCACCACGGGCACGGGAGCCACGGCGCCCACGGGGAGCTGGGCGTCTTGCCCCTCCTCATCGTCGAGGGCATCACCCTCGTAGGCCAGGTAGGGATTGGAGGGCCTTGGCGTGTAATAGCCCGAGGGCTTGGGGGCGGGCGTGCTAGGCATCGCGTGCGCCTCGCCCTCCCCTGGCCTCGAACCAGGCGCGTGCCTTGGCCAGGAGCTCCTCCTCGGTGCCGTCGTTCTCGATCACCGTGGTGGCATGGGAGCGGTAGTAGCCATCGCCCGGCTGGGCGCTCGAACGCCGGGCGAAGTCCTCCTCCCCCACGCCGCGCCCGTGGGCATGGTCCCTTCGGGCCCCCTCGCTCGCATGCACGTAGAGCACCTCGTCTGCCAGAGGCAGGAGTTCCTCCACCCTGTCGAGCAGGGGCACCTCCACGATCACCACGTCGTCTTCCTCGGCCACGGTGCTCGCGTAGGAGAGGGCGTCGATGAGGGTGCGCTTGATGTAGGGGAGTTCGATGGCCTCCAAGCGCTCCGTGGCCTCGGGTGAGGCGAAGGCGCGCTCGGCCAGGAGGGCCCGATCGAGCGAGCCGTCTGCGGCCAGGATGTCTTCGCCGAAGGCTCGGGCGAGTTCGGCTGCGCAGGGGCTCCCGGGAGCCGTGACCTGCCGGGAGGCCTCGTCCAAATCGATGCGCCATGCGCCGAGGTCCTGCAGCGAGCGAGCCACCGTGGACTTGCCCGACGCCATGGGTCCCACGCAGAAGACGACGTTCATCGGGGAACCTCGGATGCGGCTAGGCCGCCTGGGATGCCGGCTCTTCGCCCTCGGTGCCCTCCGCGAGCCCCTGGGCGCGAGCGTAGCGGCCCACGAGGTCCACGAGCACGTCGACCATGGCCTCGAGGTCGCGTACCGGCACGTACTCCTTCGGCCCGTGGGGGTTCATGGAACCGCCCGAGAGGTTCGGGCAGGGCAGGCCGCGGAGCGTGAGGTGGCCGCCATCGGTGCCGCCGCGCACGGGCTCGGAGTAGGGCTCGATGCCGCAGGCCTCGAAGGCGAGACAGGCGTTCTCGATGAGGTGCCTGTGGGGTTCGATGCCCTCGCGCATGTTGTAGTACTGATCGCGCATGTGGATGCGGATGCAGTCGCAGCCGAGCTCCCCGTTCACCTTCGCCACGGCCTCCTCGAGGGTGCGCTTGCGCGCCTCGAAGCCCTCGCGGTCGAAGTCGCGGATGATGTAGGTGGCGCTCGCCCTCTCGCAGGAGCCCTCCATGCGATCGAGGTAGTAGTAGCCCTCGCGGCCCTCGGTGTATTCGGGCCGCTCCTCGGCCGGCAGGAGCGCGTTCACCTTCATGATGGCCTCGGCGGCGTTCACCATGAGGCCCTTGGCGTAGCCCGGGTGCACGGCCTCGCCGCGGGCCTCGAGCTTGGCCTCGGCGGCGTTGAACGTCTCGTAGCTGCATTCGCCGATGTAGCCGCCGTCCACGGTGAAGGCCCAGGTGGCGCCCCAGGCATCCAGGTTCAGCAGATCGGCGCCGTGGCCGATCTCCTCGTCGGGCACGAAGGCCACGGCGATTCGAGGGTGCAAGAGCGAGGGATCGTGGGCCAAGCGGCCCAGCATGGTGATGATCTCGGCCACGCCGGCCTTGTCGTCGCCGCCGAGCAGCGACGTGCCGTCCGTGCACACGATCTCCTCGCCCACGTAGTTCGCGAGAGTGGGGTTTTCGGCCGGAGAGGTCTTCACCACGCGGCCATCCACCACGCCCATCACCAGATCGCCGCCCTCATAGCGGACGATCCGGGGATGCACGGGGTTGTCCTCCGCCTGCCAGGCGGTGTCCAGGTGCGCGAGGAAGCCCAGGCAGGGCAGGCCCTCGAGCCCCGGGCTCGCCGGCCAATGGGCGGTCACATAGGCATGCTCGTCCACGCGCACGTCGCGGGCGCCCACGTCCACGAGATCGTTGGCCACCACCTCGGCCACGTCGAACTGGGTGGGTGTGGATGGCGTCTGGGCCTCGTTATCGGGGTCGGACATGGAGGCGATTTCGGCGTAGCGCAAGAACCTCTCGACGACGTCGCTCACGATGCTCCTCGATGGGGGTTTATGGTTCCTAGGCCTCGTCCTTCGCCGCGGCCTCCGCGATGGGGGCCGCGTCATCGGCGGCGGCCTCGGCGAGGTCCGCGGCGATCTCCTCCGTGGCGACCTCGGCCTCGATCTCCTTCACGGCCGCATCGGCTGCGGCCTCCACGGCCTCGTCCTCGGCGACCTTGCGGGCCTGGCGACGCTCAAGGCTGCGCTGGCGAGCGGCCTCCTCCTCGGGCGAGAGCGGACGCACGGGCACGTCGATGCCCAGCGTGTCGGCCGCGGCCTTCATGGAGAGGGAGATGCGACGACGGTTGAGGTCGATCTCCATGACCTTCACCTGCACCTTGTCGCCCACATGGGTGACCTGCGCCGGCGCCTCCACGTGGGTGCGCGCCATCTCGGAGATGTGCACGAGGCCCTCGATGCCGTCGCCGAGGTCCACGAAGATGCCGAAGGGCACGAGCTTCGTGACGGTGCCCTCGACGATGGCGCCCACGGGGTACTTCTTCACGAGCGTGCGCCACGGATCCTCGGTGGTCTGCTTGTAGCCGAGCGAGATGCGCTCGCGCTTGGTGTCGACGTCGAGGACGAGCACCTCGATCTCCTGACCCACCTTCACGACCTCGGAGGGATGGTTCACATGGTTCCAGGAGAGCTCGGAGATGTGCACGAGGCCGTCGATGCCGCCCAGATCCACGAAGGCGCCGAAGTCCACGATCGAGGACACCTTGCCCTTGAGGCGCATGCCCGGGGCCAGCTTGGTGAGGATCTCGGCGCGCTCGGCCTTGCGGGCCTCCTCGAGCACCACGCGGCGGGAGAGCACCACGTTGTTGCGGTTGCGATCCATCTCGATGACGCGGGCCTCGATCTGCTTGCCCAGGAAGTCGTTCAGGTTCTTCACGCGGCGAAGGTCGACCAGGGAGGCGGGCAGGAAGCCGCGGAGGCCGATGTCCAAGATCAGGCCGCCCTTGACGACCTCGATGACCTCGCCCTCGATGTTGCCGCCGTTGTTGAAGATCTCCTCCACGCGGTTCCAGGAGCGCTCGTACTCGGCGCGCTTCTTGGAGAGCACGAGGCGACCCTCCTTGTCCTCCTTCTGGAGCACCATGGCCTCAACGGTCTCGCCCAGGGCCACGAGGTCCTCGGGATCGGCGTCCTTGCGGATGGTGAGCTCGCGAACGGGGATCACGCCCTCGCTCTTGAAGCCGATGTCGAGCAGCACCTCGTCGTGCTCGATCTTCACGACGGTGCCGGTCACCAGATCTCCCTCGTCGAAGTTGGTGATGGTCTCGTCGATGAGCTGGTTCAGTTCGTCGTCGGAGACGTCATCCATGGAAAAGACAGAGGAATTCTTGATCTCACTCAAAAGTGGACCCCTTCCAAAACGGGGCCCCATCCATGGTCATCGCGAAGGAGCGCAGGGCCGATCTCGAGATGAATTACATGTCCGGGGGCCAATAGATACGGTGCGTGACCCGTCTAGTCACACGCCAGACAAGCATAGCCGCCCGTGGCCTTCGCTTTCAATACTCGCATCGCGTTTTCACGGGCTATCCGTGCGCGAGGTAGCCGGCGTCCTCGGCGAGGCCGCCTGAGGAGGCCGCGGCCCTCGCGAGCTCGTCGCAGCGCTCGTTGCGCTCCTCGCCCGCATGGCCGCGCGTCCAGGTGAAGCGCACCTCGTGCGGCTCCTCGGCCGCGAGCAGGCGCTTCCAGAGGTCGACGTTGGCCACCGGCTTCTTCGCGGCCGTCTTCCAGCCCCGCGCGCGCCACCCCGAGATCCAGCCCTCCTCGTGGGCCTTCACCACGTACTCGGAATCGGAGTGCACGCGCACGACGCAGGGGCGCCGCAAGGCCTCGAGGGCGAAGATCACGGCCATGAGCTCCATGCGGTTGTTCGTGGTCTTCGCGAAGCCGCCGGAGAGCTCGCGCACGTGCTCCTCGCCCGTGGAATCGACGAAGGAGAGGATGGCGCCCCAGCCCCCGGGCCCGGGGTTTCCGAGGCTCGAGCCATCGGTCCACACCTCCACGAGGGGACCCTCCACGCGCGCCTCCTTTCGCTGCCGTCGCGAACCATTCTCCCCCATCGGCCGACGCCGCTCGCGCGACAGAGGCGCGGGCGCTTTGGGTAGCCTCCCCCTCGGAGCGAGAGGAGGGCACGTGGCCGAGCAGCCGATCTCCGAACCCACGTCGAAGACCGAGGTCATCGCACTATCCAAGCGCGTGCGCTCGAAGCTACTCGGCACGCGTCACCAAGGCCAGATCGGCGGCCTCGAGATCCTGCGCTACATCGGCCCCGGACTCCTCGTGACGGTGGGCTTCATCGACCCCGGCAACTGGGCGTCGAACATGGCCGCGGGCTCGGAGTTCGGCTACGCGCTCCTCTGGGTGGTGACGCTCTCCACCATCATGCTCATCCTCCTCCAACACAACGTCGCGCACCTCGGCATCGCCACCGGCGAGTGCCTCGCGGAGGCGACGACGAAGTTCCTGCCGAAGGTGCCCGCGCGCGCAATCCTCCTCACGGGGTGGATCGCCACGGTGGCCACGGCGATGGCCGAGGTGCTCGGCGGGGGCATCGCCCTCCAGATGCTCTTCGGGCTCGACCTCAAGATCGGGAGCGTGATCGTGGCCGCGGCGGCGCTCGCGCTCCTGCTCACGAACTCGTATCGCAAGGTGGAGCGCTACATCATCGCCATCGTGTCGGTGATCGGCATCGCCTTCCTCGTGGAGCTCGCGCTCGTGAAGGTGGATTGGGCCGAGGCCGCCGTGGGCTGGGTGTATCCGCAGATGCCCGAGGGGTCGCTTCCCATCATCATGTCCGTGCTCGGCGCCGTCGTGATGCCGCACAACCTCTTCCTGCATTCCGAGGTCATCCAAAGCCGCAGGATCGACGCCGAGGGCGAGGAGGCCATCGAGAAGGGGCTCAAGTACGAGTTCTGGGACACGATGCTCTCGATGGTCATCGGCTGGGCCATCAACTCCGCGATGGTGATCCTCGCGGCGGCGACGTTCTTCCAGGTGGGGCGCCCCGTCTCCGACCTCGCCGAGGCCGCGCAGGTGCTCGTGCCCATCGCCGGCCAGGCCGCGTCGTGGATCTTCGCGGTGGCGCTTCTGCTCGCGGGGCTCTCGAGCTCCATCACCGCGGGCTTCGCGGCGGGCACCATCTCCGCCGGCGCGTCGGGCGAGCCCTACGACATCCACGACCGCCACTCCTCGATCGGCGTCGTGGCGGCGTTCGCGGCCTCGCTCATCGTCATCTTCTGCCTGAGCGACGCCTTCGCCGGGCTCATCTGGAGCCAGGCGCTCCTCTCGATGCAGCTGCCGATCACGATCTTCGTGCAGATCTACCTCACGAGCTCGAA
>CANQNP010000018.1 GCA_947625235.1 uncultured Atopobiaceae bacterium | reverse complement strand
AAGAGCGCCGCTTCTCTGCGAAATCCTACCGGCCTAAGCCTCTCTACGACCGATTCACCGGCGCAGGGCCCTATAAGACAAGGACGAGCTACCGGCGCAAGCCCCTACGCGCAGCCAGACCCGGCCGAAGCGCCTGCACGCACCGGCGCAAGCCCCTACGCGCAGCCAGACCCGGCCGAAGGCCCTACGCGCGCAAATGGTGCCGCACGAAAAGCCACCGCTCCCAAAGGACTTCCGCCACAAGGCGCCACGTGGCCCCCGGGGCATCGCAGCCTCCGAGCGAGGCCTCACGGGAAACCATGTGGCGCCTTGTGGCGCAATGCAATGGGCTATGGAAGACGGATGAATTAGCCGAGGCTCAGCTCCTGGACGGCCGCGGGGTCGTCGTAGTGCTCGTTCGGCACCCAGAGGGCGCGCTTGTTCGTAAGGTCGTAGACGACCGAGTGGACGGTGATGGTCGTCGAGTCCGGCCTGCCGTGCGCGGGGTCCCACGTGCGACGACCCACCTGCCGAAGCAGATCCATCGCGGCGTCCGCGTCGGCAAGCGTGCCGTCAGAGGCGCCCAGCACCTCGCCGAGGTGGCGGTAGCGATCGAGCCCGCCCATCTCGTCCTCGTTCGCGTAATAGCCTTGGTCGCCCACGATGAAGTTCGTCACCCATTGGTAGTCGGTGGCAGCCGCCTCCTGGGCGCCGAGGGCGTCATCGGCGTCGTGGTAGGTGACCACGAGATGGCGGGCGGATCCGTCGTTGTCCGTGGCGTCGGTCTCGCCGATCCACTCGAGGATCGCGCTCTTCCCGCTTGCGTCCGCGATCATGTAGTGGAAGGACGTGTTCGCCGAATCATGCAGGTCGTAGCCTTCGATCATGTCCACCGCCTCGTCCACGCTGTCCGCGTAGTCGAGCACCATGCGCAGCATGGTCGTGGAGGTGAGGTCGGGCTTCTCCGTGTCCACGTCGGTGGCGACGACCCGCTCCTCGCCGTTCTCCTCCGTGCCGCCGCCCTGGTCGGTCATGTAGATGCCGCAGGCGACGCCCGCGTCGTTCATCCCGTCAAGCGGCACGAAGGGCGCGGCGAGGGCCGAGACCTTGTCCATGATGTCCGAGAGGCCGGTCTCGGGCTGCACGCCGATGAACTGGAGGTCCACCGTGGAGATCGACGCGTGGCGGCCGTTTCCGGGGTTCGTGGAGACGAGGCAGGTATTCGTGGGCGAGAAGTCGTAGTTGCGGGCGAAGAGGCGATCCCCCGCGGGGGTCTTCGCGGTGAAGGAAGAGCACTTGATGTCGGATTCCTCGATGTTCGTGGAGACGAGGCCCTTGGTGATGTGGCTCGTGATGTAGTCGATGAGCTCGGAATCGCTCGACGCGCCACCCTGCGCGAGGTACTCGTCGAAATAGAAATCGCCCGCGACGTCCATGGCGTAGACCGCGCCGTCGCCATTCGCGAGGTCAGCCGGCCGCACCTCGCGAATCGAGGCGAAGGTGCGAATCTCGTTGCCGAAGACGGAGAAGACGACGCCCACGGCGATGACGATGGCCACAAGCGCACCGATGCCGATGGCCTTGAGGATCGTGCGCGTGCGGACGTGGCTCCGCGTACCTTCCGCAGGCAGGGTCCGCGAATCCTCGACGTCGGGTTCGGGGATCCTCGTCCCCGGTTCGACGAACTCGTTTGCAGGCGCTTCCATCGCACACGCTCCTCACGCTAGTCCCATCGTTCCGTTGGAAGCATAGGGATCGCTAGTTGAGATTTCAACTTAACTGCTCACGGCGTTTTCATGTGCGCGACGTCGCCTGCCCTTGGGTGTCAACGCGGGCGATGATGATGACCTGCAGCAGGACCGCTATTGGACTGCGCATAGGCTCTTCAGCCGATCCTGAGTGCACGTAGTGGCTTGTGCCGGCGCTCGTAGGGCTCTCAGCCGGTATTTGCTCCGCGTAGGGGCCTGCGCCGGCGGGAAGTCTTGCCTCCTAGGGCCTTACGCCGATGATTTCGTCGTAGAGGGCCCTAGGCCGGTGGATTTTCGAGGAGAAGGCGCGCTCCTTCGAGAATCGCCTACCGGCCGAAGGACTTACGCGCTTCGACATCGGCGCAAGGCCCTCGATGACCCGGCGTAAGGTGCTATGTGGCAGCGCTCGCACGCGCATGACCGGCCGAAGGTGCTGCGTGCTAGCCCCTCCGCCAAATGCAAGAAGAGCCCAGCGCTGCTGGGCTCGCAATGTTTTGGTAGGGGCGGTGGGCTTGAGGCGCCGGTGGCGCCTCAAGAGCGCATGGCCGCATTCTTTTGCCTTAGAGGCCATGCGCACCTCGAACCCGCTGGATTTGGTTCGAATCCCTCCGCCAAATGCAAGAAGAGCCCAGCTCGGCTGGGCTCGCATTTTTTGGTAGGGGCGGAGGGATTCGAACCCTCAACTCAAGGATTTTAAGTCCCCTGCGTCTGCCAATTGCGCCACGCCCCCGGATGAAGACGAGTGTAGCGGCGCACTTCACTCCGCGAGGGTGAGGGCGGGGAGCCAGTCGATGGGTGCGGGGTCGCCGGCGAGCTCCGCGGCGGCGAGGAGGGCGATGCCCTGGAGGTTGTCGGCCTCGCTCACCACGAGCTCGTCCATCTCGAGCGCCGCGAGGAGCGACGAGAGCACGACCGCGGATCCCAGCACCACCGGCGCGCGATCCGGGTGCACGCCCACCACCTCGGCTCGCACGGCGACGGGCATCGCCGCGAAGCGCGCCACCATGGCGTCGATCCCCTCCTTCGAGAGCACCGTCCCGTGGACGATCGCGGGGTTGTAGTGCTCGAGCTCGTGGTACACCGCGGCGAGCGTGGTCGAGGCGCCCCCGCACACCACGAGCGGTGCCGCGGGGTCGATGAGATCGGTCGTGGCCGCAGCCGCGCGGAACTCCTCCTCGCACCATTCGCGCGCCCGTGCCACGTCCCCTGCGCTCGGAGGATCTCCCGCGGAGAGGAAGCGCTCGCTCACTCGCCGGCTGCCCACCGGCGTGGAAGCGACCCAGCTCTCGGCGTCCGCGAGCACGCAGAGCTCGGTGGATCCGCCGCCGCTATCCGCCACGAGCGGATGGTGCGCGCCCGCCAGCTCGCCCGCGAGGCGCGGGTCGATCGAGACGCCGTAGGCGGCGATGAGACCCTCGGTGCGCCCGTCGATCACCTGTGGTTTCAGGCCGAGGGCGGCAAGCGGTGCGAGGAGTGCGTCGGCGTTCGCCGCCTCGCGCGCGCTCTGCGTGAGCGTGCACACTACGGCATCGCAGCGGTTCCTCGCGAAGCAGCCAAGGTAGCCGCGCACCGCGCCGAGCACGCGCTCGATCGCGGCATCGCAGAGCACGCCGGTCTCGTCGAGCCCCGTGCCGAGGTCGCACACCTGCGTCTTCTTCGTGAAGGTCTCGATCCTGCCATCGGAAACGTCGGAGATGCCCATGCGCACCGAAACGGTGCCGATGTCGATGACCTCAATGCGCGCCATGTGGCCCTCCTCAGCCAGAGGGCCCGCGCTCACGCCCTCTTTTGGTAGCCGAAGAACACGTCAAGCGCCTGCGTGAGGGGTGAATCCTCCGTCTCCTCGGGCGCCTGGCCCAGCACCGCAATGATACCGTCGTCCTCCTCGCCCACGAGCTCGCTTGCGTCAGCGGCAATCTCGCCGGCGGGGGCGTAGCCGCGAATGCGGGCCTCGTCCATGATGCCCTCTTCAGTTCGAAGCTCGGCGATACGTTCCTCGAGCTCGTCGGACATCTCGGTGAGCGCCTGTTGCTGGGCGATGAGCTGGTCGTGGTCGCGATGGGCGGCCCAGAGGTTGGCCGCCGGCTGGTAGAAGAAGAGGAAGAGCACGCCCACGCTCGCGAGCGTGATCACGCCCGCCCTCGCGAGGCCGGGGAGCCCGAAGAGCCAGTCGATGGCGCCGTTGAAGGCGGAGAGGAGCCGCTCGAGGATGGGCGGCACGCCGTTCACGCCCGGCGTGCTCGCGGCCTTGGCCTTCGTCGCGCGCGATGGGCGGGGCTTCGCGGAGGCGTCCTTCGCCTTCGAAGCGCTGGCCCTCTCGGCTTTCGGCGTGCGCCCTGCGCTCGCCGAGCGCGCACGCGTCGCATGCCGCTGGGAGCGGCGCTCGCCCTTGGCGCTCGGACGCGAAGCGGGACGCGCGGCACGCGCCGCATCAGCCTGCCGCGTGGCGCCGCCGGCGCTCCGCACGCGCTCGACCTCGGCGATCAGGCGATCGTTCACCACCTGCCGCCCCTCGAAGCCCGCACCGTCCGCGTGCAAAGCACGGCCAAGCACCCGAGCGTCATGCGGGGTGAAGCTCACGACTGATGCGGGATTGCTCGACATGGGGCTGCCTCTGCGCGGTTGGTTGAGCGGCGTTTGAGCGGTGCGCTTCGTGCAGTGGCTAGTATGCCATCACCCGAGATCGCCTTCGTCGTCTTTCACCGAATCCCAGATCTCGTTCAGCCGAGCGGTCGACACGTCCGCCGGCTCGAGGCCCTCCTTCGCGAGCACCGCCTCCACGCGCGCCCAGCGCAGGCGGAACTTCGCGTTCGCGCGCTCGAGTGCGCGCTCGGCGTCCACGCCCTCCCAGCGGGCCACGTTCACGAGGGAAAACAGCAGGTCGCCGAACTCGCCTTCCCAAGCCTCGCTTCCCGGTTCCTCGGCGTCGAGCTCGGCCTTCTCCTCCGCCACCTTCTCCCAGACGGCCTCCACGCTCGGCCAATCGAAGCCGGCACGCGCCGCGCGCTTCGAGATCTTCTGGCACTGCATGAGCGCGGGGAAGGAATGCGGCACGGAATCGAGGAGGCCTGGCTTGGCGATCGCGCCCGCCTCGCCCGAGGCCGCGGCAGCCGCGGCGGCCGCCTCGCGCTCGCGATCCTTCACGGCCTCCCACGAGGCGAGTGCCTCGGTGGCGTCTTCGGCCGCCACCTCGCCGAACACGTGCGGATGGCGACGCAGGAGCTTCTCGTTCAGGCCGCGCACGACGTCGTCGATCGTGAAGCTCCCCTCGTCCGCGCCCATCTGCGCGTGGAGGAGCACCTGCATGAGCACGTCGCCGAGCTCCTCGGCGAGATGCGCGTCGCTCCCCTCGTCGATGGCGTCGGCGGCCTCGTAGGCCTCCTCGATCATGTTCCTGCGAATGGAGGCGTGCGTCTGCACCTTGTCCCAGGGGCAGCCGTCCGGTTGGCGAAGGCGCCAGATGATGCGCACGAGCCGATCGAAATCCGGATGCGCGCCGGGCGCGCCCTCGCGCGCGAGCGTGCCCGCATCCACCTCGGCCGCGAGCTCGTCTCGCGTGAAGTCCTCGTTCGCCTCGGCCATCCGCGTCCTCCCCACCTCTCGCCATAGGCCGGGGCGCCTGCGCGATGCGCCCTCAGCGCACCGCACGGACGCCCCGTTCACCTGCGGCTTTACCTACTTCGTGTAGTCGGCGTAGTCGATGTAGTCGATGTCGTAGGTGTCGAGCTTGGGCTGCACCCAGGAGCGGATGTAGGTGCCCTCGCGCGCCATCGTCTCGAGGATCTTCTTCTCGTTGTTCTCGATCACGCGCACCTTCTCGAGGAGCTCGGGCGCTTCCTCCGGGCGGATGAAGAGGACGCCGTCGGCGTCGCCGAGGACGATGTCGCCGGGGAAGACCACCTGGCCGCCCACCACGACCGGCGTGTTCACCTCGCCGGGGCCGTTCTTGTAGGGGCCGTCGGGGGTGACGCCGCGGGCGTAGATGGCGAAGTCCTCGAGCTTGCGCATGGCGTCGACGTCGCGCACGGAGCCGTCCACGACGATGCCCTTGATGCCGCGCATGCGGCAGTAGGTGACCATGAGCTCGCCGAAGATCGAGCGATGCGTGTCGCCGCCGGCGTCGATGACGATGACGTCGCCCGGCTTGGCGAGATCCATCGCCACGTGGAACATGAGGTTGTCGCCCGCGGGGACCTTCACGGTGAAGGCCGTGCCGAGAAGCGGGCTCTCGTTCACGGGGTTCAGGTGCTCGTTCACGGACGAGATGCGGTTCATCACGTCGTCGAGGTTGGCCACGGCCACGCCCTCGAACTGCTTCACGAGCTCCTCGTCGGGACGCGCGAAGTCCTTGACGATCGTCAGGCCGGTCTGCTTCTTCATATAGACATTCCTCTCTCGCGGTGGCGTCACGTGCGACGTATAGCTGCTAGTATGCGCCCTCTACACGCCGTTCACGGTGCGGGCGGGCTTGTGGCCGTCGAGGACGTCGAGCACCTGGTCCACGACCTGCTCGCCCATGCGCTCGAGCGATTCGGAGCTGTCGGCGCCGATGTGCGGCGTCGCCACGAAGTTGTCGAGGCCCATGAGCTTGTTCTGGCCGTTGGGCGGCTCCTCCACGAAGGCGTCGCAGGCGGCGGCGCGGATCGTCTTCGCCTCGAGCGCGTCGAAGAGCGCGTCCTCGTCGACGATGCCGCCACGCGCGGCGTTGATGAGAATCGCCGTCGGCTTCATGCACTTGAGCTCCTCGGCGGCGATCATGCCCTTGGTCTCGGGGGTGAGTGGCACGGAGATGTTCACGAGGTCGGCGACGGCGAGCATCTCCTTGAGGTCGTCGTACTGCTCGATGCCCCAGGCCTCGGCCTGCTCGCGCGGGATGTAGGTGTCGTAGCCCACGAGCTTCACGCCGAAGCCGCCTTTGAGGATCTCGCCCACGCGGCGCGCGATGTTGCCCATGCCCACGAGGCCGACGGTCTTGCCCGTGAGCTCGAGGCCCTCGATCTCGGGCGGCGCGATGCGCGAGAAGCCCTCGCCGCGCGTGACGCGGTCGGCGTAGGAGATGTTGCGCGCGGTGTCGAGCATGAGGCCGACGATGAGCTCGGCCACGGCGTTCATGTTGGCCGTGGGGGTGTTGATCACGGGCACGCCGGCTTCCTTGGCGGCCTCGAGGTCGATCGTGTTGCAGCCCACGCCGTGCTTGCCGATGACCTTCAGGTTCTTCGCGCGCTCGACGAAGGAGCGCGGCACCTCGTCCGTGCGGATGATGACGGCGTCGATCTCCTCCGCGGGCTCGAGCGTGTCGACGATCTCCGCGCGCTCGGCGAGCTTCTCACGCGCCGGCGGATAGATGTATTCACGCAGGTAAACCTTCATGCGACCCCTCCTCGCCCCATGTGCGACCCCGCCACCGTCTCGCCCGTGCGCCGAAAGCGGATCGCTCCAATTCTCCGCCCCCGAGTGTAGGGCATGAGGGTGCCGAATTCGGCGCGGCCTTCCTCGCGCCGCGGAAATGATCGAGGGGTGGCCATGCGTCGAGCACACCCTCGCCGCCTGCGAATCAGACCTCCTTCAACCACCGCCCCTCGCGGCTGACGTCGAACGAGCGCCGGTCTTGTTATCTAGGTTCAGCGCGAAGTCGAGGTTTTGAGCGTTGTCGTGGTTTCAGGCGAAGTCGCGGGTTTCGGGGAAGTCTAGTGTTTTGGGCGTTGTCGTGGTTTCGAGCGTTGTCGAGGTTTTGAGCGTTGTCGTGGTTTCGAGCGTTGTCGTGGTTTTAGGCGTTGTCTAGTGTTTTCGGGGAAGTCGTGGTTTTCGGAGAAGTCTCGATGCCTGATCTACGCCCTCGGGGAGAGGGTGGGTGTGGCGCGATCCTCTCTTGCAGCTTGCGCTATCCCTCTTCTGGCCCTCGATCCGTTTCCCTCTCGACGACTTCGTAGATGGTGCGGGTGCCCACGCGCTCGAGTTCGCGGAGCTCCACCTCCTCGCCCTGCATGCCCGAGAGGTCCTGAGAGGTGAGGAGGTAGTCGGCGCCAAGGTCGTCTAGGTCATCAACGTGAATGGCCACGGAGAAGATGTCGGCCGTCTTCCCGGGCGTGAAGGTCGTGGGCCCGTCGGTGATGGAAGTCACGACGTGGGCGTAGCGGTTGTAGACCTCCTCGCTTGCGCCATCGGGGTCGATTGACCCCCAGAGGTCGAGCTCGGGATAGGTGTTCGTGGAGTTCAGGGTCGGAGCGCCGAGGGCCACGAGCTGCTGCGACATCATGTAGTCGTCGGTGAGCCAACGACCCTCGGGGTCCTCCTCGACGATTGCGCCCACCGCGTAGGCCACGTCGTTTTCCGTGAGGGGCGAGAGGCCGAGCTGCACGGGATTCACGAGAAGCCCCGGCACGCCCACGCAGAGCGCGGCGAAGAGGAAGAGCTCGCGCCCTTGGCGCAAGGGGTGCCACATGTCGGCGATCATCCAGGCGAAAGCCGAAGCAACCACCACGTCGAGCGCGAGATGCCAAAGGCGATACGAAAGCTCGGGGCTCCAGAGGTTGGGAAGGAGGCCGAGCGCAAGGAACGCGAAGAAGACCACCCCATGGGCGAAACGCGACCCGCTCTCCTTGGCCCTCACCGCACAGTGAGCCGGCGCGCCACCCGCTTCGCGCACCATGCCGAGGGCGACGCAACGCACGATGAGGATGGCCGCGACCAGCCCGAATGCGAGCCCCACGCGGTTCGCGGGCACGCTCGAAAGCAGCGTGAGGCGCGCCACCGGCTCGGGGACGCCTACGAAGACGTAGAGGAGGATCGCCACCTGGAACGCCACGAGCGCGGCGCAAAGCCCGTCGCGCCTCCTCCACGCGGACCACACGCCAAGCACCGTGCTCAGCGGGAAGGCCGCCACGAAGGCGGCGGCTTCCGACATGTTCCACGGTGCGTCCGCGAAGAGCTCGGAAAACGGCAGGTAGAGGGTTTGAAATCCCGAGACAAGGGGTTCCATGGCCTCAGGCTGGCCGCCGGTGGCCACGCGCGAGCCGGGATACACGGAGCCAAGCGTGAGCGAGAGCGCCTCGGAGGCGTCAGAGAACACGCGAAGCACGCCAAACGCCACGAGCGCGAGTGCCGCGCCCGTCACCACAAGCGGCGCGACGCAACGCGAACTCGCCCAGATGCATCTCTCGCCAATGAATGCGACCCCACCCCGACGAATCCACGTGATGAGCACCCAGAGCCCGAGGATGACGAACACGTAGAAGAGCGACACCTGCCATGCCGGATAGAGCGAGAGCAGGTAGCAGCCGCAAAGCCACGCCATGCCCGCGCCAATGGCACAGGCGCGAGCCACGCTCGTCGCGCGAAGGAGCGCACGCAGGCCGAGCACGAGGAGTCCGCCGAAGACCAGGAGCTCGGCGATGTAGTTCACCGCGAGCCACCACTGGACGAGCGGAGAGAACGTCACGAGCAGGGCAAGCGCGGCGCTCGGGTAGCGCTTGTCGTCCGTGAGCAGGCGTCCGAGCTCGAAGATCACGAGGAAGAGCGCCACGATGCGCGCGGACCAATAGAAGGCGAGGCCGTAGGCGCTCCCCATGGCGAGGAAGCCCCAGAGAAACGGGCGAAAGAGCGTGGCGAGCGACCACGACGGCAGCGCGTAGACGAGCGTGGTGTCCGTCGCGCCATCGCAAAGGATGCCGCTCAGTGGCTCGTAGCCGTTGTGCTCCTGCGACACGAAGGACGGCGTGAGCACGACCCACTCGTCCGAACGCACGCTTCGAGGAAGCCCGATCGTGGTATCCGGCCCAAGGTAGGTCTCGTGTGCTTCGAACGCGCTGATGGATGAACCGCTCGCCTGCGCGAGCGTACACACCGCCACGATCGCGAGGCCGATGGCGAAGCGATGGCGAAAGAGCCAATGGAAGACCGCGGGCGCGCGACTCGCGATCCAGAGCGTGAGCGCAAGCGTGAGGGCGAGGGCCGCCGCCATGCGCGCAAGTGCGCCGAAGCCCACGTCGCCTGTGAAGAGGCCGACGCCGCGCTCGCTCACCCACTCAAACCAAAACTCGAGCCAGACCGCGAGGAAGAGCGAGACGGCCACGCAAAAGCACACGGAGCCGCCGCCGAGTCGCGCACTCCCGCGCCCCACGTCCGCGCCCTCGTTCAACCTCATCCTCCTCCTCGCGTTACCCGTGCGAAAGATCGCGCACAGCCTCGTCGAGCTCCTCGGCCACCTCGCGCGCGACGTCGGGGTCGAGCTCGTAGCCGCCCTCGGGGGCGTCCAGCCACTTCTTGCGGCTGAAGAAGTTCCAGCCCATCACCACCGCCGTGGCGAAGAGCTTCACGATGAGATAGCTCACGAGGAGGACGTCGACGCCGAGCCACATGAGGAGCTCGTTGATGCCGAGGCCGATCACGCTGAGCACGATGAAGATCGCGAACTCGGCCTGACGCGAGAGGTCTTCGCGGTGCGTAAAGACGTAGCGCATCGAGGCGAAGTAGTTGAACGTCACCGAGACGCAGAACGAGATGCCCGCCGCGAGCACGGGATTCATGGCGAAGAGCTCCACGAGGAGCACCATCACGCCGTAGTCGATCACGAAGGCGATAACGCCCACCACGCCGAACTTCAGCATTTGCTCGATGAGCTTGCCCAAGGAGGCCTCCCGATCAGCACGTGCGTTCACGCTGCACCACATTCGCTAGGATAGCGTCAGGTGATGCCCTCGGCGAAAGGCCTGCGTGTGAGCCCACACACCATACAAGAGCCAGAACTTGCGCCGCCCACGCTCGCCATCGTCGTGCCCTGCTACAACGAGGAGGAGGTGCTGCCCCTCACGGCACCGCTCTTCGACGAGAAGCTCCAGTCGCTCGAGCTCAAGGGCCTCTGCGCGAGGGACAGCTTCGTGCTCTACGTGGACGACGGCTCGAAGGACGGCACGTGGGCCATCATCCGCGCGCTCACCCGCCAGATGCACGGACGTGCCTACGGTATTCGCCTCTCGCGCAACCGCGGACACCAAAACGCGCTGGTGGGAGGCCTCATGGAGGCGCGCGACCTTGCCGACGTGACCATCTCCATCGATGCCGATGGCCAAGACGACCTCGACGCCATGGATGCCATGCTCGAGGCCTATCGCGACGGCTACGAGGTGGTCTACGGCGTGCGCGCCGACCGCTCCAGCGACACGGCCTTCAAACGCGGCAGCGCGCAAACGTACTACAAGGTGCTCTCGTTCCTCGGCGCGGACGTGGTCTACAACGCAGCCGACTACCGACTCGCCTCCTCACGCGTACTCAACGAACTCGCCAACTTCGAGGAAGTGAACCTCTACCTGCGCGGGCTCTTCCCGCTCGTGGGCTTCCCGTCCACCACGGTGGAGTACGCGCGCACGGAGCGCCTTGCCGGAAAATCGCATTACCCGCTCTCGAAGATGTTCGGGCTCGCCTTCGAAGGCATCACGTCGCTCTCCACCCGCCCGCTGCAAATCATCATCGCCCTCGGAATCACAATCAGCATCATCTCGTTCATCGGCGTCATCTGGTGCGTCGTCACCGCGCTCATGGGAAACGCCGTGGCGGGCTGGGCCTCCACCACCTCGATCGTGTGCTTCATGGGAGGCATCCAGCTGCTTTGCCTCGGCGTCATCGGCACGTACGTCGGCAAGACCTACATGGAGACGAAGGGTCGCCCGCGCTACATCATCTCCGAGCGCGCGGGCTTCGGGCCTTCACCGCGCATCGAGCGCGAGGACGACGCCTCAACCACACGTTGCGCGAGCTCTTAGACCCGCCCTGAATCCTCGAGGCGCTTCCTCGCCTCGGCGAAGACGCGGTAGCACTCGAGCTCCCATTGGCGCCGCGTGCCCTTCACCGTCGTGTCGAGGATGAGGCCCGCGACCACGAGCACCACCGCGAGCCCCGCGAAGGCAAGCGCGAGGATGGCCGTGGGGAGGCGCGGCACGAGCCCCGTCTGGGCGAACTCGATGAAGATCGGGATGGCGAGGATCAGCCCCACGATGACGCTCACGAGCGCGAGGAGCAGGAAGAACCCGAGCGGCTTGTAGTCCTTGAAGAGCGAGCCGATCATGCGCAGCACCTTCGCGCCGTCGGAGAAGGTCGAGAGCTTGGAGAACGAGCCCTCGGGCCTATCGCGATAGACGATGGGCACCTGCGCGATCCTCCAGCCCTTGTCCACGGCGTGGATGGAGAGCTCGGTCTCGATCTCGAAGCCCGGGGAGAGCACGGGGAGCGTCTTCGCGAAGGCGTACGTGAAGCTGCGGTAGCCCGTCATCACGTCGTCGTAGCGGAACTTGTAGAGCACCTTGATGAGCCAGCGCACGAGGTCGTTGCCGAAGCCGTGGAAGGCGCGGCTGTTCTCCTCCTCGTAGGACTGGTTCGAGAGGCGATCGCCCACCACCGTGTCGGCCTCGCCCGCCACGAGCGGCTCCAAGAGCGAGCGCGCGGCCTCCGCGGGGTACGTGTCGTCGCCGTCGACCATGAGGTAGTAGTCCGCGTCGATGTCGCGCAGCATCTGGCGCACGACGTTGCCCTTGCCCTGGCGCGGCTCGTGGCGCACGACGGCGCCGTGCTCGAGGGCGATGTCGGCGGTGCCATCCGAGGAGTTGTTGTCGTAGACGTAGACTGTGGCCCCGGGCAGCTCGCGGCGGAAATCGTCCACGACCTTGCCGATCGTGATCGCTTCGTTGTAGCACGGGATGAGGACCGCGATGGATCGATTGTCCAGAGACGATGCGTCTGCCACTGCCACGGGTCCCTCCACTCGCGCGGGTCTTCGCGTAGATCGTGCTTACCTTAGCGAATCCTCTGCGATGTCGCAGGTAGGAAAACCACGGCCCAAACATGGCATCGGACTTTGCGCCTATATCGCCCTCGCCGTAAGCGCGTGCTTTTTCCTCGTCTACCTTGGTATGGCCATGTGGCCCCAAGACGTTCTCCACGGCATGGGCTACACGGAATGGAACCATCACATAAACGAGGCCGATCAGTACGCGCTCCTTGCCGATTCCTTGCTGAACGGGAGGCTCACCCTTGATCTTCCCGTGCCCGATGAGCTGCGAGAACTCGAGGATCCCTACGATTACGATGCCCGCTACGAGATAGGCTCGCCCGAGGTGCCCATCTATTGGGATCACGCCTACTACGACGGCAACTACTATTCGTATTTCGGCGTCGTACCCGCAGTCTTGCTCTACGTGCCATATCAGTTCCTCACCGGCAACGCACTTGATACAGTGACCGCGAACGTGGTCTTCGGGTGCTGCGCGATTGCGGCGATGGCGCTGCTCGTGTGGAGGATCCGCGATCGGTGGTTCCATGAGGCGAGCGATGGTGCGGTTTGCCTCTCGTTCATCGCATGCTTCAACGGTAGCTACGCGGCGTATCTCGTATCGGTGCCACGGTTCTATTCCATCCCCATCATCTCCGGGCTCGCCCTTCTCTTCCTCGGGCTTTGGTTTTGGATAGGCGCGCGCGTACCTTTCTCGGGAATCTCCGGGAAAGGCCCTGCCCCGCTCTCAAGCGGGAGACTCTGCGGTGGTTCGATATGTCTCGCCCTCATATTGGGCTGCCGCCCGCAGCTTTGCCTCGTATGGCTGCTCGCATTTCCGCTTTTCTGGAGTGACGTCTTTCGAGATCGAACGCTCTTCTCAACTCGCTCGATCGCACAGAGCGTGGCGGTGCTTGCGCCCTTTTCCCTTATCGGCCTCATCCTCGCCTGGTACAACACCGCGCGTTTTGGCTCGCCCTTCGACTTCGGCGCATACTACAACCTTACCGGCCATAACATGACCACCTACACGCAGCGTCTCCTCCTCACCCTCCTACAGGTGTTGCTCGTATTCTTCGCACCGCTCAACTTCCAAGCTCAGGCGCCTTACTTCTTTCCCAGCAGTAATTACGCAGGCTACGTGGGCGATGCGCTCGGTTGGGCACCGACAGAGCCGATATTCGGCGGGTACGTATGGGCGGTCCCCACTACGCCCTTCATTCTCGCCACCCCTTGGGTATGGATGGCACTCCGAAGGAAAGGGCTTGCCGCGTTCATTCCCCTGCTCGTGGCACTCTCGGTTTTCCTTTGTGCGTTCGACGCGCATTCCGCAGGAACGTCGGAGCGCTATATGGCCGATTTCGGCTGGGCTCTCTCACTTGCGGCTATATTCGTCTTCCTCGCCCTTTCTGAAAGGAAGGGCACTCAAGCCACGATCGCCATGCTGATCTTCTCGGTGTCCTCATTCATAGGACTAGGGCTTT
Organism: uncultured Atopobiaceae bacterium; assembly: GCA_947625235.1. Lineage (GTDB taxonomy): Bacteria > Actinomycetota > Coriobacteriia > Coriobacteriales > Atopobiaceae > CANRLS01. The sequence continues at coordinate 12,052 of CANQNP010000018.1, read as the reverse complement.
GCGTGTGGGGCATCATCGCCCCTACCCTCATAGGAATTGTCTAACTCGTCGTACCGGGCGCCTTCATCCCGCGCTGTCCTCTACCGATGCAGCGGATTCCGGCGTTTCCTCAGGCTGCGCGCTATACGATGCGAGCGTCTCCGCAAGCGCATCGTTGTAGTGCTTGAGCATCTTGAGATACCAAGGAAGGTCTCCGTCCTCCACGCCGGCGGCGAGAAGGTTGTCGAGCTCCGTTTGCGGGTCGGCGTAGCGTATGAGGTCCGCCTCGGCGCGAAAGACCGCGTCGTCGACGATGGCGCCCAGCTCGTGGTCGTAGACGACGATCTCCACGCCGTCCGTCGGGAGGATCCACCTCGGCTGCGCCTCCTCTTCGGGCTCGAGGCTATAGGCGAGCGCGTCGATGGCCTCCTGGTCCGAGCTCTTGAAGAGCGAGAAGTACGGGTGGAAGGGCTTCATGTAGTCCGTCTCGAAGAACGAGCGGTAGAGCTGCTGCTCGGCGCGCATCGCGAGGCCGTCGTCGACGATCTCCCCGTCGCTCACGGTGGCGTAGTAGCTGTTGCCGGGCTCGGCGTTCGCGAGCTTCGTGAAACCGAGCTCGTAGAGGTCGCGGCGCATCTCGTCGCTAAGGAGCGCCACACCATCGGCATCCACCCCCACGCACGCCGTGTAGCGGGGGTTTTGCATGACGGTCTCGAGGTAGCTCACAGGGTCCGCGCACGCGTAGAGCGGGGCGAGGTCGCTCGTCATCTCGTGGAAGGGCGCCACCTGCTCGTCCATGAACGCGTAGCGCGCGTCGCCGCGCACGTCGGTGGCGAGGCCGTTCTCGAGGAGGTACGTGCCGATGTAGCTCGTGATCTTGCGGGCGCCGGAATCGTTGGGGTGCATGCCCTCGCGCGTGTCGAGGTCCTGGTTGTAGCCGGTTTCGCTGAAGAACGGCTCGTAGTTGAGGTCGAGGAAGTCGAGGCCGAGCTCGGAGGCGAGGTTTGCCATGGCCACGTGGTCGCCGTCGCTCCACTCGTCGAAGACCGGCACCTTCATGAGCACGAGGTTGAGGCCCTTCTCCTCGCAGAAGGCCGCGAGATCGCGAAGCGCCTGGACTTCGCCCTCGTCGAAGGTGGACGGCTCGGCCGAGAGATCGGGCTCCTTCTTCGGAAGGTAGAGGTTGTCCTCGGTGATGGGCGCCTCGGTGACGGCGCGATTCCAGAGTGGCTCGTTGCCCCGCAGGAACTCATGGTTCGGCCAGAGGAGCTTCTGCCAATCCTCGGTGCCGAGCTCGCTCCAGCGGTTGTGGTAGCCATAGAGCGAGCTCAGGTACACCATCTTGTCGTCTTTGGGGTTGTACTGCCACTCGAGCACCGGCTCGAGCTTGGCGGGAAGGCTCACCTCGTCGAGATCGATGCGCTCGTAGGATTCCGAGGACTTGTAGCGCTCGCGCGAGCAATCGACGACGACGGTGCGGAGCGTCTCCGGGTGGCGAAGGTAGGCCTCGCGCACGAGGTTGTAGCTGCCGAAGAGGGGCTGGGCGGCCGTGGCGAGGTTATAGGAGCAGATGCCCTGCTCCTCCCAGAGCTCCACGGGGCTGAACCCGTCGGCTGCGGTGCTCGGGCCGAGGAAGAGCACCTCGACCGTGTTCTGAGGCTCGCTCCTGAAGGACGCGGCCTTGTCCGTCATGTACGAGGTGTTCTGGTAGGGGCTGAGGATGCGGTCGACGAGGCCGAGGAGCATGAGGCCGATGAGCGCGAAGGCCACCACGCCGGCGAGGTGGCGAAGGCCGCGGCCGATCGTGCGGGGCCAGTTGCGGGGCTCTGGGGCGGGCGTCTCAGGCGCTTCCTCGGCGCCGACTCGCGACCTTGCCTCGCGGTGCGCGGGCTTGGCCTCGGGCTTGGACTTCGCGGATTTTCCGGGCTTGTCCTCGGGCTTGCCGGGCTTCGCAGGCGTGCCGGATCCCTCGCCCTTCCCGGCGTCCGCGCGCGGACGCCTGCGCTTCACGCGGGGAAGCGGCGCCGAGCCATCGCGCCACTGCTCTTGGACGTGGTAGTCAGGGAGCTCGAGTTTCGGGAGCGGGCCCGTCATGCGCGGCGCGCGCTCGTCGATCACCTGGCCGGGGAGCTTCGCGTCCCCGTCCACGTCGATGCGTGGCAGGCCGAGGCGCGGCAGAGGCGCCGTGCCGTCTTCCCACTGGCGATACGATCCCGAGACCACGCGCGCTTCGCTCCTGCCTTCGCCTTTCCAATTCGCGCAAGCTTAGAGGTATTCACCCAGCCAAACAAGAAGTTCATATGGTTTCTTGATGATCCTCAGGCTCTCTCGGACGGGATCCTCCACGGGCATTCGAAGAGACTTCGCGGGCTCTTTCCTCACTGGCCTCCTCCACAGCCGATGAAGCCACGACCGTCATATGAGCCGCGGGAGTTCCTTCCCTTGGAAAATCGCATGCCCATTCGCACATCTCATCAGCCTCGGAGCTTTGACCGATGGAGAGACAGAACGCCACCACGAGAGGTGCCGTGTAGATAAAGGGCATGTAGTAACGGAACGACTCGAAGTGATCGCCGATGATTGGCGAGATGAGCAAGCCGGCAAATGAAATGGCCACGGGAACTACGCAGACGAAAAGATCTCTACGTCGCGCGATCAGACTCACGATGAGTTGTGCCGGCACGTAAACCGCATAGGTGAAGCTGATGAAGAGGACGCTCACGACTGGAAGACCCGCAAGCCACCAGTACAAATCCTCCACAGCCGCCGACGCTTCGGTTTGGAAGGCCGGTTTCGAAACGTGGTCCACAATCACCTCGTCGCCATAGCCGAAGCGCTGATCGCTCATGAACATCGGTTGAAACGTATCGTTCGTGAAAAGCGGCGACACCATGGAACCGAACGCGTCGATATAGGTATCCGGATAGCGAAGGGCCTGATTCAGCCACATTTGCATGTATGCGTCGTAGGCCTCGTCTCCGGCCTTCGCCGAATATCCCTTTATGGGATCTACGTTTCTTGGGGAATACGCCTCGGGAAGCTCGTCAGCGCCCACCGTGAAGACCTCCTCCATGGTGGCCACCTCCTCATCGGAGAACGTATCGCCATGTCGGAGGTAGGAAAGTGCCGTTTGCTGGAAGGGTATGGAGAGCTTCTCTTGGGGACCGTCCTCGATGAACCCGAAGGATGAGACGATGAACGGCAAAAGGAGGAAGTAGGTGAAGAACCCCACGAGACCACCCGCCAACAAGCAGAGGTCGCGCCGTTTGGACGACGAAACGACCCACGCGAGCAACGCGGAGATCACGACCACAAAAGCTCCGACCTTCTTTGTGAGGCATGCGAACACCGTGAGAACGATGAAGAGTGCCACTTCCGAAGCGGGAATCGATGGACGCTTGCGCGAGACGATGCCGAAGAATTCGATGAGCCAGAGCACGTAGATCCACGAGAAGAACGAGTCCTTGCAGACGCTCATTGCCGCAAGCGGCACGATAGGCACGATCCCCACAAAGACGAGGCACCAAAACACCACTTTCTTCGGACAGTTCCACCATGTACGCAGCACATAGAACGCATAGCCGAAGGCAAGGGCACTCGCCACGAGTTGCATACCAACGAGAAGTGAGACGCCAGAGCGAAAGGACACACCCAAAAGCGATCCAAGACCGACGACAACGTCGTAATAGATCACCGTCGTGAAAAGAGGATGCTTCGCCTCGACGATGGAGAAATCCCCATTGGCAAGGGCATTCGTGAACGTTTCGATCTGCCAGAACGAATCGAGATACACATTCCCAGGCCAAAGACACACGAGGTAGGGAAGCCAGAGGAGGAAAATCACGAGAGTGGGCAGGAGGATCTGCCGCGTGCGCGAAGCGCCGCTTCCGAGCACGATGTCAGCTAGCCGTCCAATCGGACTTGCCGCCGCAAGCCCGTCACGCAGAACCGGCAAGGATAGCAACGTTGAAAACGGCTTCAGAACCGACCATAAGAGAATCGTTGCAATGGCCCAACGAATGAACAGGAGCGGGGTTAGGGGACAGTTACCCGAGCGGAAATAGTCATAACCGGCGGCGACGCAAAATCCAAGGACTACGGCTATGGCCCAGCGCGCGACCTTCCCCTGCTTCATTTCATGTGTAGAGGCTATCGAACTTTCCTGCGCTTCCACGGTTCGTGACTTCCCCTCGCCGACTTCAGATCGTTCCGAGGGTAACACACGCTCACTAAGACCCTATGTCCCTCGGCGCCCCTCGCTACGCGTCGTTCGCGAGGCGCTTCAGCGTCTTGCGATCGAGCTTGCCGCCGGGGAGCTGGGGCAGCGTCTCGAGGCGCACGTAGGCCGTGGGGATCATGTACTTCGGGAGGCGCTCGCGCACCGCGCGCACGAGGTCGCGCCGCTCCGCCTCGCCCACGTAGAAGAGCACGAGCCGCTCATGCGCCGCGTCGAGCACGCACGCGCACGCGCCGCGGCCCTCGAGCGTGCAGAAGGCCTGCTCCACCTCGCCGAGCTCGATCCTCCTGCCGCCGAGCTTCACTTGGTCGTCGAGGCGCGTGGCGAAGACGAGGTTGCCCTCCTCGTCGTAGCGGCCCATGTCGCCCGTGCGAAGCATCGGTTCGGGGTACGCCGTGGCGAGCGGGCTCTGCACGAAGACCTCGGCCGTCTTCGCCGGGTCGTGGTAGTAGCCGGCCGAGAGGCACGCGCCGAAGACGCAGATCTCGCCCTCCGTCGCGGTGTCCGCGGGGTCCACGAGCTGGTCGCGCTCGTCGAGGAGCACGACGCCCGCGTTCGGCAGCGGCCGCCCGATGGGAAGCGCGCCCTCGAAGCGCCGCCCCTTCGGCAGCGTGTAGCTCATGCACGCGCCCGTCGTCTCCGTGGAGCCGTATTGCTGCGTGAAGGTGGCGTCGGGGTAGTGCGCGCGCCAGTAGTCGTAGACGGCGATCGGCGTGGCCTCGCCCGAGAAGAGGAACTTCTTGAGATCGCGCGGCTTCACGCTCGAGAGCGCGTCGAACTGCGACACCATGCGATAGGCCGTGGGCACCCACATGAGCGTCGTCACGTGGTGGTCGTCGAGGTATTGGAGCATGCGCTTCGGCGTGGCGAAGAGGCGCTGCGGCACGAGGCAGATGGTGGCGCCCGCGCGAAGCGTCATGAAGACGTCCTTCAAGGACATCGTCACGTAGAAGGGCGACTGGTTGCCGTGGATGTCGCCCTCCTCCACGTCCACGCGGGAGGTGAAGCCCTCCACGTAGTCCACGACCGAGCGATGGCGCACGGCGAGGCCCTTCGGAGTGCCCGTGGAGCCCGAGGTGAAGAGCACGTACTGGAGCTCGGCGTCCACGAGCCGCGCGCGAAGGCGCGCGAGGCCTTTCTCGGCCGCCTCGTCGAGCAGCGTGGCCTCGAGCGCCTCGAAGCGGAGCGTGGGGCCCTCGTAGCCGGCCTTCGCGAGCGCCTTCACGTCGCGCTCGCTCGACACCACGAGGGGGTTTTCGAGCGTGGCGAGGATGGAGTTCAAGCGCTCCCTCGGCGTGTGCACGTCCATGGGCACGTAGAAGTTCCCGCTGTAGAGCGTGCCGAACATCGCGCAGAGGCACTCCACGCTCTTCTCCATGAAGAGCACGACGGGGCGCTGGCGCTCGCCGCCGAGCACGCGCGAGAGCCCCCAACCGAAGCGCTTGGCGCGCTCGACCACCTCGGCGTACGTGGCCTCGCCCCGCTCGTCTTCCACGTAGACCTTTTCCGGCAGCCGCGCCGCCGTCTCCTCGAGGATGTCAAGCACGCTCAGGTAGCGCATGTGGCCCCCTTCCCGTCGCCTCTCACGCCACTGTTCTATCACAGCTGATTCTTTCGCGGGCTTTATCAAGACTCGCCGCAATCGCACCCCTCTCGCGTTGGCGAGGGCGATGACCGCCCGTCCTCAACGGCGAGGCCCTCCGCGCCGGATGGCGAACGGCCTCCCGCTATGCGCCCGGAGGGGGCGCGTTCATGTACCCTTACGTGCGAGCAACCGCGGAAACGAGATCTCGAGAACGGGGAGCGTGGTATGGAAGAGCGGGTCTTGGCGATCCTTCAGGGCGTGCGCGATGACGTGGACTTCGAGGGCGAGATGGCCCTCATCGACGACGGCATCCTTGATTCCTTCGACATCATCTCGATCGTCGGCGAGCTGAACGACGAGTTCGACATCGAGATCACGGCCGACGAGCTCGAGCCCGAGAACTTCAACACGCTCGACGCCATCGTGGAGCTCGTGGAATCCCTCTCGTAGCTCCGCCGGCCGCGCGTTCGCGGTCCACGCGGGCCGCGCGCCCGCGGTCCACGCGCGCATCCAGGATCCGTGTCTCTCTTCTCGTTTGAATTCATCGCGTTCGCCGCTGCGATCACGCTGGCGTACTTCGTCCTGCCGAGGAAGTGCCAGTGGTTCGTGCTGCTCGTGGCGAGCTGCATCTTCTATGTGACGGGCGGCCTCGAGGGCATCGCCTACATCCTCATCACCTGCGCCACCATCTACGTGCTCGGCCTTCTCCTCCAGAGGGAAAACGACAAGGTGAGCGCCGCGCTCAAGGGCGTGAAAGGCGGCAAGGCCAAGAAGGAGGTGCGCGCGCAGTTCGCGCGCAAGAAGAAGCTCCTCGTGTGGGCGGCGGTGCTCGTGAACCTGTGGATCCTCTGCTTCCACAAGTTCGCGAACCCCTTCATCGAGGTCCTGAACGACCTCTTCGGCGCGGGCTTCAACAGCTTCGACCTCATCGTCCCCCTCGGGCTCTCGTACTACACGTTCAAGGCCATCGGCTACGCGATCGACGTCTACCGCGGGCGCGTGGAGGCCGTGCGCAACCCCCTCAAGCTCGCGCTCTACGTGTCGTACTTCCCCGCGCTCTTCCAGGGGCCGATCGACCGCTACGAGCACCTCGCGCACCAGCTCTTCGAGGGCCACGCGTTCAGCTACGACCGCCTGCGCTTCGGCGCGCAGCGCATGCTCTGGGGCTACCTCAAGAAGATGGTCATCGCCGACCGCATCGCCATCTTCACGGGCACCATCCTCGCGGGCTACGCCACCGAGGGCTACACCGGCTTCTTGCTCATCCTCGCGGTCGTCTTCTACTCGTTCCAGCTCTACGCCGACTTCTCCGGCGGCATCGACATCGTGTGCGGGCTCTCGGAGATCTTCGGCATCTCGCTCACGGAGAACTTCCGGCAACCGTTCTTCGCGAAGTCCGTGGCCGAGTACTGGCAGCGCTGGCACATCTCGCTCGGCAACTGGATGCGCACCTACGTGTTCTATCCGCTCTCGCTCTCGCCGCGGCTCACCAAGCTCGGGAAATGGGTGCGCGAGAAGCGCGGCGAGAAGGCCAAGGCCTGGGCCCGCGCGCTCGCCCCCGCCATCGCCTCCTTCGTGACGTTCATCCTCGTGGGCATCTGGCACGGCACGGGCTGGCAGTATGTGTGGTGGGGCTTCTTCCTCGCCATCTTCGTGGCGTCGGCGACGCTTTTCGAGGGCCTCTACCAGCGCGGCCGCGAGAAGCTGCACATCAGCGAGAACGCCATCGGGCTCCGCGTGTTCCAGGTGGTGCGCACGTTCGCCATCATCACGTGCCTGCGCTTCGTGACGCTCGCGGCGAGCATGGAGGAGACGGTGGCGATGATGGGGCTCGCGTTCGGCGAGCTCGACGCGTCCGTCTTCACCGACGGCACGCTCTTTTCGCTCGGGCTCGATGCGCCGAACTTCTACTTCATGCTCATCTCGATCGCCGTGCTCATTGCCGTCGACGTCGTCCACGAGAAGGGCGTCGACATCCGCCAGGCCATCGCGCGGCAGCCCATCGTCCTTCGCTGGACCATCTACTACGCCGCCATCCTCACGCTCGTGATCTTCGGCGTCTACGGCCCCGGCTACAACCCCGCGGGGTTCATTTACCAAAACTACTAGGCTGGCGTTGCGAGGCGCTGGGACGCCCCCGCGCCTCTCGCTGACTTTTCGCTCGCCCCTGGCCCTTCGCACGCGCTCGCGGCGCAAAACGCCACAATGGGGGCGGACGCCCACGGCGCCCTGTCGCGTGAAGGAGATCGCCATGCCCCGCCCCCGCTCCATCCTCGCCGCCGCGCTCGTTGCGCTCGCACTCGCGCTCGGGCTTTCTGCCTGCGGAAACGCCGCGCCCGAGGAGGAGGCGGAGGGCGACGACGCGCAGATCGCGGCCACCACGGCGCAGACATACCTGAACCTCTCGAGCGAGACGGGGAGCGCGTGGGCCGTGTCGTCGTGGTCCATCGCGGGCGAGGGCTGGAAGACCGAGGTCACGAACACCTACGACTCCGCGGGAAACCTCACGAGCCAGGAGACCGTGAGCACCCAGCCGAACCTCATGACGAGCCAGACGCTGAACTTTGCCTACGACAAGAACGCACTCGTCTCGCGCGACGCGGAGATGCGCCTGGGCGACGTGGCGAGCACGATCGCGCTCTCCTACGCGCAGCCGAGCTACACCTCCGCGGACGGCGAGGACGTGCTCTCCTACACGGGCACCGGCACTGATGAGACGAGCGGCATCGCCTACGAGTGGGAGACGAGCTACCACCTCGCGGACAACGGCACGACGCTCGCGGAAGTGGCCGAGCAGTCGACCGTGAGCGTGCCCGGCGCCGAAGGCGAGGACGGCTCCGCGGGCGAGCCCACGGAGATCGCCACGAGCCAGGCGACGGACTTCGACTCCAGCGGGCGCGCGACCCACGCGGAGAACACGATCACCGGCGCCACGCTCACGCTCGAGCTTGCCTATGGCGAGGACCGCCTCGACGTCTCCGGCGACGTGAGCGAGACGTGGAGCATCCAGGAAAACGACCAGGGCCTCATCACGCAGGCCGAGCGCGGCGACGGTGTCGTGATCTCGATCGCCTACGCCGAGCTTCCCACCCCCACGAACTTCAGCCGCGCGCTCGCCCGCTGCTCAGGCGGCCAGGCCCTCGTGAACGCCCTCACCCTCTCCCTCGCCACCGGCCTCCTCGGCTAGTCCCTCCCGCAAGACAAAAGGGACGGTTCTTTTGCCTTGGCGCGCGTCCTCTACCTGCGGCTTTGCCAAGACAAAAGGGACGGTTCTTTTGTCTTGGCGCGTTTCCGCTGCTAGAAGCGTTGTGCGCAAGACAAAAGAACCGTCCCTTTCGTCTTGCTTTCGTCTTGCCTGTTGCCGAATTGTATCGGCGCGTCGGCCGAGGCGCGTGGATTTCGGGGAAAAGACCAGCGCATGGCACCCGCCACGCACTTGTCCTTCGCCCGCAAGGGCCCGACCCCACATGCGCCCCGGACACCCGGGGCCCGAAGGAGGCTCCCCATGAGCATCGAGACCCGTGACAACCGCACCATCGCCAAGTCGGCTTCGCGCCACGAGACGCTGCGCCACCCGCTCTTGGACAAGACCGCCATCAGCCCCTACAACGACTGGTCCGACGGCTACGGCATGCCGGGGGCGATCGGCAACGGCTACGTGAACATCCTGAAGGTCTCCTGCGGGGTCGTGGACAAGACGAACGACGTCCTCATCGACGGCATCGTCACCTACGACAAGGCCGAGGTCGCGGACGCCTACGTGGGACAGATCAACATGCTCACCGCGAGCTCCTTCTGCGGCGTGATGGGGCAGGTGTGGGGATATGACCTCGCGCGCCACCCCGCGATCGACCACCAAGCCCCGCTCTTCGAGGAGACGCAGTTCAACGGCCAGAAGCTCCCCGTCTACGACGGCGCGCCGCTTCTCGAGGCCGGCATCGAGCTCTTCGGCACCGACGTCGATCGCCGCTACCATCCCGCGCCCGGCTCGCACGTCATCTGCGCGAACAAGGGCGTGACGGCCTATCGTCCCGCCACCGACCGCGAGTTTCAGGATGGCGAGGGCTACGGCGTGTGGTCCTTCATCGCGATCTCGCTCTCGAACGACCGCGACTACTGCGCCGACCTCTTCATCGAGGACGCGGGCATCTGGACCAAGAACGACAACGAGGAGGAGATGTGCGCGTGGCTCGACGAGCACCGCAAGGAGATCGTCTGGTCCGTCGTCGAGTGCGGGCGCGATAGCGGCGTCCTCTTCGATCGCACCTACATCTCCTACGCGCACGTGATGATGCAGCCGAACCAGATCGGCAACGCCATCACCGTGGGCCCATACGTGACGCTCGCGCGCCACGCCGTCCCCGACGCCGGCTTCGGCGCCCTTAACGGCATGAGCCTCGAGGGCTGGCTTGAGGGCCAGGGCTTCGAGAGCCTCACCGGCCTCAAGGCGTAAGCGCCCTCTGCGCGCCCCGTGGGCTGGAGCCCAGCTCACGGGGCGCGTTCTCCACAGCTTCACCCCGCACCACTGAGCGCTATCCGTCCCATCCGCACTGATAGAAGAGTGAGGGGCCACCATGGCTGACACCCCCAACACCCCGAACGCCACCGCCGTCGCGCCTGGTGACGCTCAGCAGAGCACCAGCTCCACCTCCTCCGACGCGAAGCGCGTCGGCCTCATCGGCCTCATCGGCGTCGTGATCTCGGCCATGGTGGGCGGCGGCATCTACGACCTGCCGCAAAACATGACCGCGGACGCCGGCGGCCTCGGCATCATCATCGCCTGGGCCATCACCGGCATCGGCATGTGGTTCATCGCGAACACCTTCCGCGTGCTCGCGCAGGCGAAGCCCGAGCTCAAGAACGGCCTCTACACCTACGCCTCGCGCGGCTTCGGCAAGCTCGTGGGCTTCTTCGTGGCCTACGGCTATTGGATCTGCAACTGCTTCGCGCTCGTGGCCTATGGCGTCCTCATCATGAGCACGCTCAACTACTTCTTCCCCGGCTCCTTCGAGGGCGGCAAGAACTGGTGGAGCATCATCGGCGCCTCCGCCATCAGCTGGCTCATGTTCGTCCTCGCCTGCCGCGGCGCCAAGAGCTCGAGCTTCATCAACATCATCGGCACGATCGGCAAGATCATCCCCGTCCTCATCTTCCTCATCGCCTGCCTCACCGTCTTCAACTTCGCCACGTTCTTCCACGGCTTCTTCGGCATGGACGGCTCGAAGGCGCTCGCGTTCAACTTCGGCGACGTGATGGGGCAGGCGTCCTCGACGATGCTCGTCACGCTCTGGCTCTTCATCGGCATCGAGGGCGCGGTCGTCGTGAGCGGCCAAGCCACCTCGCAAAACGACGTGGCGAGGGCCACCACCATCGGCTACCTCGCGATCCTCGTGCTCTACGTGCTCTCCTCGCTGCTCCCGCTCGGCGTCTACGACCAAACGCAGATCGCCGCGATGGAGAACCCCTCGATGGCCGCCATCATGCTCGACAAGTTCGGCAGCTGGGGCGAGATCCTCATCAACGTCGGCGTCATCATCTCCGTGCTCTCGAGCTGGCTCGTGTGGATGCTCATGCTCGGCCAGATGCCGCTCTTCGCCGCCGAGGACGGCATCTTCCCGAAGTCCTTCGGCAAGACCAACGACGCCGACGCACCCACGAAGGCCCTGCTCTGGACGGCCATCATCATCCAGGCGCTCCTCATCCTCTGCCACTTCCTACCCGGTAACGCGTGGACGACGATGATCTCCATCACGTCCGTGATGGCCATGCCGTGCTATTTGCTCTGCTGCCTCTTCCTCTGGAAGATCGCGAAGACCGAGCCGTGGCCCAAGATCCGCTTCAGCAAGACGAACGGCCTCGTGACGGGCATCCTCGGCACGATCTTCTCGCTCTTCCTCGTGTACTCCGCCGGCCTGAACTACCTCATGGTGGCGTGCATCATCTACGCCATCGGCATCCCCATCTTCTTCGTGGGGCTCAAGCAGAACGGCGCCACCGGCACCTACAGCTCCATGCTCGGCAAGTGGGAGAAGGTCCTGCTCGCGATCGTCGTCGTGCTCGGCATCATCGGCATCGTGTACGCCTGCATCGGCGGCATCTTCTAGCCGACGCTGCGGCTTCCCATAGCACCCAATCTAGGGCCGATCCTGGAGCCTCGAGTAGCGAAGTACGCTCCGGCTCCACGATCGGCCCTATCTCGGGCACTCTGAAAAGCCTCGCTGGCGTTTGGCTCGTCCCTAGCTCCACCATTC
>CANQNP010000017.1 GCA_947625235.1 uncultured Atopobiaceae bacterium | reverse complement strand
ACCGAGGCCGACCAGAAGGCCCGCGAGGTCATCCGCCAGGCCCTCGCCGAGAAGCAGAACGAGCTCGACGAGATCGATCGCCTGAAGGCCTCCCGCGAGGAGTTCCGCGCCGAATACAAGCAGCTCCTCCAGCACTTCATGGACGACGCCGACACGGCGTTCCCCGCCTCCACCTCCTCCGTCTTCCCGGCGCAGCCGGCCACCTACGAGGTGCCCGCCGCCCCGATGGCGCCCGAGGTCGACGTGAACGCCACGGTCTACGTGCCGGCCTCCGACGCGGCCGGCTTTGCGGGGCTCGACGACCTCGACTAGCCCTTCGCACCTCCATCCAAGAATCCGAGGGCGCTTCCGGGAAGGCCGGGGGCGCCCTTTTCGCGCGCCGTCGCGTCCGCAAGCGCACCCGCGCCTGCCGCACCCGCGCCGGCCGCCACCGCATCCTCCCAGGCGCGCGCCTCGAAGCCCTCGTCCGTGGCGGGGTCGAGCTCGATGAGCCCATCGGCGATGCGCCTCGGCATGAAGTGCGCGCGAAGGTCGTAGCCGCGCTCGAGGCGCCCGCGGCCCGGCAGCGCGAGCGCGTCGTAGAAGCGCTTCCAGAGGGCGCGCACGGAGCGCTCCACGTTCGAGAGCGCGTGCGGGCGCGCAAGCTCGGCCACCTCCTCCCGCGTGAGCGGCCCCACGACGAGCTTCCCCTCGGAGAAGAGCACCGCCACGTGATGGATGGGATCGGCGAGGAGGAAGCGCTCGCCCTCCATGCGCCGCGCGAAATGGCCGGCCACGAGCGGGAGGACGTTTGCCTTCGGGGAGTAGAGCGCAAAGAACGCGCCCGTCGAGAGCTCCGAGAAACGCACGAACTGGCGCGCCTTCTCGCTCTCGTTCACGGCAAGGGTGTGGAAGGCCTCCGCCTGCGCGATCCTCGCGTCTCGGGCGGCGAGCGAGCGCACGCCGCGACCATGCTCGAATCCGAGCACGAGGAAGGCGTGGAGCGCCTCGGGCATGGCCTCGTCGTCGGAGGCGGCGATGGTGTAGACGCGTCGCGCGCAACTCGACGCGCATCCCGGCGCGCACCTGCCACCGCGGACGCGCGGACAGCCCTCGCGAAAGCGGGAGGCGAACCCGCGATAGACCCGCTTAGCGAGGCCCTCGATCGTGGGCACCTCGAAGAAGGCCTCGCCGAGCGCGGGCTGGGCGAGGTCGCGCCGCACGAAGCGAAGCGGCGCGTGGGGGCAATGCGCGAGGTAGGAGAGCCCGGTTGCCGTGAGGACGCCCTCTGCGGTGGGGTCCACCGCCACGCACACCACGCCCATCTCGCGGAAAAGCGCGCCGAGGCGCTCCGCGAGCTCGCGCACCCGCTCCTCGTCGGCCTCGCGCGAGGGCGAAAGCTCAGAAGAGCGTGAGCTGGCGAGGGTTCTCTCGCTGGGCGCGATTATAGGCACTCGACGCGGCATCGCTCACCACCTTCTCTCGGATGGCCTCGGGAGAGGCGACGAAGCGCGGGCTCCGCTCGCCTGAGCAGGTGATGAAGAACCCCGCGCGTTTCACGGAGATGCGAAGGCGATCGAGGTCGTCGAAGGTGAGGCGATGCGCGCGCCGCGCCCGGCAGATCTTGCGCACGGACGCGGGCCCGAAGCCCGGCACGCGAAGGAGCGCCTCCTTGCTCGCCGCGTTCACCTCCACCGGGAAGCGCTCGGGCGCGCTCAGCGCCCAGGCGAGCTTCGGATCCACGTCGAGGTCGAGGAAGGGCGCGTCGTGTGCCACGAGCTCCGCGGCCTCGAAGCCGTAGAAGCGCATGAGCCAGTCCGCCTGGTAGAGCCGGTGCTCGCGGCGAAGCGGCACGGGAGTCTCCGGATGGGGGAGGCGCGGGTCGTCCGCGATGGGCATGTACGCCGAGAAGAAGACGCGCTTCAGGCCGAAGCGCCGGTAGAGGCCCGTGGAGAGCGTGAGGATGTCGTAGTCGTTCTCCGGCGTGGCGCCGATGATGAGCTGCGTGGATTGCCCTGCGGGGCAAAACGCCTCGCCTCGCGGGCCTCCTCGCTTGGGGCCACTCCTCCGCGCGAGCCCGGTGGCGGGAAGCGCTGCCGCGCGTGCCTCGGGCTTCACCGTGGAATAGACGATTCCCGCGCCCTCCGACGTGCCGTGCGACATGGCGCCCGCGCCCAAGAGGCGCCCGGAGTGCATCGACGCCTGGATCTGCGCCATGGGGGCGATCACGTCTTCCGCGTGCTTCTCCGGGCAGAGCCGCTCGAGCGAGGCGGCGCTCGGGAGTTCCACGTTCACGGAAAGGCGATCGGCAAGGCGCCCGAGCCTCTCGATGAGCGCGGGATCGGTGCCCGGGATCACCTTCGCATGCACGTAGCCGGAGAAGCGATACGGCCCGCGGAGGAGCTCGAGGCACGCGATCATGCGCTCGGAGGTGGAGTCGGGACTCCCGAGCACGCCGGAGGAGAGGAAGAGCCCCTCGATGTAGTTGCGCTTGTAGAAGTCGATGGTGAGCTCAGCGAGCTCGGCGGGCTCGAAGGTGGCGCGCGGCACGTGGTTCGATACGCGGTTCACGCAGTAGGCGCAGTCGTGTGTGCAGGCGTTCGAGAGGAGCACCTTCAAGAGCGTGACGCAGCGCCCGTCGGCCGTGAACGAGTGGCAGCACCCCGCGTTCGACGCGACGCCTCTCGCGCCCTTCTTCGGCCCGCGCTCCACGCCGGAGGAGGTGCAGGCGGCGTCGTACTTCGCGGCGTCGGCCAAGATCTCGAGCTTCGCGAGCGTATCCATCGCACCTCCCCGCGCCACGCCGAACAGGTGTTTGGAATACTACACCGAAACCTCAACAACAATTCCGCACGCAAACGTCTGTTCGATGAATGAAATGTCACTGATGGGTCGGGGGTGGACATAGTCCCCGGAGCCCGGCTCCCGCTCGCGCGGTTTACCGGCCTTCACCGGCCCCTTTTTCTCGGGTGACACACCTCACATTGGCCTACGGGCTTTGATTCCGGCGGACCACTCCTGTGGTCCGAGAAAAAGGGCCTTCTCGTTACGGCTCCCACAGGGCTCCGGGGACTATGTCCACCCCCGACCCCGAAAGGTTTTCATCACGTTGCGGAGAGGCGCAAGACATAAGAACCGTCCCTTTCGTCTTGCTGGCGGCAGTCTCGACGATTGCCGCCTTCGCCCTCGAGCTCTTCAAGTTCGTGGTGCAGGAACGAAGACGTCGGAAACCACCCGCTAAAGGACGCCGGGGCCGAGCTGGAACTCGGCCCCGAAAGAAGTAAGCGTCGCCCGCTAAGCTCCTGACGTCTAGGCGCGGGTCCCGCCTGCTACATCGAGTATACCCGTCGACTGGCTCGAAGACAGTATCTCCATCCCGGGCGCATGAAAAACGGTGCGAGCTGGTGTCCGTGTATGATGGTCGCGCCACATCAAGACATCCCTTAGGGGAGGGAACCGTATTTCGCGCTCGTTGAGGAGGCGCCGGGGGCAACGTCTGCCTTATCCGGGCTTCTCAACCGGGTCCGCAGGGAAATGCGGAGATCCGCGTATGCGGAGGGAGGAGCTCCATGAAGGCAAGGCATCTGAAGATGGTGGCGGCGGGCTTGCTCGCGGCGCTCGGGCTGCTCATCGCGCAGCCCACCCAGGCGCAGGCTTGGGACCAATTCGAAATCCCCGAGCCCGGTGCCGCGGATGGATGGGTCGTCACGAGCAGGACCGGCACGCTCGCGCCGCTCTACAACGAGTACTACACGGACTACGTCATCGACGCTCAAGGCCACGTGGCCTCGGTGGTTGTCGGGGACGACTATGCGAAGCACGCCCAGACCTACACCTACGACGATCAAGGGCGCATCGCGAGCACATCCACCCATGAGACCGATTCGCCGAGTTCCGCTGTCACGTCCAAGACGGACTACGTCTATCGCGAGGATGGGAGCTGCGTCACCTACCACGGCGTCGGCGATGACAGCACGAATGGTCCCACGTGGACGAGTTTCCCCGAGAGTCCGATTGGCAACGACTTCGGCTATGGCGGCATGAACTACGGCTTCCGCGGTGTATGGAACTACACCATGCAAAACGGCCATGTGGCCACAGCCACGCAAACATGGAACAGGACTACGAGCTACGACTCTTCGGGAACCGAGACGAGGACCTACTCCTACGAGTTCGACGGCGAGGGCCGGGTCACGAAGATGACCTGCGACATCGTGACCACCACGGGCTTTGTCGACACGGCTGATGAGGTGACTCCGGATTGCCCGAACTATTCCCGCGAGACGTCCCAGGAAGTGACCACCTACACCTACAACCCGGATGGCAGCCACCGCGTGTCCGTCGTGTACGACGGCGGCCGTGACGACTACGTCTTCAACGCGAAGGGCCAGCTCGTGCAGTTTGGCCAGGATGTCGACAACGAATCCGATTACTATCCGCTCGTCCGCCTCTATGAATATGACGAGTACGGCAACAACGTGAAGATCACCGACCCGAATCGCACGGATTCCTATCACGGCGTGAAGATGGGCGTCCGTACCTTCACCTATGAGCGGATCGCGGACCTCGCACCTGACGTCGACCCCGACCCAGAGCCTCTCGCCGATACCGTGACGGTCTATCGCCTCTATAACCATTGGACGGGCGAGCACCTCTTCACGACGAACAAGCAGGAATACGACGACCGCGCCAAGGACGGCTGGACTCCCGAGAAGATCGCCTGGTACTCGCCCGCGAGTGCGAGCGCGGGAGATCCGGTCTATCGCATCTACAACCACTGGAGCGGCGACCACTACTACACGGCCGACCACGCCGAGGCGGAGCAGCGCGTGGGCGAGGGCTGGCAGTGGGACAACGACGGCGTGCCGATCTTCTACAGCGTGGACCCGGACGCGGCCGAGGGTGCGGCCTACCCCATCTACCAGCTCTACAACGAGTACGCAACGGTCGGCACCCACCATTGGACCACCAAGGAGGGCGAGTACGAGGACTGCAAGCGCCAAGGCTGGACCGGCGAGGACGTGAAGTTCTATGCCTCCGCGCTGCCGCCTGAGACGGAGGAGTAGCTCCGCTTACCTTTGGTTTGACTTTTAGCCGAACGAGGGTGCTTGCGGTGTGCCGCGAAGCGGCGCGCGGCAAGCACCCTCGTTCGGCCTTTTATCGAAATCATCACGCCCTGCCCTGAGCAGGGCCCGATGGTACTCATCGCGAGTGGAGATCCGATGGCCTCGCCGCGTCCTTGCTAGGCTAGGCGTGAGCAACAGGCGAGATACCAGAGGCGGGCGGCGCATCACCTAACCCTATGCGATAGGAAGTGGGGTGATGAGCTATGGATGCACTCGACACTCTTGCGGCGATCGCAACGATCGCCGCGTTTGCCCTCGAGCTCTGCGAGTTCGCGAGCAAGAAACGAAGACATCGGAAACCACCCGCTGAAAGACACGCCGAGGCCGGGGGCAAACCCGGCCTCGAATAACCAGCGTCGCCCGCTGAACTCCTAACGCGATAGGAGCGGGTCTCGCCTGTTGCCATAAGTATACCCGTCGCGCGCGATCCCGCGGGTTCGTGCTACCGCCCTGTCGCGATCTCGTGGAGCGCCGGGGTTGGTTTGCGACCGTGTATGATGGAAGCGCCACATCAAGAACCTCCTTCGCGAGGGAACCATTTTTTGCGCTCGTTGAGAAGTCGCCAAGGGCGGCATCTGCCTATCGAGGCTTCTCAACGAGTTTGGGTTCCTTCTTGGTGTGGCAACCAAGGCGGATGCCGCCCTTAGCGGGCTTCCCCACGGCTTCCGCCCGAACGTTGTCCCACGCACGGAAGGAAGCCGCCATGCCCAAGGCGTCCCGCAAAAGCTCCCTCGCCATCTTCGTAACCACATTCCTCACCCTCGTCATCGGCCTCGTCCTCTGCGCCGCCACTCCGGCGCAGGCAGACGAGGTGGATATGGACGAGGTGGACGCTCAGGCTCTACGCACCCTTGCCGTCACCGGCCACAGGATCGTGAAGTGCGACCTTGGGCAGTACTGCAGTGCCGCCATCACGTCCGAAGGCGAACTCTACATGTGGGGAGATAACAACTTCGGGCAACTCGGGGATGGGACCACAGTCGATGCCGTGACGCCAAAGCTGGTGAAGGGGCTTCCGAAGGTCGATGACGTCTCGATAGGAAAGATGCATTGCGGAGCCGTAACGCGTGATGGTGATCTCTACACATGGGGGGAGAACGATTTCGGACAACTCGGTGACGGCACGACGAACGACTCAAAGGTGCCGAAATTGGTGGAGGGCTTGCCACCAATAGCAGATTTCGCCGCATCAAAGTGCGGTGGCTCATGGGTAGAGGGCTACGCCCATGGATTCAGCGCGGCAATCACGGTCGACGGTGAACTCTACACGTGGGGAGAGAACTACTTCGGTCAGTTGGGCGATGGCAGCACAACAGATCGGCACAGACCGGGAAAGGTAGAGGGTCTTTCCGGGCTGAAAACCGTGAGCTTGGCTGCCGAGACGGCAGCGGTGATAAACTCGGATGGCGAGCTCTACATGTGGGGCGAAAACTACAGGGGCCAGCTCGGCGACGGCAGCGGACAGCACCAGTATCGCCCGACGAAGGTCTCTGGTATCCCACCGATGAAAGCAGTTTCCATCGGCTACATGCACACCGTGGCACTCTCGACCGACGGCGGCGTGTACACCTGGGGAAGCTCGAATGCAGGACAATTAGGAACCGGAGACGGATATCTCAGCAAGCCCAAGCGAATGTCGAGCGTCCCATCGGCGGTGATGGTCTCTGCTGGGAACGACTACACGGGGGCCGTGACGGCCGATGGCAGGCTCTACATGTGGGGACAGAACGACTTCGGGCAAATCGGCGATGGCCATTGGCTCATGAATGACCCCTTGGGTGATTACCGTCGATACGATAGCCCGCATCTGATAGATGGGCTGTTTGACATTGTCGATATCTCTCTCGGCTGGCAGACCAGCGCGGCGATAGACGCCAACGGTAATCTCTATGAATGGGGCTATGGCCTCGTAGGCGACGGAACGGATCAGGCACTCACGCCCACGCCCATATTCCACGCGCCGCAGAAATATCCCGACCCCGACCCAGAGCCTCTCGCCGATACCGTGACGGTCTATCGCCTCTATAACCATTGGACGGGCGAGCACCTCTTCACGACGAACAAGCAGGAATACGACGACCGCGCCAAGGACGGCTGGACTCCCGAGAAGATCGCCTGGTACTCGCCCGCGAGTGCGAGCGCGGGAGATCCGGTCTATCGCATCTACAACCACTGGAGCGGCGACCACTACTACACGGCCGACCACGCCGAGGCGGAGCAGCGCGTGGGCGAGGGCTGGCAGTGGGACAACGACGGCGTGCCGATCTTCTACAGCGTGGACCCGGACGCGGCCGAGGGTGCGGCCTACCCCATCTACCAGCTCTACAACGAGTACGCAACGGTCGGCACCCACCATTGGACCACCAAGGAGGGCGAGTACGAGGACTGCAAGCGCCAAGGCTGGACCGGCGAGGACGTGAAGTTCTATGCCTCCGCGCTGCCGCCTGAGACGGAGGAGTAGCTCCGCTTACCTTTGGTTTGACTCCTTGCCAGAATCATCAGGCCCTGACCTGAGCAGGGCCTGATGACACGTAAAAAGCGGGGCGCTCGCTGGTGACGGACGCCCCGCGTGAAGTTCTTACCAGAGGAGCTTGTCGGCCGTACCGCCGGTGATCCCGCATGTGCCGTCGCCGACCTTCCCCTCGGACTCCGTCGTTGAGAGGCCTTTGCTTTCGCCGTAGAAAAAGCAGAAGCAGCCCTTCACCGCTCCCGCGACGACGCACCCGCATTTTGCGCCGCCCGCCACCGCCTCGAGCTCCGCATCAGAGAGTTCGCCCTCGGCGGCCTCCGCATCAGCCGCGAGGATATCCTCGGCGGTGAGGTCGAGATCGTGGGTGGCCGCGAAGGCGGCGACGGCTTCCGCCAAGGCGGCACGGGCCTCCTCCTCTGAGACGCCCTCGACGGCCACGCCGTCCGTCACGGTGACGAGCTCCGCCTGGAGCGCGTCGTCTGCGGAGACGACCTCGTAGAACTTCTGGACTTTCTCGTTCATGGGACTTCCTTTCACTTGGGTCCACGTACTTGGGCTGATTATGTCCTGCGAGGGGGAAGAGTGGGTTTCAAACACATGAGCGGGGCCGCAGGATTCGCTTTCGTGCGCTTTTAACCGTCCTTCGCGTGTTCGAACTGCGGTCATGCAGGAGGGTAAAAAAGCAGCTCAATGCGCGAGCCTTGAGCTGCCACACATGCGTCCTCCGCCCTCGCGGTACGCCATGGCTGATGCTTCTCGCCCTGCCGCATGGGTGCTGCGATGACGCGACGAAAACGGAGCGCCCGCCGATGGCGGACGCTCCGCGTGAAGTTTATTTCTCGAGGCTCCTGCCCGTGCCGCCGAGGCCCGTGCATTGGCCATCCCAAGCCATCCCCTCGGTTTTCTGCGTTGAGAGGTCTTTGTGCTCGCCGTACACAAAGCAGAAGCAGCCCTTCACCGCTCCAATGACGACGCATCCGCAGGCGCCGCCGGCGACAGCCTCGAGCTCGTCTTCGGAGAGTTCGCCTTCGGCGGCGGTCTCCGCGTCGGCCGCGAGGATGTCCTCGGTGGTGAGGTCGAGGTCGTGCGCGGCCGCGAAGGCGGCGATGGCCTCTGCCATGGCGGTGCGGGCCTCCTCCTCGGAGCTGCCCTCGACGTCGACGCCCTCCGTCACGGTGACGAGCTCGGCCTGGAGCGCGTCATCAGCAGAGACGACCTCGTAGAACTTTTTGACCTTCTCGTTCATTGGTCTTCCTTTCGTTCGACCGAACGTACTGAACCCATTATGGGCACCGCGAGGCTCGAATACCCCTCAGAACCCCTCGCGCAATCCACGATCGCGCATTCGTGCCATCCTACGCCCCATTCGTGCAGTCCCACCCGTCCTTCGCGCACAGCCTCAAGGCCGTCCCCTCATCGCAGGAAGCGCGCCGTGCGTGCATGGCGCGCGAGCACATGCGCAGGATCAAGTAGAGTGTCGGGCATGGATGAATTCGCGGACACGGGCATAAAGCGAGCAGTGATCGACGACCTTCGCGCGCGGGCGCGACGGCGGGGAATTCGCACGATCATCCTCTTCGGGTCGAGGGCGCGAGGCGACCACCATCCAAAGAGTGACATCGACTTGGCGCTCTCCGGCGGAGACCAAGTGCGGTTCGGGCTTGAGGTCGAGGATGAGACGCCTACGCTGCTCAAGTTTGACTTCGTCGATTTGGACGCTCCGATCTCGGACGAGCTCAGAGCCATGATTGCGCGAGATGGCAGGCTCCTCTATGAAGAAATATGACAACTTCCGCTCGCAACTCGATGTCCTCAGGCGCGCCGATGCCGTCGACCTCGAGGACGAGTTCGTGATGAGCGGTGTTGCGAGCAAGTTCTCGCTTGAACTCGAGCTCGCATGGAAGCTCTTGAAGGAGACGCTTGCGTACGAGGGTGTCGAGGCCGCTGCCTCCGGCTCTCCCAGAACCATCTTGAAGGCCGCATTCTCCACTTACGACTTCCTCGACGAGGACGTGTGGCTGGAAATGCTGAATGCCCGAAACGACCTGTCGCACATCTACGATGAATCCGCCGAAAAGGCCGTGGTCAATCGAGTGATCGACGTCTACATCCCCGCATTCGACCGGCTCGAAGAGGGCCTCACGGCCCTCTATGCGACCACCCTCTTCGCCGAGGCCCCCTAGCGTGCGTACCACGTAAGTTCCCGAGATCGCGCGAAGATCGGGTGCACCGGGAAGCCGCAGCGTCAACGAAAATGCGAAGTGGGCCTGTAAGCCGGGTTCTGTCATGGACGACCATTTATCTTGGGCGCGGCGTCGCCGCCGGCCTCTTCGCGGACTACCCGAGCGCAGGCCGGGCCAGCCCTTTGCGCTCCTATTTGCCCTTGCTCCGGATGGGGTTTGCCAAGCCGCCCCGTTGCCGGGACGCTGGTGGTCTCTTACACCACCGTTTCAGCTTTTCCGTTTGCCCTGGCGCGAGCCGGGGCCACTGGGAGTCTTCTTTTCTGCGGCACTTTCCGTCGGATCGCTCCGCCCAGCCGTTAGCTGGCATCCTGCCCTGTGGAGCCCGGACTTTCCTCACACGAGACGAGACGCCTCGAGCGCGGCCGTCTGGCCCACTTCGCGAAGGGGAGTGTAGCAAAGGGGGCATGCCCTGTGCGTCATTGCAGCGTGACGATCATCGAGTATTCTTGCGCATGACTATGCTATATTCATGAATTATGCATGCAACGACGGAAGGAGCGCCATGCCGGCCCTGCAGGTGAGGGATTTTCCCGACGACGTGTACCAGCAGCTGAAGGAGCGGGCCAAGCTCGATCGGCGGAGCCTCTCGCAGGAGGCCGTCTACTTCATCGTGAAGGGGCTCAACGCGCAGGACGAGATCTATGCGAAGGTGGGCGATCATGTCTTCCGCGAGTCGAGGGCGTCGTGGCTGAGGGCGCTCGAAGAGGATCCCGAGGAGCGGGAGCGCCGGGCGAAAAGGCGCGCAGAGCTCTTTGCGCGCATCGACGCCCGAGGACCCATCGGGTCTGAAGACGATCCCATTGATTCGGCGCGACTCGTGAGGGAAGGGCGCGCAGAGCGCGATCGCCAGATCATAGAAAGCCTTCCGTCGCTTACGCCGGAACAAAAGCAGGAAATCTTTGCTGATCTCGACGCATATGTAAGGGGCGAGTAAGCATGATCGTTCTGGACACGAGCGCGGCGGTCGAGATTGTTAAGAACTCAATCGATGGGCGATCGCTCCAGGGTCTCATGGCTCCGGAAGAGACGTGCATTGCCCCGACTTTCTTTCGTATCGAAATGGCGAGTGCCGTCCGAAATCAGGTCATCCGCAAGGAAATCAACTCGAGGAACGCCGTTGATTTCTACAACAATGGCCTGGCGCTCATGGATATGCTTTGGCCAACCGAGGACTTGCTTCCCGAAACCCTTACGGAGGCGTTGAGACTCAATCATCCCGTCTACGATATCGCCTATCTCGTTCTCGCGAGAAGACTCGACGCAACGGTGTTTTCATTCGACAGGCGCCTGAACGAGTTGTGCGACGCGTGCGGTGTCCAGCGGATTCACGACCTGAAGTTCTGATGTGGCCGAGGGGCCTTTGCGAGGGGAGTGCCATGGGCAGAAATGAAACCGCTCCCGAGAATCGCTACATCCTCGCGGAGGGCGTCGCGCTGCGGAGCTGGGCCGACGTGCCCTTTGCCGCCGTGCGGCGTGGGGTGATCGGCGCCACGCCCCTGTCGGCGGGGGAGTTCTGGCTCGCGCTCGCCTGCGATGGCGAGAGGCCGCTCGCACCCGACCAGCTCGCCTCCGCGTCCTTCCGCTCCTTGCTGGAGAAGGGCCTCATCGCGCCCGCCTGCGCAAGCGCTGGCGAAGAGGCGCCCTCCCTCCATCCCTGGCAGCGCCTGAGGACCGCGCGCAACCGCTTCATGTCGACGGCGCGGCTCACCGTCACCGGCAGGTGCAACTTCAACTGCCGCCACTGCTTCATGGCGAGCGACAATGCGCCGCTTTTGGGCGAGATGGGCCGCGCGCAGCTCGAGCGGCTTCTCGACGAGATCGAGGCCTGCGGCTTCCAGCAGGTGAACCTCACCGGCGGCGAGCCCCTCGTGCATCCGGACTTCCCCTGGCTCCTCCGCGAGATCTACGTCCGGGGCATGATGGTCGGCCACATCAACACGAACGCCTCTCTCCTCACGCGCGAGCTGCTCGAGGAATGGAAGACGTTCATGGACCCGCTCCCCTCCCTCAACGTCTCCTTCGACGGCCTCGGCCACCACGACTGGCTGCGCAACCGCGAGGGCGCGGAGCGGCAGGCGCTCGAGCGGATCTCGCTCGCGGTGGCGGAGGGCTTCCCCGTCTGCGTGAACTTGAACGTCTGGAAGGGAAACCTCGACACGCTCTTCGAGAGCCTCCTCGAGCTCTCGCGTCGGGGCGTCGAGTTCACGCGCGTCGCGCGCACGAGCGAGTCGCCCCGCTGGCTCCAAAACGGCGGTGCCGACGAGACCCTCTCGCCGAGGGCGTACCTCGAGGTCGCGCTTGGGCTCGCGGAGAGGTGGATGCGCACCGAGGAGCCCATGGTCGTCTACGTCTGGCAGGTCCTCACCCTCGACGCGCGCAAGGGAACCTACATGAAGAGCCGCTTCGAGGGCGACCCCTTGAGGCGGCGCTGGGGAATGCGCCACCCGCTCTGCCGGCAATGGGCGGACGAGCTCAACGTGAACTTCGACGGCGAGGTGATCCCCTGCAACACGCTCACGGGCCGCTTGAAGGAGATGGGCGTGAGCTTCGGGAACGCCTTCGAGGCGCCCCTCGCCGAGCTCATGGAGGAGGGACCCTACGCCGAGCTCTCCAAGGGCACGATCGCGGACCTCGCGCGCGAAAACGAGGCGTGCGCCGCCTGCGCGCACCTCGTGGACTGCGGCGGAGGCTGCCGGGCCATCGCCGTCGCGCTCGCCCACGGGGATGGATCCGGCGCCTCGCCGCTCTATGGCTGCGATCGGAGCCGCTGCCTCTACTTCGCCATCAGCGGCGAGGACATGATCGACGAGGCCATGGCGAGGGTCGCGCGCGAGACCGGCCGGAAGATCTCGACGTGCGGCCCGGACGGCGAGCTCCACGAAGCCGAGGAAATCCTCGCGTCGCGCACGGGGCGGCGGATCGCGCCATGACGAAGGGCCGCACCGGACGTCGCCTCCGATGCGGCCCCGCACGGGGTGGTAAGCGAGGGGAAGGGCCTCGGCATCCCGGTCCGCCCCTCCAGCCTTCGCCTTTCCCTAGCAAATCTTCTTTCCGTAGCCTGGGTCCGTCGAGCCGGAGAGCACGGAAAACGTGCCGCCCGCGACGCCCATCAGCGCCTCGTCGGAGATCTCGCCCTCGGCGCCGGTGACGGCTTGGAGGTTCGCGAAGAGCACCTCCGCCTGCTCGTCCGTGACTTCGATGCCGTGCTCGTCGGCCATGGCCTTGATGTCCTTCGCGGAGGTGGCGCTGGACAGCTTCTCGATGAGCTTCTCTTCCATCTTGCGTCTCCTTGTCTCACGCGTGCCCGTTGGCGCCATTCGCCGGCGCATGTCCGGGGCGACTACGAGGCGCGGGCCCTCGGCGCGAGGTCGCGCCCCGTCGTGTGCGAGTATGCCCAAACCGCTCGTAAAGCCCGTGATGGTCGCCTCGTTTGGCACATGCTCCACGCACGAGTGGCGCCTGAGAAAGCATGAATGCCGCACCGCGTCGACCAACGGTGCGCGGGCGCCACGCTTCGCGAAGGCGAGGGGAGCGCGCTGCGATAAGGTGGGGCCATGGATGTCGGGACACATCGCTACCTCACCATCGCCACGGGCGCGGAGCCGGAAGCGGAGCTCGAGGCGAAGCGGAGCCGCTTCATCGCGCGGCTGGGGCACGTGTCGAGCGAGCGGGAGGCCAAGGCGTTTGCCCAGGGCGTGCGCGAGGCGCATCGCGACGCGCGCCACCACGTGGTGGCGTGGGTGCTCGCGGACAACCGCCGCTGGTCGACCGACGACGGCGAGCCGCAGGGCACAGGCGGCCATCCGGTGCTCGACGTGCTCGAGGGCGAGGGCTTGAAGGACGCGATCTGCGTCGTCACCCGCTACTTCGGCGGCACGCTCCTCGGCGCCGGCGGGCTCGTGCGGGCCTACGGCGGGGCGGCGCGGGAGGCCGTCTCCGCGGCGCGCGAGCTTGGCGCCATCGTCGAGGTGCGGCTCGGCGTCACCGTCTACGTGGACGTGCCCTACGCCCTCCACGACCGCTGCGTGCGGCTCGCCGAGGAGTGCGGGGGAGAGGTGGCGGAGCGCCTCTTCGCCGAGGACGTGACGCTCTCCCTGCGCTTTCCCGCGGGAAGCAAGGAGCCCTTCCTCGCGGCCATGCGCGAGCTCGCCAACGGCGAGGAGCTCTGCCGCGTCGGCGAGCCGCGCTACCTGCAGTTCTAGGATCGCGCCCCGCTCGTTTGGGGCGCAGGTCCCCTCCCATGCCACGTCGCGATCCCGCATGGCCTCGCCTCGGCGCGAAAGCCATGCGGAAAAGCTGGTAAGGTTGCAACAAAGGGGAAACAATCGGGCGACGCGCAGCCACGGGGCAGCTGTGCGGATTCGAGGGGAGAGCAGGGCAATGGAAGAGAGACTCGTCCAGGCCGGCGCCGTCACCGCGCGTGATCTCGAGGAAGTGTCGAAGCGCCTTAGGAGCGACCGCGCCTCCATCATCGCGCGCAACGCCACCACCGCCGCCGGGATCCGCGTGGCCGCGCGCAATCCCGAGGCGCCCCGCGCCGTGGGGGAGACCTTCGACCTCGAGCTTCGCCAGGGCGATCCCACCGACCAGGAGCACACCGGTCGCTGCTGGATGTTCGCCTCGCTGAACACGATGCGCGCCCGCGTGATCGAGCGCCTGAACCTCAAGACCTTCGAGCTCTCGCAGACCTACCCCCTCTTCTTCGACAAGCTGGAGAAGGCGAACTGGTTCCTCAACAACATGATCGACACCGCGAGCGTGGAGCTCGACACGCGCCTCGTGGCGTTCCTCCTCCAGGCGCCCGTGCAAGACGGCGGGCAATGGGACATGCTGCGCGACCTCGTGCTCAAGTACGGCGTCGTGCCCAAGGAGGCCATGCCCGAGACGGCCTGCTCGAGGGCCACGCGCGAGATGGACCTCTACCTCACGCGCTACCTGCGAGGCTGCGCGAAGCGCATCCGCGTGGCGGCCGGCGAGGGCGCCACGGCCGAGGAGCTCGACGAGCTTCGCAAGACGATGGTCGCGGACGTCTACACGCTGCTCGTCACCTGCCTCGGCGAGCCCCCGAGGGAATTCGACGTGCGCCTTCGCGATAAGTCGGACAAGCTCGTGCTCTCGGGCCGCTACACGCCGCAGGGCTTCTTCAAGGACGTCATCCAGATGGACGTCCAAGACTATATCTCCGTGATCTCCGCGGGGACGCCCGACAAGCCCTACTACCACGCCTACACCGTGAGCCGCCTCGGCAACGTGCAGGAGGCGGGCGGCGTGCGCTACGTGAACCTGCCCATGGAGAGCCTGAAGCGCGCCGCCATCGCCCAGATGAAAGACGGGCTGCCCGTGTGGTTCGGCTGCGACGTGGACCAGAGCTTCCTTCGAAACGACGGCGTGATGGACGTCCACGGCATCGACGTCGACGACCTCTTCGGCTTCGGCATCGAGGACTGCCTCGATCGCGCCGATCGCCTCATGTACGGCGAGAGCGCGATGACGCACGCGATGGTCCTCGAGGGCGTGGACTTCGACGGCGACGGCAAGCCCGCCTTCTGGAAGATCGAGAACAGCTGGGGCAAGGCCCACGGCCGCAAGGGCTTCGACGTCTGCACGGACGAGTGGTTCGACCAATACGTCTACCAGGTGGTCGTGGACAAGAAGTACCTCACGAAAGAGGAGCTCGCCGCCTACGAGGGCGAGGTCACGAAGCTCGCGCCGTGGGATCCCATGGGCTCGCTCGCGGAGCTCAACTGATGGCGGCGAAGAGGGCGGGGGAGGCCAAGAACCCGGCGCGCCCCCTCGAGATCGAGCGCGTCGACGAGCTTACGAAGCGCTTCGCGCGAAGCCGCGCCAACCGCATCGCGCGAAACGCCGTCACGGCCGACGGCGTGGCCAAGGCGGCGCGCAACCCCATCGCGTTCAGGGCCCACACGCAGCCCTTTGACGTCTCGCTCGAGGCGCCCACCCTCGTCACGAACCAGAAGAAGACCGGGCGCTGCTGGCTCTTCACCACCTACAACACGCTCAGGCAGCGCTGGGCACGCGCCATCGACTGCGGCAACGTGGACTTCTCCCACGCCTACGGGCAGTTCTTCGACAAGCTCGAGAAGGCGAACTCCTTCCTCGGCCATGTGATCGAGACCATCGATCGTCCCTACGACGATCGCGTGGTGGAGCACCTCATGCGCCACCCCATCCCCGACGGCGGCGAGTGGCGCTTCGCGGCGAACCTCATCGAGAAGTGGGGCATGGTGCCGGCCGAGGCGATGCCGGAGACCGCGTGCTCGGAGAACTCCGACGCGATGAACAAGGTGCTCGAGCGGCTGCTCCGCAAGGACGCGAGCGTGCTGCGTCGCGCCTTTCGCGAGGGGGCGGGCGAGGAGGAGCTTCGCGATCAGGCGGCCGAGATGCTCGGGGCCGTGCATCGCGTGCTCTGCGTGTGCCTTGGCGAGCCGCCCGCGCGCTTCGACCTCGTGGCCGAGCTGGGCCCCGAGGCCACGCTCGACGACGAGCACCACGTGGGCGCCACCGTGGAGATCCAAGGCCCCCTCGAGGGCCCGGGCGGCCATCCCACGGAGCGCAAGGGTTCCAAGCGCATCCTCACGCACCCGAACCTCACGCCCCAGGCCTTCGCCAAGGACTACCTCGACTACGACGCCTCCGACTACGTGGACCTCATCTCCTTCCCCTTGGAGGACCTCCCGTACCACCAGGCCTATGGCGTGCGCTGGCTTGATTCGGTGGTGGACGGCGAGCCCATGCGCTTCCTGAACGTTCCCATGGACGAGCTGGAAGACGCCGTGATGGCGTCCCTCGACGCGGGCGAGGCCTGCTACTTCGGCTGCAACGTCGGCCAGAACTCGCCTCGCACCCTCGACGACTTCCCCGGCATCCTCGGGCTCGACACGATGGATTTCGACGGGCTCTTCGACATCGACCTCTCCATGGAGAAGGGCGAGATGTTCGAGCTCCGCGAGGCCTACCTCACCCACGCGATGACTCTCCAGGGCTATTCGCGCGCCGCGAACGGCCGTCCGAGCGCCTGGCGCGTGGAGAACAGCTGGGGCGAGGATTCCTGCGACCACGGCTACTTCACCATCACCGAGGACTGGTGGCGGCTCTACTCCGGCGAGGTGGTGGTGCGCCGCTGCTTCGTGGACGAGGAGACGCTCGAGCTCTGGGATGGCGCCGAGCCGCACATGACCGATCCCTGGGGCGTGATCGCTCGCCGCGAGGCCTACGGAGCGTGAATCGCGCCGCATGCGGTCTAGACTGAGGGGCGGTGCTCTCTTGGGCACCGCCCCTTCGCGTGGACGAGAGGAACCGCCATGCCAGATGCCATCACGAACGTCGTCTTCGACATGGGCAACGTGCTCATGGGCTGGACGCCTTTCGCCTTCGCCCTGAACTACGCGAACACCGAGGGCGAGGCGCGCGCGGTCGCGGATTCGATCTTCGATTCCGCGGAGTGGCCGCTCGTGGACGCGGGCGCCCTCAGCGAGCCCACGATGCTCGCCATCGCGAAGGGTCGCCTGCCGGCGCACCTCCATGGCGCGCTCGAGCAGACCTACGCCCACTACCACGACCTGCAACCGGTGATGTGGGCCACGAATCGCCTCGCGTTCGCGCTCCACGAGGCCGGTGCGCGCCTCTACATCCTCTCGAACGCGGGCGAGCGCTTCCGCGGGATCGCGCCGAGGATCCCCATCTTCGGGCTCTGCGAGGGCGTGCTCGTCTCGGCCTTCGAGCACGTGATGAAGCCCGACGTGGCCATCTACGAGCTCTTCTGCGCGCGCTTCGGGCTAGCGCCCGAGGAATGCGTCTTCGTGGACGATTCACCCAAGAACTGCGCGGGCGCCTCGCGCGCCGGCATGCGCGCCATCCGCTTCGAGGGCAATGTGGACACGCTCCGCGCCGAGCTCGCGGGGCTCGGCGTGCCGGGGGCGGCCGACTACCGCGCGCCCCACGACGCGGACGAGCCCTTCGAGCTGCCGGCCGAGGCGAAGGCGGGGGTGCCGAAGGTCATGGCGAAGCTCCTCGCCGAAGCCGGAAGGCGCGAGCCGAACGACCCGCGTCCCGTGCCGGGCCACGAGCCGCTCCTCGCCGTCGAGGGCCCCGATCTCGGCTGGAATCTCTAGGAAGATCCCCTCAACGCGCTCCGTCCTCCGCGAAGCGCCGCGCCGCCTCCGTGGCCACCGCGCGGGTGCGCTCGACCCAGCCATCGCGAAAGAGTTCGCAGGTGAGGGGGTCCGGGGCCAAGGGGTGCGCCGGATCGCGGAGGATGGCGTTCACGCGAGACCCGCCAAGGCAGGCGGGGAAGTGCGGGCATGCGGCACACGCGGGGTTTTCCCGCAGGTAGTCCTCGACGCTCACCCCCACGTACTCGAGGAAGGGCGAGTCTGAGAGGATCTCCCGAAGCGGCACCTCGGAGAGGAGCGGGAACGGCTGCCCGCCGAGCACCTCGGCGAACTCCGTTCCCGCCAAGACCATCGAGGGCATGAGGCGCCCTTCCACGGAGAGGTAGGGCTCCAGGCGCTCGCGGCGCATGAGCGGATAGTTCGCCCGCTTGCCAGGGGGATATTCGACGGTGATTCGGAAATCGCTCGGATGCGAGGCGGAGACCGTGAGCATCGGCCCGAGCCTCAGGCGCTCGAGCGGAAGCCTGCCCCTTGCGCGTCCCGCCTCGTAGTAGGCGGGTATGGCGGCGATGAGCGCCTCGGCGAGCTCCGCCGTCCTGAGCGAGCGGTATGCTCGTCCCTTAGCTCCCTCGCTCCAGCGTCCCTCGTCGCACATGAGGGACACGTCAAGCTCGCTCGCGCCCCACGAGGAGAGGGCGAGCGCCGTCTCCACGATCGAATCCACGTTGCCGGAGTGCGCGGTGAGTGTCGCGACCGCGCGGAAACCGCGTCTGGCGAGGAGCCGGATCGCGCGCTCCGCGGCCGCCTCGGCTCCGGGCACGCCGCGAAGCCAGTCGTGGTGGCCCACCCCATCGAAGGAGAGGATGAATTGGGGATGGTGGCCGAGCCCCTCGAGGGTGTCGAGCAGTCCTTCCGACACCAACGAGCCGTTGGTGGAGATGGCGGCAACGCGGATGCCGCGGCGGTTGAGGAGCTCGGCGATGGCGCCGAAGTCCTCCCGAAGCAAAGGCTCGCCGCCCGTGAGGGCGACGGCGGGAACGCCGCAGGCCGCGATCTGGTCGACGATCGCCTCGATCTCGTGAAGGCTCGGCTCGAGGCCACCGCCCGCGATGCTCGAGACGGCATCCGCGGAGCCCGCGTCCATGAGGCAGTGTCGGCAGTGGTAGTTGCAGCGTCCGGTGACGGACCAGTGGATGAGCCGGACGAAGCGATTCGGGAAGCTTCGGTGGGCCTGTTCGGGAGCGATGCCCTCGCCCGGCGCGCAGGGCTCGATGATCCCGCGACGCGCGAGGTTGGCGGCCGCCTGCCGCGTGTCGTCGGGGATGGTGGGGAGGGTGAGGTCGACGCTCCCATCGCAAAGCTCGAGGCAGGCGAACTCCTCCTCGGAGAGCGGCGTGAGCGCGAGGCGATCGGCGTCGAGCAGCACGCGCGGGAGGCCCCGCCACGACCGCAGGCGATAGGGTTGTCTCAGGCGAAAGCGCATGTGGGGGAGGGCGATGGGGCGCGCGCCCCGCGTGATCTGAGCGCAGGCCTCGCATCGGGATGATCCGATGCGAGGCCTGCGACATCGATCGGTCGCGATCGGGCGCTAGTACCAGAGAATCATGGGCTCGTCTTCAGCGCCGAAGAGGCTGCACTGATCCCCCGGGAGCCCCATGCCGCCGGTGACGACCTCGAGCTCCTCGTCGGAGATCTCCGCCGCGGGCTCGGGGACGAAGTCCTCGGCGGTGAGGGCGAGGCCATGGCTCTCGGCAAAGCCGAGGATCGCCTCGATCTTGCTGGCGCGCAGGTTCTTGAGGAGCTCGCCGAACTCCTTGCCCAGTTCCTCGTCCTGGGAGAGCGCCTCGTTGAAGGCCTTCATGTTCTCGGTCATGGCAATTCCTTTCACGATTGAGCGTGTGCTCTGCGCTCGATGATAGGTTCGCCGGAGGGGCGCAGGTTCCAGATGATCGAGTGGTCGGGGGAATGGCTGCATTCGTGATGCGTTTCCCGTCATTCGTGAATGGTGCCCTCAGGCGCGGCGCGCTCGCGATGACGCCATGGAGGCGCGGTGCGCTCTGCGATACTTGGGCCATGGCCACGGAAAACGCCTATAGGGAAGCGCGGCTCGGGAGCGCCCGGCTCTCGGAGGCCGCGGGCCGCGTGCTCACGGCGCTCGAGGCCGCGGGCTTCGAGGCGTGGATCGTCGGCGGCTGGGTGCGCGACGCGCTCCTCGGCGCGTGGCCGGGAGACGTGGACGTGGCCACCTCCGCTCCGTGGCAGGAGAGCGAGGCGGCGCTCGTAGCAGCGGGTTTGCGCGTGCGCGAGACCGGCGCCGCGCACGGCACCGTCACGGCCATCCTTCACCACGAGGGCGTGGAGACCACCACCTACCGCGTGGACGGCCCCTACGCCGATGGCCGGCATCCCTCGTGCGTGGCGTTCGTGGGAAGTGTCGAGCTCGACCTCGCGCGACGCGATTTCACGGTGAACGCCATGGCCTGGCACCCCGCACGCGGCCTCTTCGACCCCTTCGGAGGGCTTGCGGATCTCGAAGCCCGGCTCATCCGCGCCGTGGGCGATCCCGGGGAGCGCTTCGAGGAGGACGGCCTCCGGGTGCTTCGCGCGGTGCGCTTCGCCGCGCGCCTCGGGTTCGAGATAGAAGGGGGCACGCAGGATGCCGTGCGCGAGCTCGCGCCCCTCCTCGCGCGCGTATCCTCCGAGCGCATCGGCACGGAGCTCCGCGGAATCCTCATGGCGGGGCGCGGCGGATGGCCGCTTCGCGAGGAGCGCGAGGCGATGTTCGCCGCCATTCCCGAGCTCGCGCCCATGGAGGGCTTCGCCCAGCATTCGCGCTACCACTCGATGGACGTGCTCAGCCACGTGTGCCGCGTGATGGACTACGTGGAGGTCTACACGGGCGGCGTGGCCTCGGAGGAGCTTCGCTGGTGCGCGCTTCTGCACGACATCGGAAAGCCCTTCACCCTGCAGATCGACGAGGCGGGGCAGGGCCACTTCTACGGCCACCCCGCCAAGGGCATGGAGATGGCGGACGCGATCATGCGGCGCCTCGCGCTCCCGCACGCCCTTCGCGAGCGCACCGTGGCGCTCGTGCGGCTCCACGATCGTCCCGTCCAGCCCACGCGGGCCTCGGTGCTCTCGATCCTCGCCGACCTCGACGAGCTCTGCCCCGGCGAGGCGCCCCGCCTCGTGCGCGAGCTCATGGTGATCAAGCGCGCGGACGCCATGGCGAAGGCGCCGGCGTATCGCGACTACGCGCTCGAGGTGGACGAGCTCGACGCCATGGCGTGCCGCCTGCTCGCCGCGGGCGAGCCCTATCGCGTGCGCGACCTCGAGATATCAGGCACGGACCTCCTCGAGCGCACGGGTCGCAAGGCCGGCCCGTGGCTGGGCGAGGTGCTCCGCAGGCTCCTCCGCGAGGCCATGGCGGGCGCGATCCCGAACGAGCGGGGAGCGCTTGGGCGACGCGGTGCGGCCATCGCTCGAGACCTCATGGCGTAGACGTCCACCCCCGTCCATAGTGGAGCCAACGGCTCGCGCTCGCGACGCGGGCGGGACGGCGGACGTGCGGGACGAGGGGGGTGCGATGGAAGCGGTCGAGGCGCGGGTGCGACCCCAGCTCGAGGCAGCGCGGGCGATCTTTGCCGAGGCGTTCGGAGCCGCCACGGAGCCCGCCTGCGCCTTCGCGGCGCCCGCGCGAAGCGAGATCGCGGGCAACCACACCGACCACGAGGGCGGATCGGTCGTCGCCTGCGCGATCGATTGCGCGCTCGCGGGCGTGGCCGCCCCGAACAATCGCGACGAGATTCGCGTGGCGAGCGAGGGCTTCGCGCCCTTCGCGGTGGACCTCCGCGACCTCGACCCTCGCGAGGACGAGCTCGGCACCTCGGCCGCCATCGTGCGCGCCATGGCCTCCCAGCTCGCGGACCTCGGGTTCGCGCCCTCGGGCGCGGACATCGCGCTCACCTCGACCATCCCCTCCGGTGGCGGCCTCTCGAGCTCCGCCGCCTTCGAGCTCGCGATGGGCCGCGTGCTCGAGGCGCTCTGGGAGCGAGGCGCGCTCGTGCCGGCGGGCGAGATCGATCCCACCACCCTCGCGCTCATGGCCAAGGAGGCGGAGAACCGCTGGTTCGGCAAGCCGTGCGGGCTCATGGACCAGCTCGCGATCGCGCTCGGCGGCGTCTCCCTCATGGACTTCGAGGATCCCTCCGCGCCGAAGACGAGCTCGATCGACCTCAGCTTCGAGGACCTCGGCTACGACCTCGTGCTCGTGAAGGTGGGCGCCTCCCACGACGACCTCACGCACGAGTACGCGGCGGTGCCGCGCGAGATGCAGGCGGTGGCGCGCGCCTTCGGCAAGGAGCGGCTCTCGGACGTGGCCGAGGAGGAGGTGCTCGCGAAGCTCGGCGAGCTCAGGGCCGACCTCGGCGATCGCGCGGTGCTTCGCGCCCTCCACTTCTTCGTGGAGGATGACCTCGTGCTTCGCCGCTGGCAGGCGCTCCTCGAGGAGGACATGGAGCGCTTCCTCGCGCTCACGAACCGCTCGGGCGCGAGTTCGGCGATGTTCCTGCAGAACGTGTCGGTGGCGGGTTCGGCCGACCAAGCCGCCATGGTGGCGCTCGCGCTCGCCACCCTCGAGCTCGGCGAGGCGGGCGCCGCGAGGATCCACGGCGGCGGCTTCGGCGGCACCATCCAGGCCTTCACGCCCAGGGAAGCCACCTCGGCCTTCTGCCGGCGCATGGACGAGGAGCTGGGAGAATCCTCCGCCTGCGTCTATCGCGTGGTCCCCGAGGGCGCGTGCGCGTGGAGGCTCCCATGACGCGCGACGAGGCGGCGAGGCTCGCGGAGCGCGCGGGCGACCTCGTGGCCTATGGCCTTCGCGAGGGCCTGCTCGAGCCCGACGACGCGCTCTTCACCTACAACCGCATCCTCGCGGCGCTGCGCTTGACGGCGCCCGCCTCGCGCTTCGGCGATGAGCCGCCGGCGAGCGTAGAGGTGGAGCTCCCGGAGGACTTCGACCTCGAAACGTGGATCGCCGAGCTCGGAAGCGCCGTCGTGGCGGCGCGGGGCGAAGACGACGTGCCGTCTGCCCACGACCTCGCCGAGACCGCGCTCATGGCGCTTCTCCTGGCGCGTCCCTCCGAGGTGAACCGACGCTTCCAGGCGCTTCGAAACGAGGGCCCCACGCTCGAGGAGGGCGCGAGGGCGGCGACCGACTACCTCTACGACCTCTCCGTGAGCTCGCGCTACGTGCGGCGGGCCGCCATCGCGAGGAACATCTCCTGGACTTCGGAGAGCCCCTACGGGGCGCTCGAGATCACCATCAACCTCTCGAAGCCGGAGAAGGATCCTGTGGCCATCGCCGCGGCGATCGCGAAGCCGAAGGGCCCCCGCTATCCCACGTGCGCCCTCTGCCTCTCGAACGAGGGCTACGAGGGGAGGGCGGCCACCGACCCCGCGGGCGCCCAGGATCCGCGCCAGAACCTTCGCATCGTCGACGTGGCGCTCGGCGGCGAGACGTGGGGCCTCCAGTACTCGCCCTACGCGTACTTCACCGAGCACTGCATCTGCATGAGCCGCCCGCACCGGCCGATGCACGTCGATCGCGAGAACATGGGCCGGCTCCTCGACTTCGTGGACGCCTTCCCGCACTACTTCATCGGCTCGAACGCCGACCTCCCCATCTGCGGGGGCTCGATCCTCTCGCACGACCACTTCCAAGGCGGCCGCCACGCGTTCCCGATGATGGGGGCCGAGGCGGAGGAGTCGTTCGCGCTTGCGAAGGGCGAGGTGGAAGGCGCGATCCTTCGCTGGCCGCTCTCCGTCATTCGCCTGCGGAGCGTTGATCGCGAGGCGCTCCTCGACGCGGCGGATCGCACGCTCGCGCTCTGGCGGGGTTGGAGCGACGCCGCCGTGGGGCTCGTGGCGAGGGACGCCGACGGCACCCCGCACCACACGATCACGCCCGTCGCCCGTCGCCTCGAGGGCGGGACTGGCGCCCCCGTCTACGAGCTCTTCCTCGCGCTCCGCTCGAACCTCACCTCGCCCGAGCACCCGCTCGGCGTCTTCCACCCGCACGAGGAATACCACCACATCAAGAAGGAGAACATCGGGCTCATCGAGGTCATGGGCTTGGCGATCCTCCCGCCCCGCCTGAAAGGGGAGCTCGCCGCGGTGGAGCGCTGCTTCATCGAGGGCCGCCCCTTCGAGGACGATCCCGAGGCCGCCCCGCACGCGGCGTGGGCGGACGCGCTCTTCGCGGACATCGCGCCCGGAGAGATCCGCGGCGAGGCGCTCACGGCGCGCATCCGCGAGGGCGTGGGCGAGGTCTTTTGCCACGTCCTCGAGGATTGCGGCGTCTTCAAGCAAGACGAGGCGGGCAGGGAGGCGTTCCGCCGATTTATCGATGCGCTTCAGGGCTAAGCTTCTCTAGGCGAGCGCGCGGCGGATGATGGCGCGCCCGCGGCGAGCGAGAAGGAGAACCCATGAGCGAAGCGACCGAGCGGAAAGAGGGCCTCGGCACCCTCTGCGTCCAGAGCGGCTGGCAGCCGGAGAACGGCGGCCCGCGCCAAGTGCCCATCATCGAGAGCACCACCTTCAAGTACGCGACGAGCGCCGAGATGGGGGCGCTCTTCGACCTCGAGGCCAACGGCTACTTCTACAGCCGCCTCCAGAACCCCACCTGCGACTACGTGGCGGACAAGCTCCGCGCGCTCGAGGCTGGCACCGCCGCGATGCTCACGGGAAGCGGCCAGGCGGCGAGCTTCTACAGCGTCTTCAACCTCGCGGGATGCGGCGACCACGTGGTGAGCGCCGCGACGATCTACGGCGGCACCTACAACCTCTTCGCCGTCACGATGAAGCGCATGGGCATCGATTTCACCTTCGTGGAACCCGATTGCTCAGACGAAGAGCTCGAGGCCGCCTTCAGGCCCAACACGAAGGCCGTCTTCGGCGAGACGGTGGCCAATCCCGCCCTGCGCGTGCTCGACATCGAGCGCTTCGCCAAGGCCGCGCACGACCACGACGTGCCCCTCATCATCGACAACACCTTCGCCACGCCCGTGAACTGCCGGCCCTTCGAGTGGGGCGCGGACATCGTCACGCACTCCACGACGAAGTACCTCGACGGCCACGGCGCCTGCGTGGGGGGCGCGATCATCGACCACGGCGCCTTCGACTGGATGGCGCACGCGGACAAGTTCCCCGGGCTCACGACCCCCGACGAGTCCTACCACGGCGTCACCTACGCCGAGCGCTTCGGCAAGGGCGGCGCCTTCATCACGAAGGCGACGGCCCAGCTCATGCGCGACTTCGGCTCCGTGCAGTCGCCGCAGGCGGCGTTCGTGCTGAACCTCGGCATCGAGAGCCTCCACGTGCGCATGAGGCGCCACTGCGAGAACGCCCAGGCGCTCGCTGAGTTCCTCGCCGCCGACGATCGCGTGGCGTGGGTGAAGTACTGCGGCCTTCCCGGCGACGAGGACTACGAGCTCGCCCAGAAGTACCTTCCGAATGGCTCGTGCGGCGTCGTCTCCTTCGGCGTGAAGGGCGGACGCGAGGCGGCCGAGCGCTTCATGGGGCGCCTCAAGGTCTGCGCCATCGAGACCCACGTGGCCGACGCGCGCTCCTGCTGCCTGCATCCGGCGTCCACCACGCACCGCCAGATGAACGAGGACGAGCTCGCGGCCGCCGGCATCTCCGGCGATCTCGTGCGCTTCTCCTGCGGCCTCGAGGACGCGCAAGATCTTATCAACGACGTCGACCAGGCCCTCGCTGCGGCACTCTGATAGACCCCATCTTGCGGCGATCTCGTCGGCTTACGTAGCGAAGTACGCTACGCCGCCGAGATCCCCACAATCTGGGGCCTCTCAGAGCGCCTCGCTGCTGAATGTGCGTTCACGTAAGCTAGGGACAATCCTCCACCACGATTCGAAGCAGAGCCCATGCCCATCAAGATCCCCAACAAGCTTCCCGCCACGAAGACCCTCACGGAGGAGAATATCTTCGTGATGACGGAGACCCGGGCCATGACCCAGGACATCCGCCCTCTGAAGATCCTCCTCCTGAACCTCATGCCGACGAAGATCGAGACGGAGACGCAGATCTGCCGCCTCATCTCCAACACGCCGCTCCAGCTCGAGCTCGAGCTCCTGAAGACGAGGAGCCACGAGGCCAAGAACGCCGCGCCGGAGCACATGCTCGCCTTCTACACCACCTTCGACCAAGTGAAGTTTCGCTACTACGACGGCATGATCATCACCGGCGCCCCCGTGGAGCGGCTTCCCTTCGAGGAGGTCGAGTACTGGGACGAGCTCTGCCGGATCATGGAGTGGTCGAAGTCCCACGTGCACAGCACCTTCCACATCTGCTGGGGCGCGCAGGCGGCGCTCTACTACCACTACGGCATCGGCAAGGTGGATCTCCCGGAGAAGCTCTCGGGCATCTACCGCCACGAGGTCCTTCGCAGGAGCTCGATGCTCATGCGCGGCTTCGACGACACGTTCATGGTGCCGCAATCGCGCTACACCTCGGTGGACGAGGCGGCGGTGTGGAGGTGCCCGCAGATCAAGGTGCTCGCGGCCTCCGAGGAGGCGGGCCTCTACGCCATGGCCACGGAGGGCGGGCGGCAGGTGTTCATCACCGGCCACTCGGAGTACGACGCGGACACGCTGAAGAGGGAGTACGAGCGCGACCTCAAGGCAGAGCCGGACGTGAGGGTCCCGGTGAACTACTTCCCCGACGACGACCCCTCCAAGCCCCCGCTCGTCACGTGGCGCGCCCACGCGAACCTGCTCTACCACAATTGGGTGAACTACTTCGTCTACCAGACGACGCCCTACGATGTGAGCCGCATTCGCCCCGTGTCCGAGGACTTCGTGCGCGAAGAGGCGTAAGGCGAACGAGCCGAGAACCACGTAAAGGAGCATCCATGAACGATTCCTACGGCGGCATGTCGAGCGCGCAGATCTCCCGCATGCTCTCCGTGAAGTTCCCCTCGCACGTGGAGGGGGCGAGCCTCGATTGGGTGATCCCCTATGGCTCCATCGCCTCGAGGCTCCTCACGTTCAAGCGGACGCACCGCGTGCCCTGCCTCGTGGTGGCGGAGTTCCTCGGCATCGACCCCCTGCCGGACATCTCGCCCTTCGCGTTCTTCGGGCTCTTCAACGGCAAGGTGCGCACCGACGAGCGTCGAAGGGCGGCCATCCGCCTCATCGCCGAGCGCATGGGCATCACGATGCGCATCCCCGAGGACTTCCAAGGCGCCCCGCACCTGAACCCGCGCCACTGGCGCTTCGCCGACGACGTGCCAGGCGGCTGCGAGAAGGAGTGGGCGTGCTTCGAGGCGGCCCTCACGCTCGCCGACGAGCTCGAGGAAACCGCCGAGAGTCGCGCCGCGCTCGAGGCCGCGTTCGACGAGGTGCGCGCCCTGAGGGGCATCGGCGATTCGAACCTTCCGATCGCGCTCTACTGGGCGCGCGCGAACCGCTACCTCGCGCTCGACGAGTTCATGAACGCCTACCTCGAGCGCACGTACGGCATCGTCGTGCCGAAGGACCTCACGGGCAAGGCCTACCTCGAGCTCGTGGACGAGGTGGCCTGCCGCCTCGCGCAAGACGATTCCGAGGCCAAGACCTTCCCCGACCTCTGCGTCCTCGCCTGGCGTAGTAGAAGCTCGCACCAAATCCGTTGAACCGGATGGCAAGGTCTCGGATGCGCGCGGTATCCGGACTCGTACAGATATGTTGAACCGGATGGCAAGGTCTCGGATGCGCGGTATCCAGACTCGCCCAGGTATGTTGAACCGGATGGCAAGGTTCCAGATGGCCGCGGTCTTCGGCCGTCTGGACCGCAGTCCATCCGGAGGGTTACAAGCAGCTCAAGGCGCAAGCCTTGAGCCGCACGCAAACTTCCCACCTTGGCCTGCGCAGGGCAGGCCAAGGTGCTTACCACCCTGCCGCGTGGAAGCGTTTGGGACGCGGCCGAAGATCGTGGCCGCATCCCAAACACTCCCAAGCGGCGCAAAAGGCCTTCCTCCTGTTG
>CANQNP010000016.1 GCA_947625235.1 uncultured Atopobiaceae bacterium | reverse complement strand
AACCACCTTGGGTCCTCGAAGAAGAGGTGCGTCACGTTTTGGCCGATGCGCACGGTGTAGCGAAGGCCGTCGCCTCCGGTCTTGAGCGAGGCGGCCCTGCGGCACGCGCGCACCTCGTCGATCTCGAAGCGGCGCCCGTCCTCCCACGTGATGGCGCGGGGCTCGAGCTGCCCGTCCTCGGAGAACTCGGCCGTCACGGCCACGTAGCGCTTCTTGCGCCCGGCAATGCCCTTCATTCGCCTCACCCGCCGAAGTAGCCCACGGGATGGATGATGTTGTCGCGCTTGATGTCGAGCGGCGCCATGCGCTCGTCTGCGAGCTCGGAGAGCCGTCGCACGCACTGGTTGCCGAAGCGCGCTCGAAGGGCGTCCTGGGTGGCTTCCAGGCGCTCCAAGGCGCGTTCGCGCTCGGTCGCGCCGAAGAGGTCGTCTTGGGCCGGCTCGCGCGCATCCACGAGGTTGGTCGCGCGCACGTGGAGCGCGCGGATGGGGTGGCGCGAGTCGAGGGGCTCGGAGGCCTTGATGAGCCCCCACGCGGCCCCCGCCACGCGCGAGGTGAGGCAGGTGGGGAGGGGGAGGGCCACTTGGCGGCTGTAGCCCTTGAGGTTCTTGTCGCGCACGCCCACGCTCACCGTCCGCGCACGCCAGTGGCCCTCGCGAAGCCGCTGCGCCACCGATTCCGAGAGCAGGTAGACGAGGGCCTTCACCTCGGCCTCGCCCACGAGGTCGTGGGGCGCGGTGAGGCCGTTTCCCACGCCCTTCACCTCGCGCTCCACGTCCCAGGTGCCGGGACGGAGCTCCTTCACCGGACTCGCGTCCTCGCCGCGCGCGAACGCCTGGAGCCAGCCGCCCACCACACCGAAGCGCTCGCGGATGAGCTCGTCTTTCGCCCGCGCGAGGGCGCCGATGGTGAGGATCCCCATGGCCGCGAGCTTGCGCTTGGTGGCCGGTCCCACGTAGAGGAGGTCGCCCGCGGGCCGCGGCCACACCCAGCCGCGATAGTTCCCGCGCGTGACCACGCGCACGCCATCGCCCTCGTCCGTGTCGCTCCCGAGCTTGGCGAAGACCTTGTTCCACGAGAGCCCCACGGAGACGGTGAGGCCGAGCTCCGCCTTCACCTCCTCGGATATGCCGCGCGCGATCGTCTCGGGATCGTCGCCGAGGAAGGCGAGGGAGCCCGTGAGGTCGAGCCAGCACTCATCGAGGCCGAAGGGCTCCACCTGATTCGTGTAGCGGTAGTAAAGCTGGCGCGAGAGCTTGGAATACCGCAGGTAGAGTGGATAGTTTGGCGGCACGACCACGAGATCTGGGCACTTCTGCCGCGCCTCCCAGATGGCCTCGCCGGTGGAGACGCCCGAGGCCTTGGCCTCGCGCGACTTCGCGAGGATGATGCCGTGGCGATTCTTCGGGTCTCCCGCCACGGCCATCGCGAGGCCGCGAAGCTCGGGGTGGAGATGCTGCTCGACGCTCGCGTAGAAGGCGTTCATGTCCACGTGGGCGATCACGCGGTCGCCGGGCAGCGCCCCCGGCAGGGAGGGCACCGGCGCGTAGGCGGGAATACGATGTTCCATGGCACCTCCTGAAAACCGAACGGGTGTTCGATTATAGCGAAGGGGCGGGAGGGAGCTCGCGGCAAATCCTCGCGGGCCCGAGGGCGGCTGCGCAACGCCCGAGGTCGCGGGCGCGCGCTTGGAATCGAATGCGGAGAAACGCGAGCGTGGCGAGGCTATGGTGAATTTGTGGCGTCGATCCGCGAACGGTCGACGCCACGCATCCCGAAGGCCGAGGCGAGGCCGGGCACCGTGTGGCGCGTGCGAGGCATCATGGAAAGCCGACGCGCGCCGGACGTTCTACGCGACGCGGCGGCGCGCCTCGGACTGGAGGAACGCGAGGCAGCGTGGAGCAGCGCCGCGCGCGATCGAGACCACCGGCGTCGAGAGCGCGCGAATCCGAACACGCACGCCGCATGCTCGCGCACGCCCGGATTCGCCTCGATTCCTAAAACTGCGATAATATATCTTATGTAAAGTAGAAGCATGCGCAGGTAAAGGGCCCGGTTCCCGCGTTCCCGAGCCCTTCTCTCCTTGGTTCGTCGCGAAAAAGCGCTAGAAGATGGATCCGCCGCCGAGGAGCGGGCCATTGTATTCCGGATGGTAGTAATAGAAGAGCTCGCGGTAGATCACGCCCGTGGTGTAGTTTCCGGCGTCGATCATCATGTAGCGCCCGGTCTCAGGGTCCTTGCCGCAGAAGATGCCCACGTGCCCGCTGTTGTAGCTCATCACGAGGACGTCGCCGACCTTCATGTCCTCGATGTTCGTCTTCCAGGCGCCGGTGCGCTTGAGGTACGCCTCGATGTTGTATGTCGTGCGCGGAAGGTCGTAGCCGAAGTGCTTGTAGACGTACTGCACGAGGCCCGAGCAGTCGAAGCCGCCCTCCTCGGGGCTCTCGCCCGCATAGACGTACGGCCAGCCAAGGAACTGCCTCGCGTACTCCACGACCGCGATGCGCTGCTCGTAGAGGGGATCCTCGATCTCGCCGGGCTCCTGGGGGTCGTTCGGTTCCACCGGCTCTACGGGATCCACCGGCTCCACCGGCTCTACGGGATCCACCGGCTCCACCGGCTCGGGCTCTACGAGCTCGCCCGGAAGCGCGGCCGCGTAGACGGGCACCTCCTGCGCCTCGACGATCCATCCCGCGGCCTTGAGATTCGCGATCTCTCCCTCGTCCACACTGAGCAGGTGCGCGTCCATCGCCGACGCGGGATCCTCCTTCGCGTAGGGGTTGTAGAGCCGCGTGATCGGTCTCTCCTCGCCCTCGCTCGAGAAGAACCCGGACTCTGTCTCCAAGGTCCACCCAGCATCGACGCACGTGCCGATCTCAGATTGATCCGAGGAGAACAAGTGTTCGCCCGTCCACTGGTTGTAGAGGCGGGAGACCCACACGCCGGAGCTCTTCGGCGCGTACCAGACGATTCCCTCCCCTTCCCAGCCATCCAGCTTGCGGGATTCGTATTCGTCTACGTCCGTGGTGAAGAGGTGTTGGGGATCGTAGGGATTGTAGAGGCGATACACCGCCTCCGTGTTTTCCCCGGTGGCGGGCTCGGCGAGGGCCTCGCGCGCCACGCCCATGCTCCCCGCCGCCACGAGCGTGGCGAGGGCGATGGCGACGAGGCGACGCGGGGAAGTGCGATGTGCTGGCAAAAGCCCTCCTTGGTCTCTCGTGCGCAAGGCGAAAACCGGGTGCCTATCTGGCAAACTCGCCGCCTACCATACCGATCCTCCGCCATAGAAGCCGTAGAGAGCGCGGTATTGCACGGTCATGCCGGGCTTCGGGGCGTCGATGAACATGCCATCACCGGCGTAGATGCCCACGTGCCCGGTATGCGGGAAGACGAGGTCGCCTGGGCTGAGCTCGGAGAGGTCGGTCGTCCACGTGCCGCGGGACTTCAGGTAGTCGATTTGGCCGTAGGTGGTGCGGGGCAGGGACTTCCCGAGCTTGCCGAAGACGTAGCACACCATGCCGGAGCAATCGAACCCCTGCTCGGGGCTGTTGCCGCCGTAGACGTAGGGCACGTTGCCCACGAACTGCATGGCGATGGAGATGGGGTCGCCGCCCGAGTAGTCGTAGGACGGGCGCGAGGGCGCGGGATCCGACGGCGAGGGATCGGACGGCGCCTGGGGCGCGCTCGGCGCAGAGGGCGCCTCGGCCTGCGCTCCCCCGTCGCCCGTGGAGCCGCTCGCGGCCTGGACGGCGTTCGAGAGGCCGTTCGTGTTCGTCCCGTTTTGGTTGATCTGGGCCTGCGCGGCGGCTTCGGCGGCGAGGCGCGCCTGCTCCTCGGCGTCGAGTTGGTCGTAGACGGCCTGCGCCTCCTCGACCTTCGCCTCATGCTCCGCGACCGAGCTCTCGACGCTCGAGAGGGTCTCCTCCTGCGTCGCGCGCGTCTCCATGAGCTCGGCCTGCTTGGCTTCAAGCTCCTGCTCGAGCCCGCGCACCGTCTCGACCGCGTTCGCCTGCGCGTCTTGGATGGCGTCCGCGTAGTAGATGCGCGTGACGAGGTCCTCGAAGCTCGTCGCGTTCACGATGATGTCGAGGAGGCCGAGCGAGCCCATCTTGTAGGTGCGCCGCGCGCTCTCCGCAAGCTCCCCTTGGGCTTCGGTGAGCTCGCCGCGCTTCACCTGGATGGCGTCCTCGGTGGCTTCCATCTCGGCTTTGGTGGCCTCGAGGTCCGCCGAGGCCACGCTCAGCTGGTCCTCGAGCTGCGCGAGCTGCGCGCCGAGGGCCTCG
This sequence comes from uncultured Atopobiaceae bacterium, assembly GCA_947625235.1. GTDB lineage: Bacteria > Actinomycetota > Coriobacteriia > Coriobacteriales > Atopobiaceae > CANRLS01. The sequence goes on along the minus strand of CANQNP010000016.1, from coordinate 24,375 downwards.
AGCTGCGCCTTCGCCTCGTCGAGCGTGATGGCCCGCGCGGGCTGGCAAAAGACCGTGAGCGCCACCAACGCTGCCGCGAGGGTCGCCATGAAGCGACGTGCGCCTGTGGACGAGCGGAAAAGCATGGGAATGGGCCCCTCCCTTCCACGCGAAACCCTAGCGCTTTGCCCCGCCTTGGGGAACTAGTCCACCTTAACCAACGAATAAAAATCACGATCGAAGCCCGCCTCGGCGAGCGTCGCGCGCGGGTGGAGGAAATCGAGCTCGAGGATGCAGCCGAAGCCGAGCACCTCCGCGCCCGCCGTCTCGGCGAGCTGCGCGCACGCGATCGCGGTGCCGCCGGTGGCCATGAGGTCGTCGACGATGATCACCTTGTCGCCCTCGGAGAGCGCGTCCACGTGGATCTGGAGCTCGTCCTCGCCGTACTCGAGCGCGTACGCCTGGCGGTAGACCTCGCGCGGGAGCTTGCCGGGCTTGCGCGCCGCCACGAAGCCGGCGTTCAGGCGATACGCCACGGCGGAGCCGAGGAGGAAGCCACGGGCCTCCGCGCTCACCACCTTCGTGACGCCCATCCCCACGTAGTGGTCGACGAGGTCATCGATCACGTTCGCGAAGCCCTGCGCGTCGCCGAGGAGCGGCATGATGTCCTTGAAGACGACGCCGGGCTCGGGGTAATCGGGGATGTCGACGATGAGGTTCTCGTAGTCGAAGGACGCCATGGGTGTGTTCCCTTCCCTTATCACGGTGGGCGGATCGGTGCCAAACGAAGCCCGCTAGGATGCGTCCTGCCCCTTGGGCGGGGTGAGCGTCTTCGCGAGGTTCCTGCGAACGAGTGCGGCGCGCACGTTGCCGGTGAGCGAGATGATCTGCTCGAAGGCGCGCTCCTTGGCCTCCCACTGCTCCTTCGGGTTCCCATGCACACGCGCGCCGATGAAGGAGAGCACTTGGTCGATGAGGGGGCTTTCGCGGTTTGCGGCCATCACGTAGGGCTTGAGGTTGCGCGGCTCGATGCCGAAGTGGCGAAGCGCCTCGGCGCTGCGTATGAGGGCGAAGTCGCGCCCATCGACGAGGTCGCTCTGGCGAGGCGAGCTCTTGAGCTCGATGAGCTGGCATTGCGCGAGCTGGCGCACGAACGCCACCGACACGCCGAGCTTCTCGGGGATGCTGTCGATCGGGTGGAGGCGATCGGTCACGTCCTTCGTGTCGACGATCGCCTGGGGGAACGCGTCGACGCCCGCCACGGGGGTCGACGAATTGCCGTCGAGCTCCTCCTTGATGACCGAAAGCGGCAAAAACCGCGTCTTCTGCAGGTAGAGGATGGTCTCGAGGCGCTTGATGTCCTGCGGCGTGAAGAGGCGATACCCCCCGCTCGAGCGCTCGAGGTGGAGCAGGCCCTCATCCTCGAGGTAACGGACCTTGGACACGGTGAGGTCGGGGTACGACTGCTGGAGCCGCTTGACGACCTTGCCGATGGTGACGTAGGTGGTCCGGGGCATGGACGCTACTCGCCGTCTGAGACCGGGATTCGGCTCGTGGATTGCGTCGTGTGGTAGACCATGCGGAACGTGCCGATCTGGATCGTGGAACCGTCCTCGAGGGTGGCCCGGTTCATGATGGCGCCATCCACCCACGTGCCGTTCAGCGAGCCGAGATCCTCGAGCTGGGCTCCCTTCTCCGTGACCTCGAGGCGCGCGTGGTGGCGAGACACCGTCATATCGTTCAGGAAGACGTTGTTCGAGGGATCGCGGCCGATGGTGATGAGCGGCATGTCGAGCACGAAGGTGGTGCCGGTATGCGGGCCCTTCACGATGGAGAGCGTCGGGTTCGGCAGGCGATCATGCGCCGCGAGATCGGGCACGGTCTCGTCCGCCGAGGGCATCCGGAAGATCGTGGTGGGGTTCTGGTTCGCCTTTGCGCCGTCGCTCATGCCTCTTCGGACCTCCCACTCAGCGTTTTCGCAGTTCATGAGAAGTGTAAACCAACTCTCAGGGCGAAGAGTCGACCTCGAGGCGAGCATGAGCGTGAGAGTGCCCGCAAAGCCTATGAAAGGCTCAAGTGCCGAGCGCTAGCGGCACGCGATGGCCTCGATCTGCACGGGAGCGCCGAGCGGAAGCGCGCTCGCGCCGATCACGCTTCGCGCGGGATACGGCCTCTTGATGCGCTCCGCGAGCACCTCGTCCACGATGTCGAGGTCGGCGAGGTCGGTGAGCCACACGTGGATGAGGCACACGTCCTCGAGCGTGAGGTCCACGTCGGAAAGCACCGCCTCCACGTTCCTCACGCATTGCGCCACCTGGGCGCCGAGCGACGCCTCGATGGGCCTTCCCGTCGCGGGGTCGATGGGGAGCTGCGCGGACACGAACACGTAGCGCGCCGCGGAGGTGCCCTGCGAATACGAGCCCGTGGGCTTGGGCGCGCGCTCTGAGCGGATGGCGTACATCGAAGGACTCCTTAGGCCCTGAGCTCGGCGAGCGCCTCGTCGAAGCGCGGAAGCGCCCGCTCGATGATGGGCGTCGGACAGGCGAGGTTCCAACGCTCGAACCCCTCCCCCTGCCTGCCGAACATGGCACCCTCGTCGAAGTAGAGGTCGTGGGCGTGCATGGTCCGCTCGATCGCCCTCGCGTCGGCCCCCGACGCGCGAAGGTCGAGCCAGGCGAGGTAGGTGCCCTCGAGTTCGCTCACCCCCACCCACGGGTGCGTCCGCGCCAGATGGTCGCGGAGGATCTCGTAATTGCGGTTGACGATGAGGATGAGGTCGTCGAGCCACCCCTCGCACTCGTCGTAGGCCACTTGGCACGCCCGCCACGCGAGCGCGTTCAAGCCCGAGATGCCCGCCTTCGCCATCTGGTTCTTGAAGGTGCCGCGCATGCGCGCGTTCTCGATGAAGATGTTCGAGCACTGGAGCCCCGCGATGTTGAACGTCTTCGACGGCGCCGTGGCCACCATGCAGTACTCGAACTGCCCGGGCTTCATCGCCTTCATGAGCGTCGTGTGCGTGGATCCCGGCATGATGAGGTCGTTGTGGATCTCGTCGGAGACGATGAAGACGTCGTTCGCCACGCAGAGGGACGCGAGCGTGGCGAGCTCGTCCGCCGTCCACACGCGCCCCACCGGGTTATGCGGCGAGCAGAGGATGAGCAGGCGGGTGGACGGCTGCTTCACGAGCTCGGCGAGCTCCTCGAAGTTCATGCGCCAGTGATGGTTCTCGTAGATGAGCGGGTTCTCGATGACGCGGCGCCCGTTCTCGGCGACGGCCCTGAAGAACGGGTAGTAGACGGGAGGCTGGATGATGACGCCATCGCCCACCTGCGTGAACGCCTGCACCGCCGTGCTGATGGCGGGCACGACGCCGGGCGTGCACACGAGCCAATCGAGGCTCGGCGTCCACGAATGCCGGCGAAACTGCCAGCCGAGCACGGAATCGAGGTAATCGTCGGTGGCGACCGTGTAGCCGAGGGTCGAGATCGCCGCCGTCTCCTGGATGGCGCGCACGATCTCGGGGGCCGTGCGGAACTCCATATCCGCCACGGAGAAGGGCACGACGCCGGGCTTCACGTCGGCGTTCTCCTCGTACATGAGGTTCCACTTCGCCGAACCCTCGAGCGAGCGATCGAGGGGCGTCTCGAAGTCGTAGGCCGTGCGCATGGCGAAGGTGGGGCTTGCGGCGCTTTGGGGGCTTAGTGGCATGGATGCTCCCATTCCTCGAGGTAGCTTAGACGCGAACGGGAAGTCCGGGTATGCCGGGCAGCCCGCGGAGGATCAGCGTTTCATACACGGGGTCGTGGCTCGCGCTCGCGTCGCCAACGAGGCCCCTCGCCTCGTAGCCGCAGGCCGCGAGCGTGCGATCGTCCTGCGTCCAGAGGGCCGCGCCCACGCGCTCCCCGCCGAAGAAGGCGCTCGTCTCGGGGGCCATCTTCACGTCTGTGGCAAGGCGTCCGAAATCCGGCCATGCGAGGGCGACCACCTCGTCGGGCGACGTGGCGGCGATGTCCCAGCCGAAGCGCAGCGGATAGCGGAAGCGTGCGGCGGCGATCGCAGGCGACGCCACCGTCTCGTGCTCGTAGGCGCCATAGGCCCAATCCCAGAGCGCTCGGGTGTCGGCGAAGCGCCCCTCGGACGTGTCGCACCCGAGCACGCAGGAATAGAGGGTCGCGTTTTCCTGGCGCACCGCGCCGAGGAAGGTCACACCGCTCTCCACCTGGCCGGTTTTGATGCCCATGGCCCCTGGATAGGATCCGAGGAGCGCGTCGGTGGTCTCGAAGGTGTAGTCCTGGCCCCCCACGTTCACCGTCACGCTCGGCATGTCGACGGCCTGCGCGATGAGGGGATAGTTGAGGAGCGCGTAGCGTCCGAGCTCCGCTTGGTCGCGCGCGCTCGTGAGGTGGCCCTCGCGCTCGAGGCCATGCGTGTTCGCGTAGTGGGTCTCGGTGAGCCCGAGCTCCGCCGCCTTCGCGTTCATCACGTCCACGAACGCGGCCTCGCTCCCCGAGACGGCCTCCCCCACCATCACCGCGCAGTCGTTCGCCGAGTACACGAGCATCACGCGCAGGAGGTCGCCGAAGGAGATCGTCGCGCCCTCGGGAAGGTTCGCCTTCTGGGCCGCCGGCTCGTCGGGAAAGTCCACCGCGCGAAGCGTGATCTGCTCATCGAGCGGAATGCCGGAATCAAGCGCGCAGACGGCGGTCATGAGCTTCGTGATGGAAGCCGGCACGAACTGCTCGTCGACGTTTCGCCCATAGAGGACGTGGCCCGCGGCATCGAGGACGATCGCCGCGTCCGCCTCCGCGAGCGAGGGCTCCCCCACCTCGGCAAACGCCGGCGTGGCGGCCACGGTTGCGCACGCGCAGAGCACCCCCAGCCAAACCGCGAGGCGAGCGCCAAAGCGCGCGAGGCCCCTCATCTCGCCCCACCCTCCGCGTCGCGCTCGCCGGACTTGCCGGTCGCGAGGTCCTCGTCCTCGTCGACGAGGCCGCGGTCCACGTCCTCCTTCAGCTGGATGCCCTCGATCGTGTACATCGCCGCGGTGATGATGCTCGTCACGCACCCCGCGTACACGAAGAGGAGCCCGAGCGAACCCCCCTCGCTGTTCAGCACCGGAAGCCAGCTCACGTCCACGAGGCCCAGTCCGCCCACGAAAGGCCAATTCAGGAGGCAGAGCGTGAAGCCGAAGAGCAGAAGCGCCGTCGTCACCTTGCCGATGAAGAGCACGTCGAGCGGCCGCTTGCGCACCCCGAAGAGGAGCGTCATGCCGAAGGCGAGGTACACGTCGCGCCCGATCACGAGGATGGCCACCCAGAGCGGGAGGTCCCCCACCCACACGAGCGCCACGACGCCGCAGAAGAGGAGCAGCCTGTCGACCGCGGGGTCGAGGAGCTTCCCCAGCCAGGAGACGGTGTTCGTCCTCCGCGCCACCTGTCCGTCGAGGAAGTCGGTCGAGGCCGCCACGCCGTAGAGCACGAAGCACGCGATGCGATTGACGCCGTTTACGAAGAGGCAGAAGAACACGATGGCGAGCGCGATCCGGCAGAAGGTGATCACGTTCGCGATCGTGAAGATCCTCATCGAGGGGTTGTTGGAGGTGCCGAGGGGAGCCGTGGGGTCGGCTGAGTTGATCTTCTCCTCGAAATAGCGAAACCGCACGTCCACTCCCGCAGGTCCTGCATTTGCGCTCCAGTCGAGCGTCATCTTAGCGCGAGCGAGCCCGGCCCGCGATCGCGTGCCCTCCAAGTGGGATGGCTAGAATTGCCCTTCGAAGGGAGCGACCATGAACGGATACCAGCGCGTCCTCAAGCTCTTCTCGATCTTCGCCATCGTGCTCGGGGCCTTCGTGCTCATAGGCGGCCTCATCATCGCGATCTCGGTGTTCTCCGTCACCTCCAATCCCGAGAGCCTCGAGGCCATCACCGAGAGCCTCGCGGCCGAGGGCATGGAGGACGTGGACGCCGACGACCTCGTGCAGACCGTCGGGCAATCGGGCGGCGTGGTGCTCCTCATCGGCGGCTTCGTGCTCGCCACGGGCATCCTCGGCGTCATCGGCGCGGGCAACCCGAAAAAGTCGATGCCGGTCTACATCTTCTCGATCATCGGGCTCGTGGCCGCGTGCATCACGCTCGTCTCGGGCATCCTCGCCGTCGTCTTCGGCGCCCCGCTCACGAGCCCGAACGGCGCCATCACCTCGGTGCTCTCGGTGGCCCTCATGGCCATCTTCTTCTGGCTCTCGCGCCGGGTGAAGAAGATGGCCTACGTCTAGCGAGCGCCACTCCCAGCGCGCGGCTCCGCCGCTCGAAAGCAAGGGGGCCGAGGGCTTCTGGCCCCCGGCCCTTCATTTCCTGGTCGGGACGACTGGATTCGAACCAGCGACCCCTTGACCCCCAGTCAAGTGCGCTACCAAACTGCGCCACGTCCCGTTTCGCCCGCTTGGGCGGATACGTATGCTATCACAAGCCAAGGGCCTCTCGGAGCTGGCCCACGCTCACGAGTTTCGTGCCGAAGCAGCGCTCCATGTGCTCGAAGGCGCCTTCCTGCGTGCCGACGAGGAAGGTCATGGTCGCCTCCTTCACCACGACGGACGCGTAGTTGCGGAAATACGCGTCGGCGAGCGTGTGGAGGACGCAGATGTTCGTGTCGGAGCCGATGGCGATGACGGTCTTCACGCCGAGCTCGCGAAGGGTGAGGTCGAGGTCGGTCTCGAAGAAGCCGGAGTAGCGGCGCTTCTCAATGATGAAGTCGCGCGGCGAGGATCCGAGGAGCTTCGCCGGCTTGGAGGCCTCGGCGCCCGCCATGCCGTGCGGGCCCCAGAGGTCGAGCTCGCGATCGAGACCCTCGATGTGCGCGTCGCAGCACATCACCACGGGGAGCCCCGCCTCGCGGCAGAGCCTCGCCACCTCGGCGCACGCCTCGCCGAAGGCGCGGTTCTCGGCGGTTTGGTCGGAATCGAGGAAGCCGCCCTTGAGGACGTCGATCACGAGGAGGGCGGTCGTCTCGGGATCGATGGAGAGCGTCGCGTCGTAGATCTCTTCAGCCATGGTCCACCTTTCAAGAGGCCTCTGCGCGTGCGGCCTATGATAGGCGAGGCGGCGTGCGCAACCTTTGCTCGGGAGGGACCATGGGAGCATTTGAGGAGAAAGCGCCCCTCGCGGAGCGCGTCTACGAGGTGGTTCGCTCGATCCCGTGCGGGTGCGTGGCCACCTACGGGCAGGTGGCGCGGCTTGCGGGCGCGCCCCGTGCCGCGCGCTCCGTGGGCCAGGCGCTCCACCGCAATCCCCACCCCATCGAGACGCCCTGCCATCGCGTGGTCTTCGCAGACGGCAGGCTCGCCGAGCGCTTCGGCTTCGGCGGGGCTGAGGTCCAGCGGGAGCTCCTCGAGGGCGAGGGCGTTTCCTTCATCGACGACATGCACGTCGACCTCGCGAAGTGCCGCTGGGACGCGTGAGATGCCCGTAATGCCTTAGTCCACGTCCTCGCCGATGGCGAGCGCGGCGGCGAGCCACTCGTCCTCGAGCGCCATGAGCTGGGTCGTTGCCTCTTCGAGGGCCGTCTGGAGCTCCTGCAGGCGCACGTAGTCCGTGGGATCGGCCGCGGCGAGGCGCTCCTTCAGGCTCGCCACCTCCTCGCGCGTGCGCTTCACGCGCCGACCCGCCACGTCGTAGGCGTGGCGCGCGGCTCGGCGCTCGGCGTTTTGCCGGCGCCTGAGCTCGCGCTCGTCCACCACTTCAGCGCCATCCCCCGCGGGCTCGACGACGGATTGCCGGGACGCTTCCGAGCGCTCCCCCACGCGTCGCAGGAACTCGTCCACGCCGCCGGGAAGGTGCCGGATGTGCCCGTCCATGAGCGCGTAGACGTCGTCGGTCGCGCGTTCCATGAGGTAGCGATCGTGCGTGACGATGATGAGCGTGCCGCTGAAGCCGTCGAGCACGCTCTCGAGCGCGGCGAGCATGTCCACGTCGAGGTCGTTTCCCGGCTCGTCGAGGATGAGGACGTTCGGCTCCTCCATGAGCGCGCAGGCGATGGCGAGGCGCCTTCGCTGCCCGCCGGAGAGGTCGCCCAGGCGCGTGAGGAAATCGCCTCCGGCAAAGCCGAGCGATTCCACCACCGAGCGCGAGGTCACCTCCTCCCCGCCCATCACGAGGTGGCGCTTGAAGTCCTCGAGGAGCCGCTCGACGGTTTGGTCGTCTCGGCCCTGGAGGAGGTCGAGATGCTGGCTCACCCGGGCGAGGCGCACGCTCTTCCCGCGCTTGACGGTGCCCTTCGAAGGTTCGTCCACGCCGGCGAGGACGTCGAGGAAGGTGGTCTTGCCGGCGCCGTTCTCGCCGAGGAGGCCGATGCGATCCCCCGGCCCGATGATCCAGTCCACGCCCTCGAAGATCACGCGCTCGCCATAGGACTTCGCCACGTCCTCGAGCTCGAAGATCTGCTTGCCGAGTCTGGCCACCGCGGCGCTCCTCAAGCGGATGGGGTCGCGAAGCGCGGGGACGTCGGCGATGAGCGCCTCGGCCTCCTGCTTCCTGAACTTCGGCCGCGTGGCCCTCGCCTGGGGCGCGCGGGCAAGCCAGGCGAGCTCGCGGCGAAGGGCGTTCTGGCGCTTGGCCTCCGCCTTCTGCGCCTGGCGTTCGCGCTCCACGCGCTGCTGCGTGTAGGCCGAAAAGCCACCCTCGAAGCCCTCGATCCGCCCCGCGTGGAGCTCCCACATGCTCGTGCACACGGTGTCGAGGAACCAGCGGTCGTGCGTCACGACCACGAGCGCGCCCTCCGCGGACGGCCAACGCGCGCGCAGATGCCCCGCGAGCCACGTGATGCCCACCACGTCGAGATGGTTCGTGGGCTCGTCGAGGAGGAGGAGATCCCAGCTAGAGACGAGGAGGCGCGCGAGGTCGACCCGCCTGCGCTCCCCTCCCGAGAGCTCGGCGACCCTGCGCTCGAGCCCCACGTCGGCGAGAAGCGCGGAGAGGATCGAGCGCACCTCCGCCCTCGCCGCCCACTCGAACTCGGGAAGCTCGCCGAAGAGGTTCTCGCGCACCGTCGCGTCGTCGTCGAGCGCATCCGCCTGGCCGAGCATGCCGATGCGGATGCCGTTTCGGGGCACCCACCTACCCTGCGTGGGCTCGATCTCGCCTGCGAGGAGGCGAAGGAGCGACGATTTCCCCGCGCCGTTCGTGCCCACCACGCCGATGCGATCCCCCTCGTAGACGCCGAGGGAGACGTCGTCGAGGACGCGCCGCGTGGGCCACTCGAGCCCCACGCCGTCAAGGCTGCAGAGGATGCCCATGCGCTATTCCCGCGGGCTTTCCGCAAGCAGCCGAGCGAGCCTTGCCACGAGGCGCTCGGCCACCTCGTCCTTGCCAAGGAGGGGCAGCGCCACCACGCCGTCGGGCGCCACGAAGGTCACCTTGTCCGTGTCCGATCCGAACGTGGAATCGGCGCGGGAGACGTCGTTTGCCACGATGAGGTCGCAGCCCTTCTCGCGAAGCTTCTCCTCGGCGTGCGGGATGAGGTCGTTCGTCTCCGCGGCGAAGCCCACGACCACGCGCGCGCCCTTCTCCAGGGAGAGCGTCTCCAAGATGTCCGCCGTCTCCTTGAGCTCCACGAAGGCGAGGCCTCCCTCGTCCTTCTTGATCTTTCGATCCTTCGGGTGTGCGGGCGTGAAATCCGCCACCGCGGCCGCGAGGATGGCGGCATCGACGGCGGGGAAGGCCTCCTCGCAGGCCTCGAGCATGTCGGCCGCGGACACCACGCGCACGAGCTCCACACCCTCGGGCGCGGGGATCGCGACCGGTCCCGAGACGAGCACCACGCGAGCTCCCGCGTCGCGACACGCCCGCGCGATGGCATAGCCCATCTTCCCCGAGCTCGCGTTCGCGATGTAGCGCACGGGGTCGATGGCCTCGTGCGTGGGCCCGGCCGTGATGAGGACCCGCACGCCCTCGAGCGCGCGCCCGGGCGCCTTGGAGGTGGTCTTTGCCATGGCTTCCCCTCAAAAGGCGCGGGGCCCGAGGCGCACCCCGAACCCCACGCTCGTGCTGCCGGTGCGTACGCGACTAGCTTACGCGTCGAGCTTGGCGATCTCGTCGAGGCAGGCCTTCACGATCGTCTCGACGGGCGCGAGCTTGCCCTCGCCCCAATCGCCGCACACGAGGTAGCCCTCGGCGGGCTCGAGGACGATGATGCCGCGATCGCGAAGCGTCTCCACGTTCGCCTGCGTGGCGGGGTTCTGCCACATGTGCACGTTCATCGACGGGCACACGATCACGGGCGAGGAGGCGGCGAGCACCGTCGCGGCCACGCAATCGTCGGCGAAGCCGTGGGCGATCTTCGCGATGCAATCCGCCGAAGCCGGCGCCACGACGATGAGGTCCGCCCAGTCGGCGAGCTCGATATGGGGCAGCGCCGAGACGGGCCACTCGAAGAGATCGTAGGCCACGGGGAGGTCCGTGAGGGCGGCGAAGGTGGTCGGACCCACGAACTCGCAGGCGGCGGGCGTCATCGCCACGGCCACGTCGCAGCCGCCGCGCTGGAGGCCGCGAACGACCTCGCACGCCTTATAGGCGGCGATGGAGCCGCTCACGCACACGGCCACGCCGCGCACGTCCTCGCCCTCGAGCATGGTGTCGACGATCGCGCTCGCCACCTCGCCCACGAGCTCGCGCTCCTCCTCGGAGGCCTCCGTCGCCGGCTCCTCCACGTCGACGTCCACCACGGCCTCGGTGACGATCTCCGCGACCATCGGCGCAACGTCCCGAGGCGCGTCATCCGCCTTCTCGTCCTCGTCCTTCTTCGCCCTGCGACGGCGCTTCGGCTTCGGCTCCTCGGCCGCGGCCTCCTCCTTGCGGGGACGTCCGCGACGCCCGGTCTTCGCCGGCTTCTCGTTCGGGTCGAGGTCGGTTTCCTTGATGGTGACGATGCCCTTCGTGGCATCGTCCTTGTCCGCGCGCACGCCGATCTTCAGGCCGAGGCTCTTCGCGGCGCTGCGGGCGCGCTGCGTGAAGCGGCTGAAGCTCTCGATCTCGTCGGGCTGGAGGGCGAGGGTGATGGTCGAGTCCTTCCGCTGGCCCGTGAGGGCTTCCTTGATGGCGGCTGAGCGCTCGGACAGGGGGCGACCGGTGGGCATGGGACTTCCTTTCCTCTGGGAGCCGGCCCTTCTGCCGGCACATTGCTGAATGCGTGCGGGGGCGAGGAGGCGCGGGGCTTCAGCCCTCCCCCTCTCCGACGATGAGGATGCGGCGGCAATACGGGCACGTGGCGATGGGCGCCCGGCGCCACGCGTCCTCGACCGACTTCGGTTCGAGTGCCATGTTGCAGACGCTCGGACGGTTTCCGTGGAGCTCCTCCACGGCGAGCCCGTCGAAGCGCTTCGACGCGCGCTCATAGGCGTCCACGATGCCGGGATCGAGGGTGGCGACGAGCTCCTCGCGCTCGCGTGCGAGCTCCGCCACCGCGCGCCGCGCGTCCTCCATGGAGCTGCGGATCTCCGCCTTCACCTTGTTGGCCTCCCGCTCGAGCCTCGCCTTCGCGGCGCGCGCCTCATCGCGCTTCTTCGTCACCGCATCGAGCGCGGCGAGGGCCTGCTCGCCGGCGTAGTTCGCCTTGTCGAGGCGCTTCATGAGCGAGGCGTGTTGCTCGTTCGCCCACGCCTGTTGGCGATGGTCCATGACCTCGGTGCGCGCGCGCTCCTTGAGGGCCTCGATCTCCGCCGTGAGGTGCTCCTGCTCGTTGGAGAGCTCGGAGAGCTCCATCTCGCCGTCCTTCACGCGCCCGGTGAGTTGGGTGATGAGGCCCGAGACGCGCTTCGAGGTGGCGAGGAGCGTCTTCAGGCGCTCAAGGGCAGCCGGATGCTCGGCTTGGGCCCTCTCTCGGGCAAGCTCGAGGTCGATTCGCTGGAGCTCGAGGAGGGCGGCACCCTCGGAGTTGGGCATGGAACCTCCTTGGTCTCCGGCGAGCCCACTCGGCGACGCCTACATCGGATACCAGTGGATGCCCTCGTCGAGCACCCGCACGGAAACCCCCGGTGCGAGCTCGCGCGCGACCCTCCCGAGGAGGCGCGCGTAGGGAAGCTCGGAGACGTCATGGCCGATGACGATCGCGTTTATATTATCATTATTCGTCGTTTTCCTATTAATCAATTCAATCAGACGATGATAGGAATCCTCTCCGCAGACGATCGTGCGCGCCCCATGCGCGGCGGCGTCAAGGGCGAGGCCTCCCGCAGAGCCGGAGAGATAGGCCACGCTACCTGCCATGACGTGTGGCGGGAAGCACAGCCGGGACGCCGAATCGACCGGCTTCCCCTCGTCGTCGACCCCCGCGAAATCGATGTGCTTTTTATGGATATCCGAGGGCAGCACGCAGGTGCGCGCGCTCCAGAGCACGGGCAGGGCGCCGAGCTTTCGCTTCAGGCGCTTCCCGAGCTCGTGGAGGTCGATCTCGCTGCCGTCGAGGAGCGCCCCGTAGCCCTCGGCGCACGCCCTCCCGAGGTAGGGGAGCTCGAGCTCCTTCGCGATGAACCGGAGCGCTTCCTCGGAGCGATCGAGGTTCGTGTGGAGGGCGATGAGACTCACGCCCCGCTCGATGGCCGCCCAGAGCGCGGCACCCGCGCTCGATTGCGCCGCATCGGGCGTGATGACGCGGGGTGCCTCAAGGTAGACGGGGTGGTGGGTGAGAAGGACGTTCGCGCCCGCCCTCGCCGCCGCGCACACGGCCTCCCGCGTGGGGTCGAGCGCGCAGGCGATGCCCGAGATCTCCTCGCCGGGATCGCCCACGGAGAGCCCCACGCGATCCCACTCCTCGGCATCTTCGCGAGGAAAGCGCGCAAGCAGGCGTTCCTCGAGTTCCGCGACCCTCATCGCCCCTCCCCTTCCGCGAAGGCGAAGTCGATCTCCTCGATGGTGCCCTCGCCGATGACCACGTCGCCCGCGTAGAGCACGGCCGATTGCCCGGGCGCGGCGAGGGGAAATCGCTCCGTGAACGCCACCCGCGCACGCCCCTTCCCGCCAAGCTCGACCTTCGCGGGAAGGGCCTCCGTGCGGTAGTGCGTGGCCACGCGGACGTCGAACGCGCCGAGCGCCTCGGCCCCCACGTTCAGCGTGACGCGCGAAAGCGCGAGCGCGCGTGCGCGCGGTGCGGCGCCATGGTGGACCGTCACGCGCTTTGCGGGGGCGTCGATCGAGGTCACGAACCACGGGCCCCCCGAGAGCGAAAGGCCCTTTCGCTGCCCCACCGTCACGCTCGCGATGCCGTGGTGGCGCCCGAGGAGCTCGCCCTCGTCCGAGACGATGTCGCCCGGCTCGAGGGCCCCCGGCGCGAGGGCGGCCACGATGTCGACGTACGTGCCACCCGACGCAAAGCACACCCCCTGGGAATCGGGCTCGCGCGCCGCGGGAAGCCCGAGCCTCGAGGCGATGGCTCGCACCTCGGCCTTCTCGGTCGAGGCGAGGGGGAAGTGCACCCGCGCCACCTGCGCAGGCGTGAGCCGCGCGAGGAAGTAGCTCTGGTCCTTCGAGCGATCCGCGCCCCGGGCTATCCGCGCCACCCCGTCCTCGCCTCGCACGATCCCCGCGTAGTGGCCGGTGAGGACCGTCTCCGCGCCGATCTCATCTGCGAGTTCAATCAAACCCCGCACCTTGAGCACGTGGTTGCACCTCGTGCAGGGATTGGGGGTGCGTCCTTGCGCGTAGGCTCGCGCGAAGGGCTCCACCACGCGCTCGTGGAAGGCCCTCGAAACGTCCCTCTCGATATATGGCACCCCGAAGAGTTCGGCGGTCTCGCGGGCGCGCGCACGCGCCGAGCGCGAGGGGATGGGCTCGGCGCCCTCGCGCATCACGAGGACGCAGGCCACGGGATCGAGTCCCTCTCGCTTCGCCCATGCGACGACCGCCGACGAATCGACGCCGCCCGAAAAGCCCACGACGACGCTCAACGCCGCGCTCCCCGCGTCGCGATTCCCTCGAAGGCCACCGCGAAGGCCTCGAGATCCTCCCTTCGCACGCGCTCGTCGAAGGAGACGCGCAGCGCGCCGAGCGCGAGGTCCCTCGAGATGCCCATGGCCGTGAGCACGTGGGAGGGGTCGAGGGAGCCCGAGGAGCAGGCGGAGCCCGCGGAGACCTCGAATCCCGCGTCGTCGAGGGCGAGGATGAGTGTCTCGGATTCAAGGCCCTCCACGGCCACGTTCACTATGCCCGGCAGGCGCGAGGATCCGTCGTAGGGAAGGTTCGTCGTGGCGTGCACGTGTGGGTTGGAGGTGAGGCGCGCGGAGAGCCATCCCGCGAGCTCGGAGGTGGCCCGAGCGTGTTCCTCGACCCTCGGCGCGAGTGCCGCGGCCGTGAGGGCGAAGGCGTGGGCACCGGCCACATCCTGCGTGCCGGCTCGGCGACCCATCTCCTGCCCGCCGCCGAAGGAATTCGCCTTGAAGGGCCGCCCATGCCGCACCGCGAAGGCGCCCACCCCGGGAATGGCGCCGATCTTGTGCGCCGCGAGCGTCGCCGCGTCCACCTCAAAAAGATCGAGCGGCACGTGGCAGAAGGCCTGGATGGCGTCCGTCATGAAGAGCGCGCCCCTTGCGTGCGCCGCGCGGGCGAGCGCGGCTATGGGTTGGCACGCGCCGGTCTCGTTGTTTGCCGCCATCACGGCCACGAGCGCCACGTCGCCCGCGAGCTCGCGCTCGAGCTGGGCCACCCCCACCACGCCCTTCGCGTCGGGGCGCACGTACGACACCTCGAATCCCCGCGCCTTGAGCTCCGGCGCGAGGTCGAGCACGGAGTCATGCTCTATCGACGACACGACCACGCGCCGCCGCGCGCCCTCGGCGCGGCGCTTTCCCTCGGCGAGTCCGAGCAGGCAGAGGTTGTTCGCCTCCGTGCCGCCGCCCGTAAACGCGACGTCGAGGGGACGGAAGCCGCCCCCGAGCACGCGCGCGAGCGTGCTTCGCGCCTCGTCGAGCACGCGCGCCGCCTGCCGCCCGAGGGTGTGGAGGGAGTTCGGGTTGGCGCAGGCGAAGGGCTCCTCGCGATAGGCGGCCTCGGCTTCCCGCGCGATCTCGCGTACGGGGGCCGACGCCGCGTAGTCGAGGTAGATGTGCGTGCGCGTGGGCATGCGATCCCTAGCGGCCGGCATCGGCGGCGGCCCTCAGGCTCGAGATCGCCTCGGCGCGGTCCTCGGCGCCGAAGACGAAGCTCCCCGCGACGAGCACGTCCGCCCCCGCCTCGGCGAGCGATCCGGCGTTGCCAAGCGAAACGCCGCCGTCCACCTCGATGAGGAAGTCGAGGTCGCGCGCATCCCTGAGCTCCGCGAGCGCGCGAACCTTCTCGATCGTGCGCGGGATGAACGCCTGGCCGGAAAAGCCCGGCTCCACGCCCATGACGACCACCATGTCCACGTACTCGACGATCTCCTCGAGCGCGGAAACCGGGGTCGCGGGATTGAGCGCGATGGCGGGACGCGCGCCCCGCGCGCGAAGCTCCCGCGCGAGACGATGCGCGAGCGGGCAGGCCTCGATGTGGAAGCTCACGTAGCGCGCACCGGCCTCAGCCGCCTGGAGCGCGATGGGGGCCGGATCCACCACCATCAGGTGGCAATCGACGGGAAGGTCGCTCGCGCGCCGAGCCGCCGCCACGATATCGGGGCCGAAGGTGAGGTGCGGCACCCACACCCCGTCCATCACGTCCACGTGGATGAAATCCGACGCCTCGATGCCCTCGATCTCCCGCCCGAGCGCGAGGGGATCCGCCGAGAGTATCGACGGCGCGATGAGCGTACGCGGCGTCTTGGCGGCGTCATTGGGCAAGGCCATGGATCCTCAGCTTTCCCGCAGCTCCTGGCGCGGCATCGTCGATGCCGTAGAACTCGGTCCTCGGCTCCCTCGAGAGGAGGTCGGCCACTTCCCTATCAAGCGGCGAATCCTCGTAGAGCACCCGATAGACGCTGTCCACGAGCGGCGCCTCCACGCCGAGCCTCGCGGCGAGGTCGTGCGCGCTCGCCGCGGCGCGATACCCCTCGACGACCATCGAGGTGCGCGCCTCGTACTCCGCGAGGGTCTCGCCGGCCACGAAGGCCTGCCCGAAGGTGCGATTGCGCGAGTGCGGCGAGATGCACGTGGCCACGAGGTCGCCCATGCCCGCAAGGCCCATGCAGGTGAGCGGCTGGGCGCCGAGGGCGTAGGCGATGCGCGTCATCTCCGCGAGGCCACGGGTCATGAGCACGGCGATCGTGTTGTCGCCGAGCCCCATCCCGCTCGCGATGCCGCAGGCGATGGCGACGATGTTCTTGAGCGCCCCGCACGCCGCCACGCCCACGCGATCGCGCGAACCGTAGATGCGGAATCGCTCGGAGCCCAAGATGGAGCGGAACACCTCGACGAGCGCGTCGCTCGCCGCCCCGCAGACCGTGGCCGCGGGAAGGCCCTGGACGACCTCCTCGGAGTGGTTCGGGCCGGATATGAGGGCGATGCGCTCCTCGCCTCCCAGCTCGTCGGCGGCCACCTGGTAGACGAGGAGGCCGGTCTCGCGCTCGATGCCCTTGGCGAGCACGAGCACGGGCACCTCCGGCTCCAGGAAGGGCGCGAACTTTGCGCAGGTCGAGCGCAGGAACGCCGAGGGCGTGGCCACGAGCACCGCGTCCGCGCCGCGCACGGCCTCCGCGAGATCGCTCGTGGCATGCACGTTGTCGGGCAGGAGGCACCCGGTCGCGTAGGAGGGATTCCGGTGCGCGAGGTTCACGCCCTCCACCACGTCCTCGAGGTAGTCCCAGCCGCAGAGCTCTTGCGCGTGCGGGGCGGCGAGGCTCGCGATGGCCGTGCCCCACGAGCCGAGCCCCACGACGGCGACCTTGCCCGCCACCGGCATTCGAAGGATGTCCGCGCCCACCTAGTCGTCCTCGTCTTCGTCGTCGAGGGCGTCGAGGGCCTCGAGCGGATCCTCGCCGTCCTCGAGCGCCTTGGAGAACGCGTCGACTTCCTCGCTCAGCATGTCGACGTCGTCCACGGTGTCGCCGATCTTGGCCTTGAGCTGCGACTCGTCGCCGAAGGAGAGCCCCACGCCCGGCTGCGGGGCGCGTGCGGCGTCGGCCTTCGCGGCTTCGATGGTGGCCTCCTCCACCGCGCGCACGGAATCATCGGAGTGGTCCATGGAATCATCCTTTCCGTCCTTCACCTCAAACGCGCGCTCCTCGCCCGCGATGAGCTTCTTCGCGTTTTGGCGGTGCGCCCACACGGCTGCCGCGGCGGCGAAGATGAGTGGCACCTCGAAGCCCCAGTTGATCGGCCAATAGAAGACGGCCGCGAAGATCGGGAGCGAGATCGAGGCCGCGAGCGAGCCGAGCGACACGTAGCGCGAGGGGATGGAGAACACGAGGAACACGATGAGGATCGCGATGGCGAGCGGCCAGCAGAGCGCGAGGCACGCGCCGAAGCCGCAGGCGATGCCCTTGCCGCCCTTGAAGTGCAGGTATGGCGAGAATATGTGCCCGTAGACCGCGGCCATGAAGACCATGGCGATCGTCCAGCCGAACTCGCCTGCGGGCTCGAAGGGCGCGAGGTCGCCGCCGGTGAGCGCGATGGCGAGGAGGAGCTTCGCGAGGTAGACGCACACGAAGCCCTTCGCCGCGTCGAGGAAGAGGGTGAGGGCGCCCGCCTTGAGCCCCACGGTGCGCGCCACGTTGGTGGATCCGATGTTTCCCGATCCCACCTGCGTGACGTCGACGCCGGCCGACCTCTTCGAGATGAGGTAGCCGAAGGGCACGCCGCAGACGGCGTAGGCGCTCGCCATGAGCGCCAAAAGGACGATGACGAGGGTGGTGATCACGCTACCTCCTCTTGAAGGAAAGCCGAAGCGGGGTCCCCGTGAGGTCGACCGCCTCGCGGAAGCGACGCTCGAGGTATCGACGGTAATTGTCGGTCACGAGATCGGGGTGGTTGCAGAAGAGCATGAGGGCAGGCGGGCGGGTGGCGCTCTGCGCGCCATAGAAGATGCGGAGGCGGCGCGTGCCCTCCCCCACGGAGTGGCCGCTTTCGCGGACGGAGGAGAGCACCTCGTTCACCACGGGCGTGGGGATGCGCCGAGCGTAGTTGGCGAGGGCGACCTCGGCCGCGCCCCAGAGCTTCTCGATGCCCCTGCCCGAGCGTGCGCTCACCGCCACCTGCGGTGCCCATTTGCAAAACTCGAGGCGCCGCGCGATGGACATGCGAAGGTCCTCGCGCGCCTCGTCGTCGCGGATGAGGTCCCACTTGTTGAGGACGACCACGAGCGCGCATCCGCGTTCGAGGGCGTAGCCGGCGATCTTCTGGTCCTGCTCCGTGACGCCCGCGGATCCGTCGATCACGAGAAACGCGAGATCTGCCTCGTCGAGCGCCTGGAGGCCGCGAAGCGTGGAGTAGTACTCGACGTTTTCCGTCACGTTCGCGCGCTTGCGAAGGCCCGCCGTGTCCACGAGGCGATAGAGCCCTCCCTCGTGCTCGACGACGATGTCGATGGCATCGCGCGTGGTCCCCGCGACGTCGGAGACGATCGAGCGCTCGCTTCCCGAGATGCGGTTCACGAGCGAGGACTTGCCCACGTTCGGGCGGCCCACGATGGCCACGTTCACGCAGCCCTCGGGGTAGCGATCCTCGTTCGCGGAGGGCTCCTCGGGAAGGGCCTCCACGAGGGCGTCGAGGAGATCGCCCGTGCCCCGCCCATGCACCGCCGAGACGGGATACGGCTCGCCGGCGCCCAGGCTCAAGAGCTCCCAGAGGCCCTCCTCCTGCGCGTCGCCGTCGACCTTGTTCGCCACGAGCAGCACGGGGACGCGCGCGCGGCGAAGACGGCGGGCGACCTCCTCGTCCTCGGTCGTGGCGCCGGAGGTGGCGTCCACCACGAAGAGCACGGCATCCGATTCCGCGAGCGCCTGGAGGGCCTGCTCGCGGATGGCGGCGGAGAAGCGATCGTCGGCGTTCCGCGGCTCGATGCCGCCCGTGTCCACGAGGATGAACTCGCGTCCGTTCCAGTCGGCTTCGTGGTAGGAGCGATCGCGCGTGACGCCGCGCGCCGCGTCCACGATGGCCCCGCGGTGCTCGGCCAGCCGATTGACGAGCGTGGACTTGCCCACGTTCGGGCGGCCCACGACGCTCACGATGGGCTTTGCCACGGGCCCTCGCCCCCTTCGCCGAGCAACTCGCAAATGGTGGAGCACACGGCGTCGATCTGCGCCTTCGGCGTCGATGCCCCGGCGCTCACTCCGATGTTCATACCCGCTTTGAACCAACGGGGATCCAGCTCCTCCGCGCGCTCCACGTGGTGCGTGGGGCAGTGCTCGGCGCAGAGCTCGGCGAGGCGGGTCGTGTTCGCGGAGTTGCGGCCCCCGATGACGACCATCTCGTCCACGCGCGTGGCGAGATCGACCGCCGCCTGCTGGCGCTGGCGCGTCGCGGCGCAGATCGTGTGCGTGGCGGCCACCTCGTGGCCCTGCGCGCGAAGGGCGCGTTCTATGCGCTCGAAGCGCTCGGGGGTTTGGGTCGTCTGGGACACGAGGCCCACCGGCACCCCCGGCTCGAGGCCCTCGAGGTCGTCGGGCTCCATGACCGCCCGGGCCCCCGGCGCGCTCGCCAAGATGCCCTCCACCTCGGGGTGACCCGCCTCTCCGAGGACTACCACCTGTCGCCCCGCGAGGAGGTGGTCGCGCGCGGCCCTCTGCGCTTGCTTCACGTAGGGGCACGTGGCGTCCACGACGTCGAGCCCGCGCGCACGGGCCTCGTCGAGCACCTCGGGCACGACGCCATGGGAGCGGATGACGAGCGTCACGCCGGCGTCTTCGGGCAGTTCCTCCACTGCGCGCACGCCACGCGCGGCAAGGCTCGCCACGACCTCGGGGTTGTGGATGAGGGGCCCGAAGGTCTGCACGGGCCCGCTCGCCTGGCCGATCGTGCGCTCCACCATCGCGAGCGCGCGCTCGACGCCGAAGCAGGCCCCGGCTTTGTCAGCGACCTCGAGCGGCACCTATTCCTCTCCCGGATGCTCTTTGCGAAGCTCGTCGCGAAGCGCCCACATGCGCTCCATCGCCTTCACTTCCATGGCCTCGAGCTGGGCCTTCCTTCCCTTCACGCCGAGCGCGCCGAAGGTGATGGCCTCGCCGATCTTGATGAAGCTGTGGCGGCGCCTCAAGGCGGGGGCGCCCTTTGCCGTGTCCTTGCGCGCGCCCACGACGGCCATGGGCGTGACGCCCGTCTTGGCCATGCGCGCGATGAGCGCGAATCCGCCCATCGTCTCGACCTCGTCGCCCTCGTGCCTCACCCGCGTGCCCTCGGGGTAGATGAGGATGTTCTCGCCGCGCTCGAGCGCGTGCTGGGCGCGACGGAGCGCCTTCAAGTCGGACGTGCCGCGCGAGACGGGGATGCACCCGATGCGCGTGAAGACCCAGTGCATGAACGTGAAGCGGTTGAACTCCGCCTTGTAGATGGCGCGCAGGCGAAGGCCCTTTCGCCAGAAGTGCGTGACCGTCACCACGGGCTCGATCATCGACACGTGGTTCATGATGACGACGGTGCCCCTGTCCTGCGCCTTCAGCCATTCGAAGAACTCGTCGTCGTCCTCGAAGGTCCACGGCCACGCGAGCTTCGTGACGCAGAAGACCCCCCAGCCGATGAGCTCGTAGAGAAGGCGCGTGGGAAGCGGGTAGTCGGCGATCGCGTGGTCGTAGTAGTCGTCGAAGTCGTTTCGGAAGGGGCGCATGGGCTTGAGGGTCTCGTCGTAGGGGGTCTTGTCGCGCTCCTTGGGGAACGCGGCGCGCGCCACCCTGCCCGCGGCAGCCGCCTTCGCGTCGGCGCGCTCCTTGCGCTCCTCGCGGGTCACGTCGCCAGAGAGCGCCACCATGTCCGCGAGCGCGCAGACGATCTCCACCGTCTCGTCGAGCGTGAGGTTCGTGGTGTCCACGAGCGTCGCGTCCTCGGCCATCGCGAGGGGAGACGCCTCGCGCGTGCGATCGCGCTCATCGCGCGCCTCGAGCGCCGCGAGCACCTCGGCCTCGGCTTCCGCGCTCACGCCGGGGTCCGCGCCCGTGGCTGCGTCGCCTCCCGCCGCCTGGATGGCGCGGCGGCGGGCGCGCTCGGCGGGATCGGCGTCGAGGTAGACCTTCACCTCGGCCTTCGGGAAGACGACCGTGCCGATGTCCCTGCCCTCGGCCACCACGTCGTGGCCCTTCGCGAAGTCGCGCTGCGCGGCGACGAGGATCTCGCGCACCTCGGGGATGGCCGCGACGCTCGACACGGCCGCGTCCACCTCGGGCGTGCGGATCTCCCGCGCGACGTTCTCGCCGTCGAGCGTGGGCTCGAAGTCGCCGCTCGTCGAGCGCTCGAACCCCGCGGTGTGGGAGCGAGCCTCGGCGATGACGTCGCCGGCGCGCCCCACGTCCACCCCCGCGCGAAGGCAGGCGAGCGTGAGCGTGCGATACATCGCGCCGGTGTCGAGGAAGGCGAATCCCCGGCGCTTGGCCACGAGCTTGGCGACGGTGGACTTGCCCGAGCCCGCGGGGCCGTCGATGGCGATGATCATGCGCGTCCTCCTTGCACCACCCTCAATCGCTCGCGCCCATTCTAAAGGGCGCGAAGCAGGCGCACCTCGTCGCCCGTGAGCGCCCGCCACGAGCCCTGCGCGAGATCGCCGAGTTCGAGGGGCCCGAAGGCCTCGCGATGGAGGGCGAGCACCTTGCGGCCGACCGCCTTGAACATGCGCTTCACCTGGTGCTTCCTCCCCTCGTGGATGGTGAGCTCGACCGCCATGGCCCCGTCCGGCTCCTTTCCGAGCGCAAAGGGCACCTCCTCGCGCTCCCGAGCATCGAGCACGCGCACGCGCGCCGGCGCCGCGGGTCCGTCATCGAGCGCCACTCCCTGCTCGAGCGCCCGCTTCGCCCTCGCGGAGAGCGGTGCGTCGATGAGCGCCGCGTAGCGCTTCTCCTTCTCGAAGGAGGGATGGAGCAGGCGCTGGGCCACGTCGCCGTCCGTGGTGAAGAGGAGGAGGCCCGTCGTGTCCTTGTCGAGCCTCCCCACGCAAAAGAGACCGGGGTAGTCCGCAAGGGGCATGAGCTCGGCCACCGTCGGTCGGCCGCGTGGATCTCGCATCGTCGAGAGGTAGCCGGCAGGCTTGTGGAGCATGAGGTAGGCGGGATCCTCGCCGAGGCGCACCTCGCGCCCGTCGACGCACACGACGTCTTCGAGGGGTTCGACGCGGCTCCCGAGCTCGCGCACCACCTCGCCGTTCACGCGCACGCGCCCCGCGCTCATGAGGTTCTCGGCGCCACGCCTGCTCGCCACGCCCGCCCTCGCGAGGAAGCGCTGGAGGCGCATGGGGACGATGCGCTCCCCTGGGCTAGAGGGTTCCATCACGCTCCTCGAGGGTTTCCTCGCCTCGTGCCTCAAGCTCCACTTGAACCATGGCATCTACCTCGACTTCAGCTCCGGCTTCGCCAATCGCGGCATCCGTCCCAGCCTCCACCTCGGCTTCAGACTCTGCCTCGACCTCCCCTTCACGCACCGCCTCGTCGAGGAGTTCGGGGGCCTCCTCCTCGCCGGCGAGGCCGAGCGAGGTGCCCGACAGGCGCTCGACGATGAACTTCCTCGTGGCCTCGTCGGGCGCGAAGTCCTCGAGCGGGGGAAGGTCCCTCGTGGACTTCAAGCCGAAGCGCTCGAGGAAGCGCCGGGTCGTGCCGTAGAGGATGGGTTGGCCGGGCGAGGTGTCGCGCCCCACCTCGCGCACGAGCCCCTTGTCCACGAGCGAGGAGATCGTGCCGTCTGAGTTCACGCCGCGGATGGCGCGCACGCCGTCTCGCGTGAGGGGCTGGAGGTAGGCGATGACGGCGAGCGTCTCGAGCGCGGCCTGCGTGAGCTTGCGCGTATCCCAGGAGAGCACGAGCTTCTCCACCGCGTCGTGGTAGGCGGGCGGCGTGAAGAGGCGCCAGCCGCCGGCGACTTCGCGAAGCGCGAGGCCACGGCCCTTGTCCGCGTACTCGGCCGAGAGATCGGAGAGCGCCTCCACCACCTCCCCCGGCGCGACGCCGAGCACCCGCGCGAAGTCGGTCGCGGGCATGGGGTCGGTGGAGACGAGGAGCATCGCCTCGAGCGCGCCCTTGAGCGAGCCCGCTTCGAGCTGGTCGAGATCGTCCATGGCTAGATCCCCTCCTCCCAGAGATGGGAATCGGCTTCGTAGGGCTGGGCGTCCGGAAGGCGCTCGACGTCGATCTCGCCGAAGGCGCGACGCTGGTGGATGTCGACGGAGCCCAGCTTGTAGAGCTCGAGCACGGCGAGGAGCGTCACCACCACGTCCTCCGGGTCGTCCTTTCCCTGAAGGAGTTCGGTGAAGGTCGTCTTGGGGTTCGCCTGCGTGAAGCGGTCGACGGCGCTCGTGGTGAAGGACACCGGCAGCCGCGGCGGCGCCACGTGGTCCGCTTCGAGGAGGAAGGACTGGCGCCTCCCCACGAGGTCGGCCGCGATGACCGCGAAACCGCGAAGGGTGGTGCCGGCGAGGAAATCCGGCATGAGGCCGAGGTACTCCGCATCCGGCCCCGCCGTCCGCGGGTGCATGCGCGCCTCGGTCTCCGCACGCGCCTCGAGCGCGGCCGCCGCCTGGCGAAACTGCCGATACGAGAGCAGGCGCGCGATGAGCACGTCGCGCGACGTCTCCGCGTCGAGCGCCTCCTCGAGCTCCTCGGGCGTGGGCGCAAGCGACGAGCGCCTCCCGTTGAAGCCCGCGGGCAGGAGCGAGGCGGCCTTGAGGGAGAGGAGCGACGCCGCCACGTCCATGAAGTCGCTCGCCACCTCGAGGTCGAGCTCGCCCATGGCATCGACCTCCGCAAGGTATTGGTCGGCGAGCTCTGCGATGGAGATCGCCCCCACGTCCACCTTCTGGCGGGAGACGAGCGCGAGCAGGAGGTCGAAGGGGCCGTCAAAGACGTCTGTCTTCACGCGCCACGCCATGGCCCTCCCCTCGCCCGCTCCCCAGAGCTCGCATTAAGTCTAGCAAGCGAACAGGCCACGGCCGCACCGGCCATGGCCTGCCTCATCGTCTGGTGGGCCCAGCAGGATTCGAACCTGCAATCCAGGGATTATGAGTCCCCTGCGTTAACCGTTGCGCCATAGGCCCGTTGGACATGCTACAGGATACCCTCGCACCCCCGCGAAAGCGCGCCAGGCGTGCGCCGCGCGTTTCGATATCGCGCAACTTCATGCTGACGTTTCCAGCCGAGGCGCACGCGGGCATTCGACGCCCGAGCATCGCCTCGCCTTCCCCTTCGCGATCCGACCGCCATCCGCCGGCCGCGACATCTCAACCACAGTCGGCGAATCTCCGGACTTACGCCATCCCCTCCAAAAACTCCCTCACGGCGGCGAGCTCTTGGTCGCGGTGGCGGTCGAAGCTGTGGGTGTCG
>CANQNP010000015.1 GCA_947625235.1 uncultured Atopobiaceae bacterium | reverse complement strand
GGGGCAGGAGAGCCTCCATAACCGCCACTACTGGGATGGCGCCCCCTATCTCGGCCTTGGCCAAGGCGCCTCGTCGATGCTTTCCCGAGGGGCCTACGCGCGGCTTCGGGAGGTGGTGCCGACGCTTCCGGAGGCGCCCCGAGAGGTGGCGCGACTGCGCCTCACGTGCACGTCGACGCCACGCCGCATTGCGCGCACGCCGCTTCGCTCCCTCTCGGGGTTTACCGTCGAGGGGCTCACGGAGGCATCCGCCCTCGCGGAGGACCTCATGCTCGCCGTGCGCTGCACGACGGGCATCTCGCGCGAGCTCGACGCGCGGGCACGCCGGACGTTCGGCGTCGCGTACCAAGGCGCCTGCGCGCGCCTCGTCGAATTGGGGCTCCTCGAGGAGGCGCGCGATGGCGCATGGGCGTATCGTCCCTCCCGCTCCGCATGGCTCCTCTCGAACGAGCTCTTCGGCGCGTTCTGGGCGCTCGCACCCGATGAGCCCGTGCAACTCGCGTGAAGGCTCGCCAAGCCCCGAGCAAGATTCAGTACACTTGCGTGATTGATGTGCCGCGCGCCTCACGCGGAATGGGATCCGGCTTGGAAGGGCAGCGCCCGTGGCCTTCATGACCGACAAGGACTACTACGAGATCCTCGGGGTCTCCGAGCAGGCCACGACCGACGAGATTCGCAAGGCCTTCCAGCAAAAGGCGCGCAAGCTCCATCCCGACGTGAACAAGGCGCCCGATGCCGAGGAGCGCTTCAAGGAGGTCTCCGAGGCCTACGCCGTCCTCTCCGACGACGAGAAGAGGCGGCGCTACGACCTCATGCGCTCAGGCGTGCCGGTGGGGGGCACCGCGGGCAACCCGGCGGGCCAAGGTTCCCGGGGCTACCAAGGCGCGCCCTTCGGCGGATCGCCCTTCGGAGGGTTTCCCTTCGGCGGCACCCCGCGACGCGGCCAGGGCCGTGCGTATAAGCCCGTGGCCGGCGCCGACGTCATCTACGAACTCGCCTTCGATCCACGCGATCCCGATGCGAGGCGGCATCGCACCATCACCTACCAACGCTATGCCACGTGCGAGGTGTGCCACGGGCGCGGCAGCGAGGATGCGCAGGCCTCTCGCACCTGTCCCACGTGCGGCGGTTCGGGCAGGATCACCGTCGACTTGAACGACGTGCTCGGCGGCTTCGGCTTCGCCATGGGCCAGGTGGTGGTGGAATGCCCCGAATGCCAGGGCTCCGGCCGCGTGGTCGCCGATCCCTGCCACGCGTGCCAGGGCACCGGGCGCGTGATGGAGTCGGCGGAAGTGACGATCGACATCCCCGAGCACGCGCACGATGGCTACGACATCCGCGTTTCCGGCATGGGCAACGCGGGCACGAACAACGAGCGTACGGGCGATTTCGTGTGCCGCATCGTGGTGGCGAACGAACGGCTCTCCCAAAAGAGCACCACGGGCTTCTCGGCGCTCGGATTTGCGATCATCCTCAGCATCGTCGGCCTCTTCTTCCTCGGCACGAGCGCCGCCCTTGGTTCCGTCCTCATCGTCGCCGCCGTTCCCGCGATCTTCGGGCTCTATTGCGTGCTCTCCGGGGGCGTCATCGGGCACCCCGCGCAGTGGTGGAAGAAGGCGGGCGCCATGGTCGTCACGGGCGCGAGCGAGGGATTCCTCATGTCGCTCTTCCTCGTGCTCTTCGTCAGCTGCACGTCCATGAGGATGGGTGGCGCCTACGGGTTTTGGTTCTAGATGATCCCCGCGCGCGCCATGGCCGTCTTGAAGGCCGTCGTGGACGAGTACGTGGGCACGTGCGCGCCCGTGGGCTCGAAGGCCCTCGTCGACCATCATCAGATCGGCTATTCCACGGCCACGGTGCGCTCGGACCTCGCGGGCCTGGAGCGCACCGGCCATCTCACGCACCCGCACGTGTCTGCGGGGCGCGTGCCCACCGACCTCGGCTATCGCACGGTCGTGGCGGAGCGGCTCTCGGCGGGGCACTTCGCCCGCGCGCGGTTCACGCAGGAGACGAGCAGGGCGCTCAGCCTGCGCTCCCTCGCAAGGACGCTTGCGCAGGCCACCCGCTGCCTCGCCGTGGTCTCCGAGCCCGCTCCGCAGGCGAGCGAGGTGGCGGGACTCTCGCTCACGCCGCTTCCCGACGGGCGCGTGACGCTCGTCGTGGTGATGGGCGATGGGCGCGTGGCATCGCGCTCGCTCCTCGGCGGACTCTCGAGGGAGGGCCTCGATCGCGTGGCGGAATGCGCCGCCGAGCTCGTGGTCGGCCAAGCCGTCGCACCCGCCCCGAAGTCCCTTGGCCTCGCAGGCGATGAGCGGCGCCTCCTCGCGCAGGTGGTGCAATCGACGCTCGCCCTCGTCGCGAGCACGGGGGAGGCCACCCGGCAGTCCTCGGGCATGGCGTTCCTCCTGGCGCAGCCCGAGTTCAAGGACCCCGACGTCGTGCGCGTGGTGGCCGACGCGCTCGAGGAGAGCGACCTCGGGCTCTCCAGCATGGAACTCGCCGACGAGGCGGGCCTCATGGTGTCCATCGGCCAGGAGAACCCCGACGAGCGCTTGCAGGGGCTCTCGGTGGTGGCCAAGGAGTACCATGCCTTTTCCGGTGTGGGCTACGTGGCCTGCGTGGGCCCGACGCGCATGGACTATCCGCTCGTCATCGGCGCCGTGCTCGCGGGCGCGGAGCGCGCCCAGGCCATCTTGGAGCCCGAGGGCTAGCAAGGCGAATACGTGGGGGAGGTGGGCGTGAGCGCGCCCGATCGCGATTACTACGAGGTACTGGAGGTGGCGCGCGATGCGTCGCCCGCCGAGGTCAAGCGCGCCTTCCTCAAGAAGGCACGCGAGCTCCATCCCGACGTCTCCGACGATCCCGACGCCGAGGCGAAGTTCAAGGAAGTGAACGAGGCGTACTCCGTCCTCTCCGACGAACGGCGCCGCCAGAACTACGACCGCTTCGGCGACGCGGATGGCCCCGGCGGCTTCGGCTCCATGGACGACATCTTCGGCGGCTTCGGCTCGATGGCCGATATCTTCAGCGATTTCTTCGGTGGCGGGCAGGGACGGCGCCCCGCTCGCTCCCGAGGGCGCGACATGGCGGCGAGGATCCGCGTCACCCTCGCCGAGGCGGCGACAGGCGCCACCCGCACCATCGCCTACGACCGCCTTGGCACCTGCGACGACTGCCACGGCACGGGGTCCGCGGACGGGGAGGAGCCGGTTCCGTGCCCGGTGTGCGGTGGATCGGGCATGCGCACCGTCGTCCAGCAGACGATCCTCGGCCGCATGCAGACGAGCGTTCCCTGCGACGCGTGCCAAGGCACCGGTTCCACCGTCGAACATCCCTGCCCCACGTGCGACGGCCAGGGACGCGTGCCCACGCACGAAGTCGTCGAGGTCAACGTGCCCGTGGGCGTGAGAAACGGCGAGACCCAGCGCATGGCGGGCCTCGGCGAGGCGGGCTGGCGAGGAGACGCCGCGGGCGACCTCGTGGTGGAATTCGCCGTGGCCGCCGATCCCCGCTTCGTGCGCCAAGGAGACGACCTCGGCGCCGCGCTCACGCTCGACGCGCTCGAGGCCCTCTGCGGCTGCAACGTGGAGGTGGAGGGCATCCTCGAGGACGAGCGCTTCTTCGTCGAGGTCCCCGCGGGGTCCCTCGAGGGAGACCAGATCCGCGTGGAGAGCCGTGGCATGCCGAGGCGCGGAAGCGGGGGCAGGGGCGACTTCGTGGGCGTGGTCAACGTGGCGGGATCCCCCGAGCTCTCAGATGAGGAACGCGAGCTCATCGCCTCCATCTCCCGTGCCCACGGCGGTCGCGTGCCCGCCTCCCTCGCGAGCGATCCGGCATAGCGCGCATGCGCGTGAGCCTGAGAAGCCTCGGATGCCGGGTCAACCGGGCCGAGACCGAGGATCTCCAGCGCACGCTCGCCGCGCATGGCATCACGGTCGTCCCTCGAGGCGAGGCGCCCATCGAGATCCTCACCACCTGCTGCGTGACCGCCGAGGCGCAGGCGAAGTCTCGCAAGGCCGCGCGAAGGGCAGCGCGAGACGGCGACGTCGAGCACCTCATCGTGTGGGGATGCGGCGCCCGGCTCTTCGCGGACGAGTTCCGGGGCATTTCCGGCAAGGTCTCCATCGCGTGCACGCTCGACGAGGTCGTTTCCCTCGTCGAGCAACTGGGCGGCGAATCCCCCTCCGCGGCGGGCCCGGCAACGTGCGAGGCCACCCCGGCGGCGCTCCGTGCACGCCCAAACGTGAAGATCCAGGACGGGTGCGATCGTCGCTGCAGCTACTGCATCGTGTGGAAGGCGCGCGGCCCTTCAAGGTCCCTTGCCGCGGACGAGGTGGTGCGCCGCGTGGAGGCGCTCTCCGGCGAGGGAAACGCCGAGGTCGTGCTCTGCGGGATCAACCTCGGCGCGTGGCACTCGGGCGATCTCGCCCTGCCGGGGCTCCTCACGAGGATCCTCGACGAGACGGACGTGAAGCGCCTTCGCCTCTCCTCCATCGAGCCCGAGGACGCCACCGACGAGCTCTTCGACGTGATGGCGGGCGCCGGGGGGCGAGTGGCCGAATACCTCGCGCTTCCCTTGCAAAGCGGCTCCGATGCCACCTTGCGCGCGATGGGGAGGCGCATGGGCGCCGCAGGCTACCTTGAGCGCGTGGAGGCGGCGCGTGCGCGCATACCGCACGTGGCCGTGGTTGCGGATTTCATGTGTGGATTTCCGGACGAGGGCGAGCGCGAGTGGGAGGATTCCCTCGCCTTCGCGCGCGAGGTCGGCCTCGCGAAGCTCCACGTGTTCCGCTTCTCGCCACGGCCGGACACCGTCGCGGCGAAGCTTCGGAACCCCGTGCCCGAGCGCATTGCCAAGGAGCGCGCCTCGCAGGCGCTCGCGCTCTCGAACTCGCTGCAAAGGGCCTATGTTTCCTCCCTCCTCGGCACCCCGCAGCACCTCCTCGTCGAAGAGGGGGGCAAGGCCACGACGGGAGGGCTCGTGCGCGCCCTCGTCGATGCGGACCTGCCACGCCAGGCCTTCTTCGAGGCGGTGCCCGCGGGCCTCGCCGACCCCCTCACGCTCGACTGTCGCCCGCGCGCAGGCGAGCGCCTATGATGGGATGAGGTCGTAGGGCACCACCTCGGAGGACCATGGAAGCCAGCCAGATTCGCCTCACCATCCCCGATTCGATCGACATCACGCGCCTCATGGGGCCCGCGGATTCGCTTCTGAGGAGGATCGAATCGAATACGCCCGCGTCCATCACCGTGCGCGGGCAGTCCATCACCATCACCGGCGACGTCGACGAGGCCAATCGCGTCGCCCGCGCATTCGGCGTGCTCATGGGGCTCGTGCGGGAGGGACGCCTTCCCAGCGTGCAGGACGTGGATAGCCTCCTCCTCGGCGCCGCCGCCTCGGGAAACGACCTCGACGAGGCCCGCGTGCTCACGGTGCGAGGACGGGCGGTGGGAGCGCGCACGGAGGGCCAACTCGCCTACGTGCGCGCCATGCGGAGCTCGACCATCACCTTCGCCCTCGGGCCCGCCGGCACCGGGAAGACCTACCTCGCGATGGCGATGGCGCTCGCCGCCCTCTCGCGGGGCTCCGTGGGCCGCATCGTCCTCACGCGGCCGGTGGTGGAGGCGGGGGAGTCGCTCGGCTTTCTCCCCGGCACGCTCGACGAGAAGCTCGACCCCTACGTGCGACCGCTCTACGACGCGCTCTTCGACCTCTGCGAGCGAGATCGCGCAAACGACTACATCGCCTCGGGCGCGATCGAGATCGCTCCGCTCGCCTTCATGCGCGGGCGCACGCTGAACGACGCGTTCGTGATCCTCGACGAGGCGCAGAACACCACGCCGGACCAGATGAAGATGTTCCTCACGCGCCTCGGCTTCCGCTCCACCTTCGTCGTCTGCGGCGACAACACCCAGCGAGACCTCCTCGGGAGAAACGGCATCGACAGCGCGTGCTCCGTCCTTGCGGACGTGAAGGGCATCTCCTTCGTGGAGCTCGGACGCGCGGACATCGTGCGCCACGACCTCGTGGGGAGCATCGTCTCCGCCTACGAGGCGGCGGCGAGGAGAGCCGAGGCGAAGTGAGGGTCGAGCTCGCATATCGCGAGGCGAGTGCGACGCCGCTCGCCGTGGGCGAGGGCGAGGTGGCCCGACTCGCCGAGCTGGTGCTCGCGGGCGAGGGCGTCGAGAGGCCCTGCGAGCTCTCGCTCCTCGTGGTGGACGATGACGAGATGGCCGCGTTGAACGCCGAGCTCAGGGGCGTGGATGCGCCCACGGACGTGATCTCGGTCGAGCTCGAGCGCCCGGACGAGGATCCCCTCTCGAGCGAACCCTGCCTGCTCGGGGACCTCGTGCTCGATCCCGCGCTCATCGCGCGCCAAGCCGAGGAGTTCCGCACCACGCCCGCCGACGAGACGCGCCTCCTCGTGGTCCACGGCATCCTCCACCTCCTCGGCTACGACCATGAGGACCCCGAGGACCGCGCGCGGATGGAGGCGATCCAAGGCCCGCTCGTGGAAACGGCCACCGAGGGACGAATCAAGCCCTTCGCCCTCGCCTCCCACGGTGAGGGGGAGCGGGCATGATCCCCGGATCCCCTCGCGACCACCCCAGCCTTCGCCAGAGCTTCGGATTCGCCATCCAAGGCGCACGGATCGCCTGGCGAGGGGAGCGCAACATCAAGATCATGGCCGGCTTCGCGGTCTTCGCGATCGTCTGCGCCATCCTCCTCAAGCTGAGCGCGCCGGAGTGGGCGCTCATCCTCCTCGGAATCGGCGTCGTGCTCGGAGCCGAGCTCACGAACACCGCCATCGAGACGATCGTCGACCTCGTCTCGCCCGAGTACCACCCGCTCGCGGGCAAGGCGAAGGACGTCTCCGCGGCGGCGGTCTGGGTGCTCTCGTGCCTCGTGGCCGCGATGGGGCTCGTGATCTTCATAGCGCGCCTCGTCGATCTCCTCGCGATCGGCGGCTAGGAGGCTCCGGATATTGGGTAAGCCTTGGGGGGAACCCGATGCGAAGGAGCAGCCATGCCAGCCAAGGATGAGCGCTACGATCTGAACGACGTCACGCGCAACGCGCCGCTTGACGAAGCCGAGACGGAAGAGGCGGACCTCGAGGAGGACGAGTTCGCGGACCAGCTGACCGACGACCTCGACCTCGAAAAGGATGACTTCGCGGATGAGGCCTTCCACGAGGAGACGCTTCCCGACGAGCCCTAGGCGAGAGGGCCTTCCAAGGGGGCGCATGAATGAGTGAGCACACGCCGTTTAGGAGCGGGTTCGTCGCCCTCGTCGGGCGCCCCAACGCCGGCAAGTCCACGCTCGTGAACGCGTGCGTGGGCACGCACGTGGCCATTACGAGCCCCGTATCGCAAACGACGCGAAAGCGCCTGCGCGCGGTGATCGAGCGCCCCGAGGCGGAGATCATCCTCGTCGACACCCCCGGGCTCCACAAGCCGAAGGATTCGCTCGGCAACGCGCTCAATCGCCAGGCGCTCGCCGAGCTCTCCGACGTGGATGCGATCGCCCACATGATCGACGCCACGCGCCCCGTGGGAAGGGGCGACGCGTGGGTGGCCTCGCACGTCGCGCGCGCCGAGGCGCCGAAGCTGCTCATCATCTCGAAGGCCGACATTGCCTCCCCCGACGTGGTGAGGGCCCAGGTGGAGGCGGCCTCGGCGCTTGCCCCCTACGACGACGCGCTCGTGCTCTCCGCGAAGGAGGGCTTCAACGTGGACGGCTTCCTCGACCTCGTGGAGGGCTACCTCCCCGAAGGGCCGAAGTGGTTCGGCGACGTGCCCTGGGACGCCACCGACGAGGAGCTCGTCGCGGAATTCGTGCGCGAGCAGGTGCTCCTCGCCTGCAAGGACGAGGTGCCCCATGCCACCGGCGTGCGCTGCGATTCGCTTGCGTGGGCCAAGGACGGCCACGCGTCCGCGAAGGTCACGATCCTCGTGGAGCGCGATTCGCAGAAGGCCATCCTCATCGGCGCGGGGGGCTCGATGGTGAAGGCCATAGGCACCAAGGCGCGCCGCGCGCTGGAGGCCTTCCTCGGCGCCAAGGTCTACCTCGAGCTCACCGTGCAGGTGTCGAGGCGCTGGCGCGATGACGACAACGTGATCCGCGCGCTCGGCTACGACCTCGAGGAGTAGGGGTGGCGAGGGGGCCCGCGAAGCGCACGGTCGCCATCGTGCTCGACACCACGAAGCTCGCCGAGCGCGACCTCATCGTCACCCTCCTCGCCGAAGACGGCACGCTCGAGTGCGCCGTGGCGAAGGGCGCGCGCAAGGGCGGATCTCGCTTCGGCGCCGCCTGCGAGCTCTATCGCATCTCAGATGTGCTCCTCGCGCCGGGCCGGAACCTCTCCGTGATGGCGGACGCGCGCCTCGTGGAGGGATCTCCCATCCTCCCGCGGGACTTCGAAGTGCTCTCGGCGTGCGCGGCCATCGCCGAGTGCGTGAAGGCGGCGAGCGTGGAAGGGGAGGGCGAGGGCGTCGTCTTCTCCCTCACCGCGCGCGCCCTCGAGATCCTCGCGCAGCCCCTTGACCTCGCCCATCTCAAGCTCATCGTCTCCGCCTTCGCCTTCAAGCTCACGGCGATGCTCGGCTGGCGCGTGGAGCTCGACTTCTGCGTGGGATGCGGCTCTGCGGACGTGCGCTGGTTCGACGCGATGTCGGGAGGCGCCCTCTGCTCGGACTGCGCCGCGAAGGTGGAGGCCGCCGAGCTCCTCGGGGACCACCGCAGGAGCTGGATTCGCGCTCTGCTCCTCTGCCCCCTCGCCGAGCTCGCCCGCGCCCCGGTGGCACCCGATGACGCGGCGTGGATGGCGCACCTCGCCCTCGCGTGGACCCGCGCGCAGCTCGAGGTGGGGTTGAAATCGTTCGCGTTCTTCGCGAACCTCTCCTCGCAGGCCATCGGCTGATGGTTTCGTGGAGAGGCGCGCGACATGGCACGCGCCCACGCCATGTGGTAGATTTTGGCGGTTGGCTACCTTGTGCTTGGACGCAGGTCCTCCACCTGACGGCGCTCCCAGCTCAAGGCGAATGGGATCACTCCCGAAGGAAAGGTGAAGCATGACCATTTCAAAGGAACGCAAGGCCGAGCTCATCAAGGAGTTCGGCAAGGACGAGCACGACAGCGGGTCCGCCGAGGTGCAGGTGGCGATCCTCACGGATCGCATTCGCGAGCTCACCGAGCATATGAAGGTCCACAAGAAGGACTACCACACCCGTCGTGGCCTCCTCATGCTCGTCGGCCGCCGTAGGCGCCTCCTCGTCTACATAAAGAACCGCAGCGTCGAGGACTATCGAGCGCTCATCGCCAAGCTCGGTCTCCGCGACAACGTCTAACCCAATTTCAGAGGCAACGGGGGAGCGCCGAGGAGGCGCTCCTTCGCTAAGGAGCCCCTCAGGGGGCGGGCGGGGCAAGAGGCCCCGCCGCAGAGGTTGCCGGGCGGAAGGGCCGCTCGGTGGAGGAAAGGGAAACATGGCAAAAGTCACGCACGAGTTTGAGCTCTACGGGAAGCACTACGCGCTCGAGTCCGGCGAGCTCGCAAAGCAGGCCACGGGTGCCTGCGTCGTCAAGCAGGGGGATTCCGAGGTGATCGTCACCGCGGTCGTCTCCAAGGAGCGCAAGGACTTCGACTTCTTCCCGCTCACCGTCGATTTCATCGAGCGCATGTACGCCGTGGGGCGCATCCCCGGCGGCTACCTGAAGCGCGAATCGCGTCCCTCCGAGAAGGCGACGCTCACCGCGCGCATGATCGATCGACCGCTTCGCCCGTCCTTCCCGCAGGGCTTCCGCAACGAGGTCCAGGTGGTGGCCATGCCGCTCGTGGCCGACCAGGTGGACCCCGTCGACACCATCTGCGTGATGGCGGCCTCATCGGCGCTCACCATCGGCGGCGTGCCCTTCGAGGGCCCGCTCTCCTGCGTGCGCATCGGCCGCGATCGCGAGAGCGGCGAATGGTTCGTGAACCCCACCTACGAGGAGCGCGACGACTCGGACCTCGACCTCGAGCTCGCCGGCACCGCGGACTTCATCTCCATGGTGGAGGCCTCGGCCGAGGAGGTCTCTGAGGACGAGATCCTCGCCGCGATGGCCTTCGGCCAGGAGGCCATCGCCGCCTTCTGCCACGAGCAGGAGGTCTTCTTCGAGAAGTGGGCCGAGGCAAACGGCCCCATCGAGCAGAAGGCCTACGAGCTCGATGAGCCCGTGCCCGAGGTCGAGGAGCGCGTCTTTTCCCACGAGGCCGAGATGGCCGCCGCGCTCGCCGACCCCGACAAGCTCTCGCGACAGGACAAGGTGGCGGCGCTCAAGGATTCCATCCGCGAGAGCTTCACGGAGGAGGAGCGGCAGGAGTGGCACCGCGCCCTCAACGTCGAGCTCAAGGCCCTCGAGAAGCACGCGATGCGCGCCATGGTCGTGAACACCGGCGAGCGTGTGGACGGGCGCAGCGCCACCGAGATCCGCCCGCTCATGGTGAAGGGCGACTACCTTCCCCTCGTGCACGGCTCCGGCCTCTTCCAGCGCGGCCAGACGCAGGTGCTCTCCGTGTGCACGCTCGGCATGCTGAACGAGTGGCAGCGCCTCGACACCATCGAGCCCGTCGACGGCAAGCGCTACATCCACCACTACAACTTCCCGCCCTTCTGCACCGGCGAGACCGGCCGCATGGGCGCGCCGAAGCGTCGCGAGATCGGCCACGGCAACCTCGCCGAGCGCGCGCTCTTGCCGGTGATCCCCTCCGAGGAGGAGTTCCCCTACGCCATCCGCGTGGTCTCCGAGGTCATGGAATCGAACGGTTCCTCGTCGATGGCCTCCACCTGCGGCTCGACGCTCGCCCTCATGGACGCCGGCGTGCCCATCACGCGTCCCGTCTCCGGCATCGCCATGGGCCTCATCCAGGAGGGTGACGCCTGCGTCGTGCTCTCCGACATCCAGGGCCTCGAGGACTTCCTCGGCGACATGGACTTCAAGGTCTGCGGCACCGAGCGCGGCATCACGGCCCTCCAGATGGACAACAAGGCCACCGGCCTCACGCAGGAGATCCTCGCCCGCGCCCTCGCGCAGGCGAAGGAGGGCCGCGCGTTCATCCTGAAGACGATGCTCGAGGCCGTGCCCGCGCCGCGCGAGCACACGAAGGAGACGGCGCCCGAGATCGTGTCCATTACCATCCCCGAGGACAAGATCCGCGACGTCATCGGCTCGGGCGGCAAGGTCATCCGCGGCATCCAGGACGACACGAACACCACGATCGACATCCAGGAGGACGGCACCGTCTTCGTGGCGGGCGTGGGCAGCGCCTCTGCCGAGGCGATCGAGCGCATCAAGGCGATCGTCAAGGTGCCCGAGGTGGGCGAGGAGTACGTCGGCCACGTCGTGAACATCCAGCCCTTCGGCGCCTTCGTGGAGCTCCTGCCCGGCAAGGACGGCCTGCTCCACATCTCGCGCGTGGCACAGGGGCGCGTGGACAAGGTGGAAGACGTCCTCGCCGTGGGCGACGAGGTCCGCGTGAAGGTCATCGAGGTGGACGAGAAGGGCAAGGTTTCCCTCGACCGCCTCGACAAGCCCGAGGTGAAGGGTTCGCCTGCCGACCGCAACGGCGGCCCCAAGCGAAGGAACGGCGGCAACGGCACCACCCGCACCCGCAGGCCGGGCGACAAGGGCCAGGGCGGCCAAGGCCAAGGACGCGGAAACCGTCCGCGCCGTCGCCACGAGTCATAGCGCGAACCGCGTGGAGGAGCGCGAGGCCCCCGGATGTCCCAAGGGACGTTCGGGGGCGCCTTCGCTTCTCGCCACGCGGCGACATCACGTCCGCGGGCAGGCTCGCGCAGCGGTCTTTTCGCAGCTCGGAGTGCGCGAGACGGCGCCAGCTGCTACTATTGGGCCTGCCTTAAACGAAGTAAAAACGAAGGGAGCCTTTGCCTCCCATGGCAAAACGCAAACCTCCTCTGCGCGTAATCCCCCTCGGCGGCCTCGATGGCATCGGCAAGAACATGACCGCCGTCGAATACGGCACGAGCATGATCGTCGTCGACGCGGGGCTCATGTTCCCCGACGACGCCCAGCCCGGAATCGACCTCGTCCTGCCGGACTACACCTACCTCCTCGAAAACGAATCCAAGCTCAAGGCCATCATCATCACGCACGGCCATGAGGACCACACGGGCGCCCTGCCCTATCTCCTGATGGATCTCAAGGAGGAGGTGCCCGTCCTCGGGTCGAAGCTCACGCTCGGCCTCATCGAGGGCAAGCTCTCGGAATTCCCGCTCGACGACGTGGACCTGCGCGAAATCCACGCGGGCGAGCGCTTCAAGGCCGGCTCCTTCGAGGTGAGCTTCTTCTCGATGACGCACTCCATCCCCGGCGCGATGGGCGTCTTCATCCGCACGCCCCAGGGGACGCTGCTCTTCACGGGCGACTTCAAGCTCGACCAGACGCCCATCGACGGCGTGCTGCCCGACTACTCCGCGCTCGCCACGTTCGGCGCCGAGGGCGTGGACCTCCTACTCTCCGACTCCACGAACGCCACCGTGCCCGGCTTCACGCCCTCCGAGGCCACCGTCGGCGCCTCGCTTCGCCACATCATCAAGAACGCCGAGGGACGCGTGTTCGTGGCGTGCTTCGCGAGCCACATCCACCGGCTCCAGCAGGTGTGCGACTGCGCCGTCTCGGTGGGGCGCAAGGTGGTGGTGACGGGACGCTCGATGATCACCAACACCAAGATCGCCCGCGAGCTCGGCTACCTCGCCATCTCGGAGGACGACATCATCGACGCCTACGATGCGGAGGACCTGCCCGACGATGAGGTGGTCGTCCTCTGCACGGGCTCCCAGGGAGAGCCGCTCTCCGCCCTCGCGCGCATGGCGGCGGGGGAGCACAAGACGCTCTCCATCAAGCCCGAGGACACGGTCATCATCTCCGCGACCCCCGTCCCCGGAAACGAGAAGAGCGTCCAGGCGGTCGTGAACTCGCTCTCGAAGATCGGGTGCACCATCTACGACAGGACCCTCGCCAACGTGCACGTGTCGGGCCATGGCTCCCAGGAGGAGCTGAAGCTCGTGCTCGCCATGTGCCATCCGCGCTACTTCGCGCCCGTCCACGGCGAGGCGGTGCACCTGCGCGCCCACGCCGCGCTCGCCCGCGAGATGGGCATCCCCGAGGACCACATCTTCGTCCTCACGAACGGCGAGACGCTCGTCATGGAGAACCACAAGGTGAGCGTCGGCGAGGCCGTGGAGTGCGGCGTGGTCTACGTCGACGGCCTCTCCGTGGGCGACGCGGATCCGCTCGTCCTGAGGGATCGCCAGAAGCTCTCGAGCGACGGCATCGTCACGTGCGTGGCGACCCTCGCCGCGAAGGACCACCAGGTGCGCGAGATCTCCATCACGGGGCGCGGCGTGAGCTTCCTCTCGGACGAGGAGCTCCTCGACGAGGCCGAGGATGTCGTGCGCAACGCCATCAACAAGGCGAGCGTGCAGGCGGGCAGGAACGCGGAGACCACCAACAAGGCCGTGAGGAAGCAGCTCTCGAACTTCCTCTGGGCCCAAACCCACACCCGACCGATGATCATCCCCGTGGTGATGGAGGTCTAAGGTGCCAAGGAAACGCAGCTCAAACACCCCACCACGCACTCCGAAGAACGCCCCGCACGAGGCCCTCATCTCCGATTCCGCCATCCAGGACATCGCGGGCGTGGTGCTCGCGGTGATCGCGCTCGCCATGGGGCTCGCCATCCTCATCCCGCAAACCGCCCCGGTGACCGCCGCGTGCGCCGAGGGACTCTCCATTTGCTTCGGGGTGGGCGCCCTCCTCGTGCCCATCGCGCTCCTCGGCCTCGCCATCACGTTCTTCATCCCCACCACCGCGCCCCTCACCACGCGCATGGCGCTCGGGTTGCTCGGCATCGTCGTGGCCATCCTTGCGATGCTCTCGCTCGCCTACCCCGGGGCCGCCCAAGACCCCGCCATCCTGCTCAGCGCCGAGGCGGCGAGTGCCTCCGGAGGCTGGGTGGGCGGCGCCATCGCCTGGGCGCTCCTCTCGAGCGTGGGGCAGGTCGTGGGCTACGTGATCCTCTCCGGCGTCATCGTCGCGGGGCTCATCATCTGCGGGTTTTCCATCTCGAGCATCATCGCCAAGGCGCGCCATGCCCTCACTTCGGCTCGCGAGCGCCATGGGGAGCGCATCGCCGCGCGGGAGGGCGACACCCTGAGGCGCGGGGAGCGCCAAGGCGAGTCCGCCCTGAAGAAGACGCGGCTCGGCTCTCCCCAGGCGAAGGTCGCCACCTCCTACATCGGCGCGCGCAAGACCTCGGTGCTCAAGCGCGCGAAACACGAGGACGCCCCCTCATGGGAGCTCGACGACGCGCCCCTCGAGCCAAATCCCGTGGACGAGCACTACGTGGGCTTCCCGGCCGCGGCGTTCGACGGCACGGCGGCCATCGACGTGATGGCGCAGGTCAACGCCTCCCCCGAGCTCGGCGTACCGGAGTTCATCGCCGCGGCGGCGCACCCTAAAACCACGCTCGTGGCCGAGGAGCAGCCGAAGACGCGCGAGCTTACGCGCGGGAAGGCCGAGGCGAAGCCCGCGCGCGGCGAAGCGGCGCCGAGGACGAGGAGCGCCCAGGCGAGGGGAAAGCGCCCCTACGGCCTTCCGCCCATGCGCATGCTCGCGGCGAGCCCGAAGGGCGCCCATCGCGCCGCGGACAAGGGCGAGCTCGAGCAGACCGCGCGACGCCTCCAAGCCACGCTCGCGGAGTTTGGCCTGAAGAGCCGCGTCGTCGGCTGGATCTCCGGCCCGCTCGTCACCACCTTCAAGATCGCCATGGGCGAGGGCGAGCGCGTGAGTCGCATCACGAACCTCGAGGACGACATCGCCCTCTCGCTCGCCTCGGAATCCGTGCGCATCTACGCGCCCATCCCGGGGACGTCGCTCGTGGGCATCGAGATACCGAACCGCGAGCGCCAGGAGGTCCTCCTCGGCGACGTGCTCCCCGAGGCGCAGGGCGGGCCGCTCGAGTTCGCCATCGGGCGCGACGTCTCCGGCAAGCCCGTCGTCGAGGACCTCGCGACGATGCCGCACCTGCTCATCGCCGGCGCCACGGGCTCGGGCAAGTCGGTGATGATCAACTCGATCATCATGTCGCTCCTCATGCGCGCCACGCCCGACGAGGTGCGCATCATCATGGTCGACCCGAAGCGCGTCGAGCTCAGCGGCTACAACGAGCTGCCGCATCTCTACGTGCCGGTGGTCACGGAGCCCAAGAAGGCCGCGGGCGCCCTCGCGTGGGCCGTGGGGGAGATGGATCGCCGCAACCGCGCGCTCGAGGCACTCGGCGTGAAGAACATCAAGAGCTTCAACGCGCGCGTGGAGAGGGAGCGCGCGGCGGGCAAGGAGGACGTGCCGGCGCCGATGCCCTATTTCGTGATCATCATCGACGAGCTCGCCGACCTCATGATGGTGGCGGGCAAGGACGTCGAGGCCTCCATCGTGCGCATCGCCCAGCTCGGGCGCGCCGCGGGCGTGCACCTCATCGTCGCCACGCAGCGCCCCTCCGTGAACGTGGTCACCGGCCTCATCAAGGCGAACATCGAGAGCCGCATCGCCTTCTCCGTGGCCTCGAGCACGGACAGCCGCGTGATCATCGACCAAAACGGCGCGAACCGCCTCCTCGGCCGCGGCGACATGCTCTTCCGCCCGGGCGGGCGAGGCCCGAGGCGCGTGCTCGGCGCCTACGTCTCCGAGGAGGAGATCGAGCGCGTCGTGGGCTACATCAAGGAACGCTCCGCGGTGGACTACCACGACGAGGTGCTCTCGACGCAGGTGGGCTCCACCGGCCCTTCGAGCTCCGACGAGGAGGACGCAGACGATCCCCTCGTCTGGGAGGCCGCGAGCCTCGTCGTGAAGAACAAGATGGGCTCGACGTCGATGCTGCAGCGCCACCTCAAAGTGGGCTACGCTCGTGCCGGACGCATCATGGACATGCTCGAGGCCAAGGGCGTGGTGGGCCCCGCCTCGGGTTCGAAGCCAAGGGATGTGCTCATGACCCTCGACCAGCTGGGAGAGCTCATGGGCAGCCCCGTGCAGGAGTAGCACGTGGAGAGGCCGAAGTTCAGCCAGACGCTCGTGGCGCGCAGGCGCGATCTCGGCCTCTCGATCGAGCAAGCGGCCTCGGTGCTTCGCATGAAGGAACACGTGCTGCGGGCCTTCGAATCGGGCGATTGGCAGTCCATCCCGCGCGCCGGCTACGCGCAGGGCATGCTCTCCTCCTACGCGCGCTACCTCGGACTCAATCCCCGCGATGTGGTGGATGAGTTCAAGCAGGACCTCTACCGCTACACGCATTCCGCCCCGCAGCCCGTCGTGAGCCCGGAGGCCGACGAGAGGCGGGGTCGCGGGTATGCGGAGCGCTACCAAGGCCAGTCGATCCGCAAGAACCCGACCGACGACATCGACCTCTACGGCTCGGCGGGCCCCGCGGGGTCCGTGTACTCCGGCGGGACCTTCGACGACGAGCTCAAGCATCGCCTCGCCCGAGAGCGCGGCGGCCATCGAGGCGCCGGCTACGCCGAGCGCTACCTGAAGGAGCAGACGAGCACCAGCACGCACCACGTGCTGTCGGACGATCGAAAGGGCGGCAGGCGCTACACCGCGCAGGTTCCCGAACGCACGCAGCCGCGGAGGGCGCGCGAGGCGCACGGCGCCGCGCGCTCGAGCCGCGCACGGGCTGAGGCGAGGCGCCCACGCCGCCAATCGGTGCGCGAGCGCGAGGTCGTGGCCGGCGAGTACCAAGACGATCTTCGCTACGACACGGCTCGCCCCTACGAGGCGGCATCGAGCGAACGCGGACGTCGCGCTT
Organism: uncultured Atopobiaceae bacterium; assembly: GCA_947625235.1. GTDB lineage: Bacteria > Actinomycetota > Coriobacteriia > Coriobacteriales > Atopobiaceae > CANRLS01. The sequence continues at coordinate 12,241 of CANQNP010000015.1, read as the reverse complement.
CTCGAAACATCGCCTCCACCGAGCGTCCGAACGTCGAGCGCCCTCGTCCACCGCGCTCGCGTTCGTCGAGGAGCAAGAAGCCGCCGACCCTCGCCGAGCAGCTCTTCACGAGCAGGCGACTCATCCTCATCGTGATCGCGGTCATCTTCGTCGTGGTCATGCTCGCCGTCATCTTCACGGTGCAGAGCTGCGTCTCCCATGTGACGAGCACGGAAAAGCCGCAGGTGCCCGTGCAGACGACTCCCGTGGCCCAAGACGATGGCCAGGCGACGGAGGGGGAGGGCGCAGGCGTTGGGGAGTCCGCAGACGACGAGACCGTGCCCCCCACCACGACCCCATCGACTACCACGACCCCGAGCCTCGTGACCATCTCGGTCGCCGACGGGGAGGTGAGCTGGATCGAGATCACCATGGGCGACGTGAGCCTCGTCGCGCAGACCGTCACCGGGCCGTGGGAGAAGACGTTCACGCCCACCGCGACCATGGAGATCCAGGCATCCAACGCGAGCGCCGTGACCGTGCTCGCGGACGGCAAGCCCTTGACCTTCGATTCCAAGGCCTCCGGCGTGGGTGCGATCACCATCGCCGCGCCGAGCGCGCCCAAGGATTCCTCGGCAGGCGGCGACGCCGATCAGGAATCGCAGCCCCCCGAGGACGAGGGCGACGAGGATTCGGGCTACTAGGCCATAATCAACGGCGCACCGCACGAAAACGATTCGAAGAGAAAGGTCGATGGGGCCATGGCAAAGGATTCCTCATTCGACGTCGTTTCCACCGTCGACCTTCAAGAGGTGGATAACGCCTACCAGCAGACCGCGCGCGAGCTCACGCAGCGCTACGACCTCAAGCAATCCCACGCGTCGATCGACTACGACAAGCAGGCGAAGACCTTCACCATCGTGGCGCCCTCGGACTTCGTCATCAAGCAGGTGCAAGACGTGCTCGGAGGGCGCCTCGTGAAGCGAGGGATCGACCTCAAGGCCGTCAACTGGGGCAAGCCCGAGCCCGCCTCCGGGGCGAACCTGCGCGTGCGCGGGACGATCGTGATGGGCATCGACAAGGATCTCGCGAAGAAGATCTCGAAGGACATCCGCGATCTGAAGCTCAAGTGCAAGGTGCAGGTGGAGGAGGACAAGCTCCGCGTGCAGAGCGCCTCCAAGGACACGCTCCAGCAGGTGATCTCCTTCCTGCGCGAGAAGGATTACGGGATCCCGCTCCAGTATGTCAACTATCGCTAATCCCGCCATGCCCTCTCAGGCTGCGACCCCCGCCTTCTGCCTCATCACGCTCGGGTGCGAGAAGAACGAGGTGGACAGCGACCGCATGCGCGCGCTTCTCCTCGAGGCGGGCTATCGCGAGGTGGCCGGGCCCGAAGACGCGTCGATCGTCGTGGTGAACACCTGCGGCTTCCTCGCCGAGGCCACGCAGGAATCAATCGAGGCCGTCCTCTTCGCCGCGGAGGAGGACGCGAGGCTCGTCATGTGCGGGTGCGTGCCCTCCCGCTATGGCGAGGATCTCGCACGGGAGCTGGACGAGGTCGACGCGTTCCTCGGCGTCGACGAGGAGGATCGCATCGTCGAGGTCGTCGAGGGGCTCGTCGGGCCCGCGCGACGCGGCGTGGATCTCGCGTCCCCCGCCGGATCCTACGAGGCCTTCGATCCCGATGTCCTCCGGACGACCGGGCGCTCGGTGGCCTTCGTGAAGATCGCCGAGGGATGCGATCGCCGCTGCGGCTTCTGCGCCATCCCCCTCATTCGCGGGCCACTTCGCTCACGCGAGGCTGCCGACATCGTGCACGAGGCGCGCGCGCTTGTGGATGGCGGCGCGAGGGAAATCGTGCTCATCGCCCAGGATACGAGCGCATGGGGCCACGACCTCACGGGACGTCCCCGCCTCGCCTCGCTCCTCTGGGAGCTCTCACGCGCCCTCGAGGGGACCGACACGTGGATTCGCGTGCTCTACGCCCAGCCGGAGGGCATCGACGACGAGCTCATGGACGCGCTCGCCCACGCGCCGGGCGTGGTGCCCTACCTCGATCTCCCGCTCCAGCATTGCGCCGCGCACCTCCTCGCGAGCATGGGGAGGAAGGGGAGCAGGGAGGCGTTCTCCGCGCTCGTCGCCAGGCTTCGCGAGCGCGTACCGCACATCACGCTCCGCACCACGGTCATGTGCGGCTACCCGGGGGAGACCGAGGAGGATTTCGCCGAGCTCTGCGATTTCCTCTCCGAGATGGCCTTCGACTACGTGGCCGTCTTTCCCTTTTCGCCCGAGGAGGGGACCCGTGCCGCCACGCTCGAAGGCCAGGTGGACGAGGCGACGAAGCTCGAGCGCACGCAGGCCATCCGCGACCTCACGGAGGCCATCGGCTTCAAGAGGGTCGCGGAGAGGGTGGGACGCGTGGTCGACGCGATCATCGACGCCGAGACCCCGGACGATCCCGACGGCGCGTGGCGTGCGCACGCCGCCTTCCAAGCGCCCGCGTCCGATGGCGTGATCCACGTGAACGGGCAGGTGGACGGCGTGTGCGCGAGGACTAGACTGAGGCTCGTCGATGCGTGGTGCTACGACCTCGAGGGAGAGGTGTGCGATGGATGACACACGAAGGCAGAGGCGAGCCACGCCCCGCGCGCCACGGCCGAGCGCTCCCGCGCGCGCCTATCCCGAATCCTCGCTCCCGAGGTCCGAGGCCGCGACCCGCCGCGAGGGCCAGGCGGCCCATACCTCGACCGCAAGGCCCCCAGAACTCGAGGACGCGCCCACGAAGATCTGGACCGCCGCGAACTACGTGACCTTCATTCGCGTGATCGGCACGTTTCTCTGGGTGCTCAGCGCCACCTTCATGGCGCCGAACGTCGAGGCGGGCTTCTCGTGGCCGATCTTCCTCCTCGCGATCTTCTTCGCGCTCATCGCCTTCACCGATTCCCTCGATGGCTACCTCGCTCGCTCGAGGGACGAGGTCACCGACATCGGCAAGTTCATGGATCCCATCGCCGACAAGCTCATCTGCATCGCCGCGCTCCTCGTGCTCTTCGGCTGGGGCTACCTCAGCATCTGGGTGCTCGTGATCGTCATCGCGCGCGAACTCCTCGTCGCCGGCCTCCGCATGGTGGTGGCGTCGAAGGGCGAGGTGGTGGCCGCCTCGACGATCGGCAAGTGGAAGACGGGCTTCACGATGGGCGCCATCATCGGCTACCTCGTGGGCATCGCGCTCGGGACGGGCGCCTTCGCCACGGTGATCCTCGCGCTCTCGTGGGTGGCGATGGTGGCCGCCGTGGTCCTCACGATTTGGTCCGGCGTGGATTACCTGCTCCTTTGCTGGGGCTACTTCTCATGAGCGATGCGCTCGCGCAAGCCGCCGCGGCGCTCCTCGACGTCGCCCTCGCCCGTGGCCTCACGCTGAGCTTCGCGGAATCGTGCACGGGGGGCCTCGTGGCGGGGACCCTCACGTCCATCGCAGGCGCGTCCGAGGCGTTCCTCGGTTCCGCGGTCACCTACGCCCCCTCGGCGAAGAGGGCGCTCCTCGGCGTCCCCCAGGACGTCATCGACGGCCCCGGCGTCGTCTCCTCCCCTTGCGCGAAGGCCATGGCGGAGGGCTCGCGCCGTATTTTCGGATCCGACGTGGCGGTATCCGTGACGGGGATCGCGGGGCCAGGGGGCGCGGAGCGCGGCAAGCCCGTGGGGACCGTGTGGTTCGGCGTCGCCACGCCCGAGGGTGCCTTCGCGCGCGTGGAGCACTTCTCCGGAGATCGCGATGAGGTGCGCCGGGCAGCCGTGCGGAAGGCGCTCGAGCTTGCCACCCGCGCGTGCGAGCACGCGGGGTAGGGGAGCCGCGCTTCTTGTGGAACCTTTGTGACGCCAGCGGGCGCATCCCCATTGCCCATGCATGAAATGCGAGCTCAGCGCACCTAACACCCTGTTTGTTGGCGTGCGGTCGGCCCCCGGTCGGCCCCCTGACAGCACGTCGGGAAACGTCGAGGGGCGCGGCTGCTAGGGTGCTCTCGGGCAGTTGACGATAGAACAGGTGTTCGGGTAGGATTTCGCCTGGACGCCCTACGACACAAGGGAGCTCACCATGGCTAAAGCGCGCGGCAGGCAACAGCGCCAGATCACCATTCCCCAGAGCGCGGAGGAGCGCGAGAAGGCGATCAAGTCCACGACGGACGAGATCTCCAAGCGCTTCGGCGAGGGCGCCATCATGAAGCTCGGCGGCGGGGCGGATCTCGAGGTCGAGGCCATTCCCACCGGTTCCATCGCGCTCGATGCCGCGCTCGGCATCGGCGGCGTGCCTCGCGGTCGCATCATCGAGATCTACGGCCCCGAGTCTTCCGGCAAGACGACGCTTTCGCTCGAGATCCTCGCCGAGGCGCAGGCGCAAGGCGGCACCGTCGCCTTCATCGACGCCGAGCACGCGCTCGATCCCGGCTATGCCGCGCGCATCGGCGTCGACATCGACGACGTGCTCATCTCCCAACCGGACACCGGCGAGCAGGCGCTCGAGATCTGCGACATGCTCGTGCGAAGCGGGGCCATCGACGTCGTGGTCATCGACTCAGTCCCCGCGCTCGTTCCCCGAGCGGAGATCGAGGGTGAGATCGGCGACGTGACGGTGGGCCTCCAAGCGCGCCTCATGAGCCAGGCGCTCCGCAAGCTCGCGGGCTCGCTCTCGAAGTCCAAGACCACCTGCATCTTCATCAACCAGCTCCGCGAGAAGATCGGCGTCATGTTCGGCAATCCCGAGACCACCCCGGGCGGCAAGGCGCTCAAGTTCTACGCCTCCGTGCGCATGGACATCCGCCGGACGGACACGATCAAAGTCAACGGCGAGCAGGTGGGCAACCGCGTGCGCGTGAAGGTGGTCAAGAACAAGATGGCGCCGCCGTTTCGCCAGGCGGAGTTCGACATCATGTACGGCACCGGCATCTCCAAGGAGGGCTCCATCCTCGACATGGGCGTGGAGAAGGGCCTCGTGAAGAAGAGCGGTCCGTGGTACACCTACGGCGAGGAGCGCCTCGGGCAGGGCAGGGAGGCGGCAAAGGAGTTCCTGCGCACGAACCCCGGCCTCATGGAGGCGCTCGAGCATGCGCTTCGCGTGGAATCCGGCCTCGAATTCGAAGATGAGGACGAGGTCGCCGCCTCCACGGGCGCAGACGATGCCTTCGACGATGACGACCTCCTCGCGGGCGACTACTTCGACGAGGGCGAGTAGCCACTCGGGGCGCAGGGAGCCATGACCGCGTTCTCGTGGAAAGTCGAACTGCCCGACCATAAGAGGAAGGCCTATCCCGCTTCCGGCGGTCGAGCGCTCCTCTCTTGGGCAGACGGCCATTCTCGACCCATCGCGGCGGCCACGGGAAGGGCGCTCCGTAAAGCGGAGCGTGAGGGTTTCGCGCCGTCCAGCTCAGAAGAGCTTCAGGTGAAGCTTGAGGCTTTGGATGCCGAGCAAGCGTGGTCGTGGCTCCTCGCCTCCCTGAACCGACGCGACCTTTCCCACAAGGAGGCCGTTGAGCGTCTCTCGAGGAAGGGCTTCGGCCAGAAGGCCGCCCTCGCCGCGGTCGAGCGCGCAGAGCGGCTTCGCCTCATGGGCGACGCACGCTACCTCGAGGTCTTCACGCGGCAAAAGGTGGCCCAAGGCTGGGGCAGGCGTCGCATCGAGCGGGCGCTCGAGGAAAAGGGCATCGACGCACGAGGGCAAGAAGGCTGGGCGGATGCGCATTTCAGCGTCGAATCCGAGATCGAGCGCGCGCAGGCGCTCTTGCGAAGGAAGAGCCTTCCCGAGAGGAACGCCTACGAGAAGTGGGTGCGCTTCCTCGCGGGGCGGGGCTTCGACTTCGGCGTGGCCAAGGAGGCGGTCCGGGCAGAGCTTCGGCGAAGGGATGGGGAAGACGACGACTAGGCGCGAGGACTCCACCATCCATCCACAAATCCACGTGAAGCGCGATTGATCGCGCGGGGCGCATTTGACTTAGCTCGCGAGCGTCGTAGGATTGAAACGCCTCAAGAGTGTTCTCGGTCACATCGACCGTTGCCATAGACCGTTTCGACTATTCGCGCTCTTCCATCGATCGTTGCGCCGGGTGGGCTCCTGACGGCGTATCGGCCTCGCGTAGGCGGGTTCGATACTTCCCACTGACTCTGCCGCTTGAAGGAGCATCCCGTGTCCATCGCCCTCATCATCGCGTGCGTGGTGGGTGGGCTCGTCGTCGGCTTCGTCGTGGCGTGGCTCATTGCCACGCAGGGCGCGAACAGCAAGATGAGCCTCGCCAAGCACGAAGTGGAAGAAGCACAGAGAAACGCCGAGCGCATCGCCGCCGACGCGCGGCGCGCCGCCGAGACCAAGACGAAGGAGACGCTCCTCGCCGCGAAGGAGGAAGCCCTCGCCATCCAGCATGCCGCCGAAGAAGAGGAGAAGCAGCGCAAGAGCGACATCTCCAGGCGCGAGAGTCGGATCGCCATGCGCGAGGACGCCCTCGACGAGCGCGGTGCCGCGCTTGATCGCAAGGAACACCAGCTCTCGAGCTTCCAAGGCCAGCTCGATCGCCAGAAAAACGACCTCGCCAAGGCCATCGCCCAACAGACCGCCGAGCTCGAGCGCATCGCGAGCCTCACCTCCGACCAGGCGCACGACGAACTCCTGGAGAAGGTGCGCGCGGAGAGCGTCCGCGAGGAAGCCGAGATCATCCGCTCGAGCGAGCAGCGCGCGAAGACCCAAGCGGCCAAGACCGCGCGCGACATCATCACGCAGGCCATCCAACGCTGCGCGGCGGATGTCGCGGGCGATGTGACCGTCACGACGGTGAGGATCCCCTCCGACGACCTCAAGGGCAGGATCATCGGACGCGAGGGGCGCAACATCCGCACCTTCGAGCAGGTGACCGGCGTCTCCATCAACATCGACGACACCCCCGAGGTGGTGAAGCTCTCGAGCTTCGACCCCGTGCGCCGCGAGACGGCGCGCGTCACCATGGAAAACCTCGTGGCCGATGGACGCATCCATCCCGTGCGCATCGAGGAGATGTACAAGAAGGCCAAGGATCTCGTGGAGCAGCGCGTGATGGAGGCGGGCGAGGACGCCGCCTTCGACCTTGGCATCCACGACCTCCATCCCGAGATCGTGAAGACCCTCGGCGCCCTCAAGTACCGCACCTCCTACGGGCAAAACGTGCTCACGCACTCCAAGCAGGTCGCCGAGCTCGCCGCGCTCATGGCATCGGAGATTGGCGCGGACACCGCGAAGGCCAAGCGCGCCGGCCTCCTGCACGACCTCGGCAAGGCGATCGATCGCGAGATGGAGAGCCCCCACGCCATCATCGGCGCCGAGCTTGCCCGCCGCTATGGCGAGAAGCCCGAGGTGGTCCATGCGATCGAGGCGCACCATGCCGACATCGAGCCGACGACCGTCCTCGATTTCCTCGTGCAGGCCGCAGACGCCATCTCCGCGTCCAGGCCGGGCGCGCGTCGAGAGACCGCGGAGGAGTACGTCAAGCGCATGGAGAAGCTCGAATCCATCGCGAACGCCCATGAGGGCGTCGACCACACCTACGCCATGCAGGCCGGTCGCGAGGTCCACGTGATGGTGGAGCCGGAGCGCATAAGCGACGCCGAGATGACCGTCCTCGCGCACGACATCACCAAGGAGATCGAGGATGGGCTCGAGTATCCCGGACAGGTGCGCGTCGTGGTCATTCGCGAGTCAAGGGTCGTGGACGTCGCGAAATGAGCCGCGCGGCCCCTCTGAAGCGCGAAATCTCACGCGAGGATCTCATCGCCTTCATCGATGAGGTGGTGCCCGGCTCCTCCCGAGGCGTGGAGGAGCGGCTCGGCGATGGCTTCGTGCGCCTTGAGGTCCACGAAGCCGAGCGTCGCCAGGCGATGCACGACATCCGCTGGGTGGAAGACGCGCTCATCGAACTCCTCAGGAACGCGCGCGACGCCCACGCGGCCCACATCTTCGTCGCCATGTCGCGAAGCCACGACGAGCGCACGCTCGTCGTGCTCGACGACGCCGTCGGCATCCCCAAGGCCTACCAGGACCTCATCTTCGAAGCGCGCGTGACCTCGAAGCTCGAATCCCTCAGGGAGGACGAGTGGGGCGTGCACGGGCGGGGGATGGCGCTCTACTCCATCAAGGAGCGTGCGACAGACGCGCACGTGGCGTGGAGCGCGCCAGGCCTCGGGAGCGCGATCGCCTGCGCCTTCGACGTGAGTCGCATCCCCGAACGCGCGGACCAGTCGAGCTGGCCCTCGGTGGCGACGAGCGACGAGGGGACGGAGTTCAAAGGCCCCAAGAACCTCATTCGCACCAGCGTGGAATTCGCCCTCTCCGACCCCCATGGTCCGAAGGTCTATCTCGGCTCTCCCTCGCAGATCGTCCAGACGATGCGCCAGGTGGCGAAGGCCCACGCAAGCGAGGCGGAGCTCCTCTTCGAGAGCGATTACGACCGTTTGCCGGTTTGCGAGCAACTCCTCGCCGCGCCGGACGCGGCCACCTTGGCTCGCCTCGCGGGAAGGCTCGGCCTCGAACTCTCCGAGAGGACCGCGCACCGCATCCTCTCCGGCGCCCTTCGCCCCGTGCGCAGCATCGCCGAAAGGTTCAAGCACCGCTCGAGCTCCGCCACGCGGGAAGGCCCCGATCTCCTCGCCGAACGACGCCGCCTCAAGCTGTCCGAAGCCGACGCGCTCGACCTCAAGTCGAGGCTCCTCGACGCCCTCGATCCCATCGCCGAACGCTATTTCCTGCGGATTCTCGAAAGCCCGAGCCTGCGCCAGAGCCCCGGAGCCCTCCACGTCACCTTCAGGATCAGCCTTGACGACGAAGGCTGAGCGCGTGTGGCATTTCGCGGGAAAACGTGTAGGATAGCCTCTGCTTCGCAAAACGAACTTGAAAAGCACCAGCACAGGCGCCCACACACCCAAACGAAAGCACCCACATGGATTTCCTCAAGGTCTCCAGCAAGTCTTCTCCCGCCTCGGTTGCCGGTGCCATCGCCGGCATGGTCAAGGACGGCGTTCCCGTGAACCTCCAGGCGGTGGGTGCCGGAGCGGTGAACCAAGCCATCAAGGCCGTGGCGATCGCGCGCGGCTTCCTCATCCCGGTGGGCGTGGACATCTCGATCGCCCCGACCTTCTCGGACGTGCTCATCGACGGCTCTCCTCGCACCGCGATCCGCATCGCCGTCTACGTCCATCGCGTCCAGGCGCAGCCCCTCTCGCTCGAGATGGATTCCTACGACGTGGGCGTCAAGGAACCCGAGCTCTCCGAGCAGCGCTGACTACGTAACGGAGCTTCGTGAGCACTCCCTCCTCCCTCGCCGGCCTCGCCTATTGGGTGAAGACCTTCGGTTGCCAGATGAACTTCCACGAGGCCGAGCGCGTTTCCGGCCTCCTCGACGCGCACGGACTGCTTCCCGTGACCACGGCCGAGGAAGCCGACGTCTGCATCTTCATGACCTGCTGCGTGCGCGAGAAGGCCGATACGCATCTCGCGGGGCAGGTGAGCGCCATGGCGAGCGCGCCTGCGCCCCCCTCTGGGCGAAGGACGGTGGCCATCGGCGGCTGCATCGCGCAACGCGACGCCGAGAACGTGCGGATCGCGATGCCTCGGGCCGACCTCGCCTTCGGCACGCAGGCCATCCCCAAGCTCCCCGAGCTCATCGCCCGCTCGCGCGCCACCAAGCCGGGAAGGATCCTCGTGGACGTCGAGGAGCCCTACGACGCCTTCTCCACCGACCTTCCCCAGCATCGCGCCAACGCGTGGCGCGCATGGGTGCCGATCATGTACGGCTGCAACAACTTCTGCACGTACTGCATCGTGCCGTACGTGCGCGGACGCGAGCGCAGTCGCACCGCCGCCGACATCCTCGCGGAGATCGGGCGCGTGAGGGCCACCGGGGCGCGGGAGGTCTACCTCCTCGGCCAAAACGTCAACTCCTATGGCCACGACCTCGAGGGACAGCCGACGTTCGCCGAGCTCCTGCGCGAGGTGGCGCGCACGGGGGTCGACCGCGTGCGCTTCACGTCCTCGCACCCCAAGGACCTCACCGTAGGGACGCTCGAGGCCATGGCCGAGGAACCGGCGATCATGCCGCATCTCCACCTCGCGGCGCAGTCCGGCTCGGATCGCATCCTCGCCGCAATGGGCCGGCGCTATCGCAAGGCCGATTACCTCGCGCTCGCCCGCGAGGCGCACGCGCGCGTGCCCGGCCTCGCCCTCACCACCGACCTCATCGTCGGCTTCCCCGGGGAGACGGAAGCGGACTTCCAGGCGACCCTCGACCTCGTGGACGAGGCGGACCTCCAAGGCGCCTACACCTTCATCTACTCGAAGCGCGCGGGCACGAAGGCCGCGGAGATGCCCGACCAGGTGCCGAGCGAGGTCGCCCACGAGCGCCTCGAGCGCCTCGCGGAAGCCGTGCAGAGGGTCTCGGCGAAGGCCCACCGCGCACTCGTGGGCACGCACGTCGAGGTGCTCGTCGAGGGCGCGTCAAAGCGCGGCGGCGAGGTGCTCATGGGACACTCGCCCGAGAACTACACCGTGCACTTCCCCAAGCCGAAGGGCGTGGCGGTGGAGGAACTCACCGGAGCGATCGTGGACGTGGACGTGGAGGAGGCCCGCTCCTTCTACGTGCAGGGCAAGATCGCGGGTGAGGCAAGGTGAGCCGCGGATTGGTCGTGGCGATCGTCGGTCCCACGGCAAGCGGGAAGTCGGAGATCGCCGACGCGGTGGCGTCCGAGTTTGGGTCGTGCGTGGTCTCCGCCGACGCCATGCAGGTGTATCGCGGCATGGACATCGGCACCGCGAAGGTGCCCGTCGGCAAGCGCTCACGCCCCCTCCTGCTCGTCGACGTGGCAGAGGTGGGGGAGGCGTATTCCGCCGCGCTCTACCAGAGGGACGCGCGGGCGGCCATCGATCGCGAGCTCGCCGAGGGACGCACGCCGGTCCTCTGCGGGGGAACGGGGCTCTACGTGCGAGCCGCCCTCGACGAGATGGACTTCCCCGAGGGCGAGGCCGAATCCCCCGCGCGCCGTCTTTGGGAGGAAAGGGCGAGGGAGCTCGGCGACGAGGGCATCTGGCGAGAGCTCGAGCGCAGAGACCCCGAATCGGCCGCGCTCATCCACCCGCATAACGTCCGACGGACCATCCGCGCCCTCGAGATGGGCGAGCGCGGGGTATCCTACGCGAAGCAGGTGCGGGGCCTCCATACGCCGCGCGTGCACTACGAGGCGCGGATCTGGGGGCTCGCGCGCGGCCGCGAGGCGCTCTACCGCTCCATCGATTCGCGGGTGGACGACATGCTCGCGCACGGCTTTGTCGACGAGGTGCGCGCGCTCGCGGACAAGGGCCTTGCGAGCGCCCCGACCGCCTCGCAGGCGATCGGCTATGCGGAGATGCTCGCGTATTGCGCGGGAACCATGGGCTACGACGACGCCGTGGCGAAGATGAAGCGGCGTAGCAGGAACTACGCGAAGCGACAGCTCACCTGGTTTCGCCGCGATCCTCGGATCATGTGGATCGACAGGGACTCCCGAACGGCCGCGGAGGCCAGGCGAATGATCGTCGACGATGCCGCGCGCCACGGAGCGCACGTCGCCGAAGACGAGAAGGACGCGCGATGAGCCGACGCTTTACCCCGCATTCCACGGCAATCGTCCCCGAGCGAGCGCTCCTCGTGGGGGTGGATCTCGGAGAGCGCGACGATTGGCCGCAGGATCGCTCCATGGCCGAGCTCGCGCGGCTCGTGGAGACCGACGGTGCCGAGGTCGCGGGCGAGCTCACGCAGCGCCTCGCCAAGCCCGTCCCCAAGACCTTCATCGGCTCCGGCAAGACCGAGGAGCTCGTGGAGCGCGTGCGCGCGGAGAAGATCGACGTCGTGGTCTTCGACGAGGACCTCACCCCCTCGCAACAGTCGAACCTCGAGCGCGCGGTGGGCAAGGACGTGAAGATCATCGATCGCACGGCCCTCATCCTCGACATCTTCGGGCGCCACGCGACGACGGTCGAGGGTCGCCTGCAGGTGGAGCTTGCGCAACTGCGCTACGTGCTCCCGCGCCTTCGCGGCATGTGGAGCCACCTCATGGGCGAGCAGACGCGCGGCGGAATCGGCAGCCGCTTCGGCCAAGGCGAGAGCCAGCTCGAGGTGGACCGCCGCATGGTGCGCAATCGCATCGCGCAGGTGCGGCGCGAGCTCGAGCGCGTGGACGCGCGCCGGCAGACGCAATCGAAGGCGCGCTGGGAATCCGGCGT
>CANQNP010000014.1 GCA_947625235.1 uncultured Atopobiaceae bacterium | reverse complement strand
GGAAGCGCTCGGGCTCGGCGAGGAAGTCGCGCACCTCGCGGAGCTCCTCCACGGCCTCGTCGATGCCCGCGACGTCGTCGAAGGTCACGTTCGGGCGCGTGGCCTCGTTCGTCTGGGCCTTCGTCTTGCCGAACTGCATCGCGTTGTTGTTTTGGTTCTGCATGCGGCTCATGAAGTAGACCATCACGCCCACGAGCAGAAGCGTGGGGATGAGCGAGAAGAGGAGCGAGCTCAAGAAGTCGCCGTCGGAGTTGTCCACCACGTAGGTGACGCTCGGGTTATTCGCCATGAGGGCGTCGAGGCTGTCGACTCCCGCGTAGGAGCTCGTGAAGTACACGGGCGCCTCGTTCGCCTTCTTGGCGTCGGCGCTCACCCAGACGGTGCCCTCGAGCACGCCGCTCGAGGTGTGGTAGGTCACGGACTGCACGAGCCCCTGCTCCACGGCGAGGGTGAACTCGTTCGTGGGGATGTTGATGGTGGTCGCGTTGCCCCGCTGCGCGGGGGCGGTGAACGACCAGAAGAGGTAGACCGCGCAGATGACGGCGATGATCACGTAGATGATGGTGGCGCGGCCGCCGGGGCGCTGCCCGCCGCTCGGGTCCTGGGAACCGAGCGGGCCGAGCGGGCCGCCGTTTTCGCCGTGGTGATCGTCGCTTTGCCCGTGGAAGCCGCTTGGCCTCGGCGGACGCGAACCGTCGTCGCCGGCGAAGTGCGCCGCGCGACGCGGCGCCTCGAAGCGGGGGGAAGATGCGAAGCGTGCGAAGGATGCCATGATCACGCCCTGGTCTCGCGGGGGCTAGGAATAGACCTCGGGCTTCAAGACGCCGAGGTAGGGGAGGTTGCGGTAGCGCTCGTCGTAGTCGAGGCCGTAGCCCACCACGAAGGCGTCGGGCACGTGCGCGCCCACGTAGCGCGGCAGCACGGCGCTTCGCTGCCCCGGCACGTCCTTCACGAGGAAGGCCGCGATCTCGATGGAGCGGGGCCCGCGGCTCTCGAGGTTCTTGATGAGGTAGTTCAGGGTGATGCCGGTGTCGAGGATGTCCTCCACGATCACGATGTCGCGCCCCTCGATGGGGGTGTTGAGGTCCTTCAGGATGCGCACGACGCCCGAGCTCTTGGCCGCGGAGCCGTAGCTCGAGACCGCCATGAAGTCGATCTGCAGCGGGCACTGGACCGCGCGGATGATGTCGGCGAAGAACACGACCGCACCGCGGAGGATCGCGATGAAGAGCGGGTTCGAATCTCGGTAATCCTTCGTGAGCTCCTCGCCCATGCGACAGACGATGCTCGCGATGTCGGCCTTGGAGAGGAGGATGCGTTCGATGTCCTCTTGGCGAGGCGTCAGGGCTCCTTCGTGATCCATCAACGCTCCTTGCGCGCAGCCGCAACCGCCGAGGACCCGTGCCCGTGGCGAAACGCGGCAATCATCCGAGCGTTAATAGTACCAACGTGGCCGTGGAGGGCGTCACGCGAGCGCGTTCATCGGCGCGGATACCGGCCACCCACACAATCTCGCCTTTCGGCCCCCGCCTGACCACCGGCACCCGCGCCCGCTCGCGCGCGGGCACGCCAGAATCGGCGAGGAGGTCGGAGAGGCGCTTCGAGCGCCCGCCCATCCCCAAGGGGCAGAGCACCTCGCCCGCCTCGGGCGGCCCCACCCAGAGCCTTGCCGCCGGATCCTTCGGCGAGAGCCCGCAGGCCTCGGCATCGAGCATCACCGCGCGCCCCTCGTGCTCGAGGCCGAAGGTGCGCGCCGTCGCCACCACGTCCGAAGCGTGGGCGGTGCGCTGGAAGCGCGCCTCGAGCGTGGCGCGCGGGCCCTCGAGCTCGCGCGCGTCCCCCTCGGCGAGGAACGCGTTCGGCACGAGGGGCCCCAAGACGAGGCGGCCGGGCACCGAGAGCCAGCCCGAGGAGAGCGCCTCCTGGGCGCGGCGCGCGCGGATGATGAGGACGCCGCGATCCACCGCCACGTCGACTCCGAGCGGCGTCGTGGCCGAGCCTAAACCCTCGGCCACGAGGGCGAGCACGCGGTTCACGTGGCGCGCCTCGAGCCTCGCCGCCGGCTCGGCCTCGCGGATCGCGCTTCGCACGACGCGCCGCGCGAGCGCCACGTCCTCGAGCGCGAGCGCGGCGGCGTTCAGCAGCCGATAGCCATCGCCCGCTTCGATGGTGAGGCGCCGGAGGGCCTCGGCGGCGAGGCCCGTGAGGTAGGCGTCCTCGTCGCCGAGGAGATCGCAGGTGGCGGAGAGGGCCTCCACGAGCCTCGGGTTCCTCGCCCTCGCCGGCGGCACGATCTCCCGCCGCACGTAGTTCCTGAGGAAGCGCTCGTCGGAGTTCGTCTCGTCCTCGCGCCAGATGATGCCGTGCATGCGGCAGGCCTCGCAGAGCTCCTCGTGCGTGCGATCGAGGAGCGGCCGCACGATGCGGTTTCGCCTCCTCGGGATCGACGAGAGCCCCGAGGGCCCGGAGCCGCGGAGCGCGTTCATGAAGAAGGTCTCCACGCGGTCATCGGCCGTGTGCGCCGTGAGGATCCTCGCGTCGCCGGGGCGCGTGCCCGCCTCCTCCGAGAGGCGATTGGCGAGCTCGCGCGCGGCCTCGTAGCGCACGTCGCGGGCCACGTCCTCGAAGCTTCGCCCGTGGCTCGCCGCCGTGAGCGCGGGCACGTCGGCGGCCACGACGGTGCACGGGATGCCGAACCGCGCCGCGAGCCCGCGCACGAACTCCTCGTCCTCCTCGGCGTCGATCGGGCGGGCCTGGTGGTTCACGTGGAGCACGTGGAGGCGCTCGCGTCCGATGCGCGCGTTGCCGCGACCGTCCTCGATGTCGAGCGTGGAGGTGGCGGCGAGAAGGAGGAGCGCCGAGCTGTCCGCGCCGCCCGAGACCATGAGGACGACGGGGGCGCGATGCGCCGCGCTCCCCCTGCCGCTCGCGCGCTCGAAGGGCGAGCCTTGATGGCCGAAGCGCCTCGACACGCTCGTCATGGCCCTCGCCTCCCCTCACCCGTGACATCCGAAGCCTCCGGGTACACACTACCCCCAAGCGCGGCGGCGCACCACGTCCGCCGCAAAGCGCCCGCGCCGCTCGAGAGGAGACCCGTGGCAGGCACGCTCACGCTCCATGTGCTCGGCTCTGGCTCCAAGGGAAACGCCGCCATCGTGGAGGGTCCCGGCGGGAGCGTGCTCGTGGACTGCGGGCTCGCCCGGCGCACCCTCATCTCGCGCGCGGCCGACCTCGGCGTCGATGCCGAGGCGGTGCGGCTCGTGCTCATCACCCACGAGCACTCCGACCACATCCGCGGGCTCGAGGTGTGGCATCGCCACTGGGAGGGCCCCATCCTCGCGAGCCCCGGCACCGCCACCTCGAGGAAGCTCGAGGGACTGGGCGTCTCTTCCATCTGCGTGGGCGCGCGCTTCGAGGCGGCCGGCATGACCATCCACACGATCGCCACCAGCCACGACACGCGCGAGCCCATGGGGCTCGTCTT
Source organism: uncultured Atopobiaceae bacterium (assembly GCA_947625235.1). Taxonomy (GTDB): domain Bacteria; phylum Actinomycetota; class Coriobacteriia; order Coriobacteriales; family Atopobiaceae; genus CANRLS01. Next base: position 27,722 of record CANQNP010000014.1, on the reverse strand, counting down.
CGAGGCCGCGGGAGATCGCGTGGCGATCATCACGGACACCGGCGTCTTCCCGGAGGAGGCGCTCCTCGCCGCGCGCGGGGCGCGCATCATCGCCCTCGAGAGCAACCACGACGAGGGCATGCTCGCAGAAGGCCCCTACCCCTGGGCCTTGAAGCAGCGCATCGCCTCCGACCACGGCCACCTCTCGAACGCGCAGGCGGCCGACGCGGCGGCGGGGATCGTCACCGCCGCCACCGAGACTCTCGTGCTCATGCACCTCTCCGAGGAGAACAACCTGCCCTCCCTCGCCGTGCGAACGCTCGCCGCGCGCCTCGGCGCCGAGCCCGCGAACACCACCTTCACGCGCGCCGTGCGCTCGCGCGATGCGCTCGGGGCCTCTCCACTCGAGATCGTGTGCGCCTCGCAGACTCGCGCGATGACGTTTGCGTGAGGCGGCGCGCTATCATCGGCGCGTAGGGCAAGGCGTTTCCAGGGAGGGCACGTGGCGGCCGACGACACCCCGCACACCCCGCAGCCAACTGCGGACGACGCTCCGCGCGCACGCGACGATTCATCGATCTCCGTGGGAGGTCGCAAGGCCTTTTCCCATGAGCCCAGGCCGCGCAAGACCCAGCCGCCCGCGAGCGTGACGAACGAGGACTTCGCCACCGTCGACTACGCCGAGAGCACGAGCTTCACCGCCAAGGGCGCGCCGCGCGTGGCAGACGGCGGGTATCGTCGCTCGCGCTCGGGCGAGAAGCGCATGAAGGCGAACAATCGCTACGGCCAGTACCTCGAGGTCCCCAAGGGCAGGCAGCCCATCTTCCAGCAAGCGCGGAGCCCGAGGCGCACGGTGTTCGTGATCGCGGCCATCCTCGTGGCGCTCGCCGTGGTGCTCTTCTTCTGCTGGATGTTCTTCTGGCGCTCGATGTCCTAGGCGCTAGGCGACGCCCGCTCCCTCGAGGACGAGGGCCGCGGCGGCCTCGGCGAGGGAATCGCCGTAGTCCGCGAGGTCGACACCGGCGTCCGCCATCGCGCGGGAGAGGTCGTCGGCCCTCGTCATGCCCGCCATCGCGCGAGTGCCCTGCGACGCGCCCGCGCGGCTTTCCCGCCAGATGACGACGTACCACGTGTCCTCGCCCATCTGCGAGGCCTTGGCCACGTAGGCCGCGCCTCCCTCGAAGGCGGCGTCCGCGCCCTCGCCGGTGGCGGTCGTGGTGGCCTCCGCCTCAGAGCGCAGGCCGCACGCGTTCATCACGCGCGTGATGGCGTCCTGGGTGAGCTCGAGCGAGGAGGCGGAGCCCGAGATCTCCACGCACGCGCCGAGCGGCACGTGCCCGTCCGCGAGGAGATCTCGCGGGAAGAGCTGAAAGCCGCTCGGGATGGAGAAGGGAAGCGCCGAGAAGCCCACGGCGTCGGCCGTGAGGCCGTCGACCTCGTTTTCCGCCTTCCCCTCGAAGCCCGGAGTCCAGGCCATGGAGAACGTGGCGCCCGTCTCCTTGGCAAAGGACACGCTAAAGCCCGCGTCCTGGAGAAACGTCGAGACGTCCTTCGGCTCGAAGCTGAGGAGCCCCTGGAGGTCGAAGACGTCCTTCGGATACGGCGAGGAGACGCTCACCTGCACGGCCTCGCCCTCGCGAAGCTCCGTGCCCGCGATGGGATCGGTGGAGACCACGCGCCCCGCCTCCACGTCCTCGGAAGGCACGTAGGAAACGTCTCCCGCAAGGCCCGCGCGCTCGAGCGCCGCGAGGGCCGCGTCCGCGGAGAGCCCCACGACGTCGGGCACCGTGTAGGGCTGCGCGACGACGAGCGTCACCACGTCCTCGGCGGCCACCTTCGTGCCGGCCACGGGCGAGACGGCGATGATGGTGCCCTTGGCCTCCGAGGCGTTCTGGTACTCGAGGCGCAGGTGCTCGATGCCGGCGGCGGCGAGCTTCTCCCGCGCCTCGTTCAGGGAAAGCCCCTCGACGTCGGGGACGAGGCGCGAGATCCCCACGCCGATCTCCACCGTGCGGCCGAGCGCGATGCGGCGGCCCGCCTGCGGCTGCATGGAGACGACGGTGCCGGCGCCCTCGTCCACGACGACCGATGACACCTCCACCTCGAAGCCCGCCTCCGTGAGGGTGGCCGTGGCCTCCGCTTCGCCCATGCCCATCACGTCGGGCACGGAGACTCCGCCCCAGAGCTCGAGGCGCCAGCTCACGAACGCGACGACGACGGCGACCACCACGAAGGCGGCGATGGCGGCGAAGAGGTAGGGGGCCTTCGAGCGGCGCTTCTCCACGCCGTCCTCGGGGTCCTCGGGAGCGGGCGCCGGCGCGGGGGCTTCGCCTCGATAAGGCGGCGGAGACACCTCGACGTCGAGGCCGTCGCCGTCGAGGCCGCGATCGTCGGCATAGCCCGCGTCCTCGGATTCGGGCGCCTCGAGGAGCGTGGTCTCGCCCGCGAGGACGGTCTCCTCGCGGCGCCGCGCCACGCGGGTCTCCTCGCCCGACGCCGGGCGCGCGACCTCGGTGGGACGATCCTCGGAGTAGCGAACCGCGCGCGTGGAATCGGGGTCCTCGCCCTCCCCCGGGCGCGAGATCACCTGGCCGCAGCGATGGCAGAAAGCCGAATCATCGTGGAGCTCGGCCCCACACCTCGGACATTTCATAGGCCCTCGCATTCGTCGGCGCGCGCCCGGCGCGTTCTCGCCCGTCCGTCCATCTTAGGCCTTGAGCGCGTCCACCTCGGCAAGCCAGAGCGCCGAGACGGCGTCCGAGGCGAGGCGGAGGTCGCCCCTCGGCGAGAGCGCGACCGACCCCACCTTCGGGCCATCCGGAAGGCAGCTCCGCTTGAACTGCTGCGAGAAGAAACGTTGGTAGAAGACCCTCATCCACGAGAGGATCGTCTGCGCGTCGTAGGCACCGTCGAAGGCGACCTTCGCGAGGCGATAGACCTTGCGCGGGCGATGCCCCATGCGAAGCATGTGGTAGAGGAAGAAGTCGTGCAGCTCGTAGGGCCCGATGAGGTCCTCCGTCCTCTGCGCGATGGCCCCGGAGGCGTCCGCCGGCAGGAGCTCCGGCGAGACGGGCGTGTCGAGCACGTCGAGGAGCACGCGGGCAAGCTCGGCGTCGGCCTCGGGCGTCTTCGCCTCGCTCGCCGTGGCGCGAAGGCGCGCGAGCTCGGCCTCGTGGCGCACGAGGTGGCGCACGAGGGTCTTCGGCACGCCCGCGTTCACGCCGTACATCGACATGTGGTCGCCGTTGTAGGTGGCCCAACCGAGCGCGAGCTCGGAGAGGTCGCCCGTGCCCACCACGAGCCCGCCCACCTCGTTCGCGATGTCCATGAGGAGCTGCGTGCGCTCCCTCGCCTGCGCGTTCTCGTAGGCGGTGTCGTGCACGGAGGGGTCGTGGCCCATGTCCTTGAAGTGCTGCTCCACGGCGGCCACGATGGAGATCTCGCGCGTCTTCGCGCCGAGGGCGCGCGCCATGCCGAGCGCGTTCTCGAGCGTCCTCGCGGACGTACCGAAGCCGGGCATCGTGATGGCGAGGATGCCCTCGCGATCGAGGGCGAGCTGGTCGAAGGCGCGCACGGCGACGAGGAGCGCGAGTGTGGAATCGAGGCCGCCCGAGATGCCGATCACCGCGCGCGTGCAGCCGGTGTGGAAGAGGCGCTTCGCGAGCCCCATGGACTGGATGTTCAGGATGTCCTCTGAGCGTTGCCCGAGCTCGGAGGTGTCGGCGGGCACGAAGGGATGCGCCTCGACGCTTCGCGTGAGCGTGGCCTCGCCGAGCGTGAGCGAGAACGTGGTCTCGAGGTAGCCCGCGGCCTCGGGCGAGGGCGCCGTCTCGTAGGTGGTCATGCGGAGGCGCTCCGCGCGAAGCATCGCGACGTCGATCTCCGAGATCGCGCGACCGGACCCGAAGGGCTTCGCCTCCGCGAGGAGCCGGCCGTTCTCGGCGATGAGGTCGTGCGCGGAGAACACGAGGTCGTCGGTCGATTCGCCCCAGCCGGCGCTTCCGTAGAGGTAGCCCGCGATGAGGCGCGCGCTCTGGCCCACCACGAGGCTTCGGCGATAGTCCGCCTTGCCCACGAGCGCATTCGAGGCCGAGAGGTTGCAGATGACGGTGCAGCCGGCTTGCGCGAGGCCGATGCTCGGGGGGTCCGGCACCCAGAGGTCCTCGCAGATCTCCGCGCCCACCACGAGCTCGGGGAGCTCCTCGCAGCGAAAGACCTGCGCGGCGCCGAAGGGCACGTCGTCCTCGCCGGCAAAGCGCACGAGTGACACGTCGAGGGGGCCGGGCGTGAAGTGGCGTCCCTCATAGAACTCGTTGTAGGTGGGGATGTTTCGCTTGGGCACGAGCCCGAGGACCTCGCCGTGCGCCACGAAGGCGGCCACGTTGAAGAGGTTTCCGGAGAGCGCGACCGGCAGCCCCACGATGGCGAGGCAGTCGCAATCGGCGGTCTCCCTCGCGAAGCGCGCGAGGCCCCGCTCGGCCGCCTCGAGGAGGATCGGCTGGCGAAGGAGGTCCTCCACCGTGTAGGCGCAGAGGCAAAGCTCCGTGAGCGAGACCACCTTCGCGCCCTCGCTCGCGGCCCAGCGCACCCCCTCTACGGCATGCTCGACGTTGAAGTCCACATTGGCCACCCGCACCTCGGGCGACACCACGGCCACCTTCACGAATCCATCGCGCATGGGCGCTTCCCTTCCCCGAAATCCGGCGCGTGCCCCTCGATCCTACGGCGCACGGGTGGCGCACCGCGCCTGCCCTCGGCGATGCGGCGCCCTAGAGCGGCAAGTTGGGATCCGCGTCCATCGTGAGGGGCGAGGTCTCCCCCGCGCGGAGCTTGCGCGCGCCCACGAGGGCGATCATGAGCGCGTTATCGGTGCAGGCGTCGATCGGCGGCACCGTCACGCGCACGCCGCGCGCTTCCAGCGCTCGGGCGAGCGAGTGGCGAAGCGCCTCGTTCGCCGCCACGCCACCGCCGAGGCAGAAATCGGCGACGCCTGCCGCCTCCACCGCGCGAAGCGCCTTGGCCACCTGCACGTCGACGACGGCCGCCTGGAAGGAGGCCGCCACGTCGGCCGCGTTCACGCGCTCCTTCGCGCGCGCCTTGCCGTCGAGGTAGGTGACCACGGACGTCTTGAGCCCTGAGAGCGAGAAGTCGAGGCCGTGCGTGTGGAGGAGCGCCCGCGGGAAGTCGATCGCCTTCGGATTGCCCTCCTTCGCGAGCCGGCTGATGGCGGGCCCGCCGGGGTAGCCGAGGCCGAGCGCCTTCGCCACCTTGTCGAAGGCCTCCCCCACGGCGTCGTCGATCGTCTGGCCGAGGATCTCGTAGTCGCCCCAGGCGTGCACGAGCACGAGCATCGTGTGGCCGCCGGAGACGAGGCTCGCCACGAAGGGCGGCTCGAGCCCGGGGTTCACCACGAGGTTTGCGAAGAGGTGGCCCTCGAGGTGGTTCACGCCGATGAGCGCGAGGCCCGCCGTGGCGGCGAGGCCCTTCGCGAAGGCGATGCCCACCACGAGCGCGCCCACGAGCCCCGGACCCTGCGTGACGGCCACGGCGGCGAGCTCGCTCGCGCGAAGGGCGCGCATGCCGAGCGCCTCGCCCGCCTTCGCCATCGCCTCCTCGTAGACGCCGACGAGCGCCTCCGTGTGCTTGCGCGACGCGATCTCCGGCACCACGCCGCCGAAGCGCGCGTGGAAGTCGATCTGGCTCGCCACCACCTGCGAGAGCACCTCGCCCTCGGCGGTGGCGACGGACATCGCGGTCTCGTCGCAGGAGGTCTCGATGGCGAGGATGAGGCCGCTGAGCTCGGCGAGCCGCTCCCGCTCGGCGTCGGTGCGCGCGAGCGGCGCGGGCGGCCATGGGCGCTTGGGGAGCGCCGTCTCCGCGAGCACCTCGTCGCCGCCCGCGAGCGGGAGGCTCGCCGAGAGCACGAGCGCGTCGGCGCCGGGGCCGTAGTAGTCGCGACGACGCCCCACCTCGGAAAAGCCGAGGGCCTCGTAGAGGCGGCGCGCCTCGGCGTTTTGCTCGAGGACCTCGAGGCTCGCGGTGCGCGCGCCGAGCGCGAGCCCGCTTGCCGCCACGCGCGCGAGGAGGCGCTTCGCGATGCCCTCGCGCCGCCTCGCCGGCTCCACCACCACGTCGAGGATCTCGAGGTCGCTTCCGCAGAGCCGCCCTCCCGCGTAGGCGATGAGGCGGCCCTGGTCGTGCGCGATCCACCATGGATGCGCGGGGTCGGCGAGCTCGTCTTGGAACATCGCCTCCGACCACGGGGTATGCGCGCTTCCGGAGAAGACGGCGTCCTCGAGGAGCGCGAGCGCGGGGAGGTCCGCGAGGCCGAGCGGGCGGATCTGCAGGTGGCGGTCCGCGAGCGCGTCGGCCACGCCCGTCACGCGCGCGCTCTTCGGCTCGGGAAGGCCGAGGCGCTTGAGCTCGTTCTCCTCGGCGTCGGAGAGGCGCGTGTAGAGGGGAAGCAGGAGCGCGGGGTCGCCGGGATCGCTCGCGTCGTAGTTCCACGGGGCGCAGAAGGCGAGCGCGAGGCCCTCGCCCGACGGGTGCCAGAGCTCCTCGCTGAGCACGGTGGCGAGACCCGCCTCGGCGAAGGCGTCGCGGTACTTCACGAGGCCGTCGCCGGTGAGGGTGATCCTCGCGGCATCGGGATGCGCGGCCCACGCCGCCACGGCGACGGGCACCTTCGAGACGGTCTCGGCGTCGAAGAGCCGATGCGCGCCCGTGTCGTCGAGCGAGAAGAGCCCGGGATAGACCTCGCGCCGCATCGCGTCGAGCACGACGCCGATGAGCCCGCGCACGCCCGCCTTCCACGCCCGCCATGCGCAGGCGTCGAGCGTCGAGGCGCCGAAGAGCGGCTTTCGCGCGCCGAGCGCGAGGCCCTTCGCCGTGGCCACGCCGATGCGCACGCCGGTGAAGGAGCCGGGGCCACGTCCCACGAGGTAGGCGTCCACGTCGTCGAAGGCGAGGCCCGCCTCGTCGAGCGCCTCGGCGAGGCTTCCCACGAGCTCGACGTTCGACTGGCGCCGGCACGGATGGTCGCGCGTGGCGAGGAGCCGAAGCGCGCCTGGCCCCGACGAGGGATCCCCCTCGAGCACCGAGGCGCAGAGGAAATCGCTCGAGGTATCGAATGAGAGGATTACCACGACGCCTCCGCTTCATCGAGCGCGCGGGCGAGCGCCTCGCCCCGCGCTCCCACGCCGCGCACGTTGATCTCCCGCGCGGGCTCGACATCGAGGTCCTTCGCCTCGCGAGGCGCCGCGTCCACGCGCGCGAGCGAGATCTCGAGGCGCTCCGGGCCGAGGAGCTCCGCGAAGGGGGCGCCCCATTCCACGAGCGACGCCCCGTCCTCGCCCACCACGTCCCACGCCCCGGCCTCGCCGAGCTCCTCGGCGCCGGAGGTGGCGTCAAGCCGATAGAGGTCGAGGTGGTGGAGCGGGATGCGCCCGCCCGGATGGCTCACGAGGAGGTTGAAGGTGGGGCTCGTGACCTCGCCCTCCGCACCGAGCGCGCGCGCCACTCCCTTCGCGAGCTGCGTCTTTCCCGCGCCGAGCTCGCCCTCGAGGATGACGACGTCGCCCTCCTCGAGAAGCGTGCCGAGAAGCTCGCCGAAGCGCCGCGTGGCCGCCTCGGAGGAGGAGCGCCAGCGCCCCTCCCCCACGCGCTCGAGCGCCGTCATCTTCCGCCCTCCCCCTGCGGATGCTCGGCGAGCCACTGCCCGAGGAGGCGGAAGTCGGCCTCGAGATCGTCCTGCTTGTCGCGCGAGTAGAGCGCGGCCGCCGGGTGGAAGACCGGGAGCACCGCGAAGTGGCCCACCTGGTAGATGCGCCCGCGCATCGAGGTGATGCCGCGATCGGTGTGGAGGATGAAGCGCATCGCGAAGTTTCCGAGCGCCACGAGGACATCGGGCCACACGCTGCGGATTTGCTCGCGAAGGTAGGGCGAGCACGCCTCGATCTCCCCCGGCTGCGGATCGCGGTTCCCGGGCGGGCGGCACTTGAGGACGTTGGCGATGTAGACCTCCTCGCGCGCCAGGTTCGCGAGCGAGAGGAGCGAATCAAGGTTCTTGCCGGCGGCGCCCACGAAGGGCTCGCCCTGGAGGTCCTCGTTTCTGCCCGGCGCCTCGCCCACGAACATCACGCGAGCGTGCGGGTTGCCCACGCCGAAGACGAGGGTCGTGCGCGTCTGCCCGAGCGCGCAGCGGTGGCAGTCGCCGAGGCACGCGCGGATGGCCTCGAGCGGCACCTCGCCCGGCCTTGGATGCGGATATCCCGGGATCTCAATTCCTGGCATGAGTCAAATCTCCACAAACTTGCCGATGCGCTGGGGTGCCCCCGATTCGCGGGAGCGCGAGGACGCGGCGTGCTTGGCACGTAAGTCCGAGCGATCGCGCGAAGATGGGGTGCCCCAACGCATCAGACGTAGACCTTCTCGAGGCGCAGGCCAAAATCGCAGCACACCTCGTAGGAGATCGTGCCGCGCAGGCGGGCGAGCTCGTCGGCGGAGATCTCGTAGTCGCCGTCGGTGCCCATGAGCGTCACCACCTGGCCCTCGTGCACGGGCCGGCGCTTCTGGAACTCGCGCGCGCCGTTCACCTCGACGGCGAACATGCACTGATCCATGCATATGTTGCCCACCTGCCGGCAGCGCATGCCGTCCACGAGCACCTCGGCGCGGTTCGAGAGCGTACGCGCGTAGCCGTCGGCGTAGCCGATGGGGATGGTGGCGATCTGCACGTTCGCGCGCGTGAGGCGGTAGGTGAGCCCGTAGGACACGCCGGCGCCCGTCGGCGGCTCGGCGACGCGCGTGATGCGCGCCCGCACGCTCATGGCCGGGCGCAGGTCGGCGACAGGCTCGCAGTTCTGCGCGGGATAGAGGCCGTAGAGCCCGAGCCCCACGCGCACCATGTCGAAGTGCGTCTCGGGGTGGAGCATCGTGGCGGCGGTGTTGTCGCAGTGCACGAGCCCGGGGTCGATGCCCTCGGCCTTGAGGAAGGCGATGAGGTCGCCGAAGCGCTTGAGCTGGAGCTCGAAGTCCCAATCCCTCGGCACCTCCGCCGTGGCGAAGTGCGTGAACGTGCCGGCGCAGGCGATGCCGCGATGCCATCCCACGGCTCGGCGAAACTCCGCCACGTCCTCGGGCATGAGGCCGATCCTCGTCATGCCGGTGTCCACGGGCACGTGGTAGCGCGCGACCGTGTCCTTGCTCGCCGCGTCCTCTCCGAGCGCGAGGAGGAAGTCCTCGTGGTAGGCGGAGGGCTCGAGGTTGAAGTCCACGAGGTAGGGCACGGAATCAATCGGCGGTTCGGCGAGGATGGCGATGGGCTTGTCCACGCCCGCCTGGCGAAGCGCGATGCCCTCGTCCACGGTGGCCACGCCGAAGGCATCCGCGCCCGACGCCATCATCGTGCGCGCGCACTGCACGGCCCCGTGGCCATAGGCATCGGCCTTCACGACGGCCATGAGTCGCTGGGTGCGATCAAGCAGTGCCCTGAACTCGCGCGTGTTGTGGCGGATGGCGGCGCGACTCACCTCCACCCACGCCCAGCGGGTCTCCGGCGAGCGCGCGCTCGCGTCGGCGGCCACTTAGGCCTCCCCTTCGCCCGCGAGGATGCGCTCCTCGAGGGCGTCGAGCGCAAGGCCGAGGCCCTCGGCCACGTCGAGCGCCATCACGCCGCGCGAGCCGCGGGTCTCCACCGCGAGGTGCCCCGCGAGGCCGTGCACCTCGCAGCCGTAGGCGCAGAGGAGCGGAAGCGAATCCGCCTCGCGCCCGCCGGTGGCGAGGAGCGCGCCCATCACGCCGGAGAGCACGTCGCCCGAGCCGGCCGTGGCGAGCGCGGGAGGTCCCGGGTTCGGCAGGAACGCGATGTCCACGCCCACGCACGCGCTCGCGGCGCCCTTCGCCACGACGCAGAGCTCGGAGCCACCGTCGGCCCAGACGATCTTGCGCGCGGCCTCGAGGGCCGCGGGAAGCGAGGCCGGCGGGTTCGCGGCCTGGCCCACGAGCCGCCCGAGCTCCTTGTGATGCGGGGTGAGCACGACGGGCGCGCTCCTGCGGATGATCTCCGGATAGGCGTCGAGCCGCCCCGAGGTGAGGCGCGCGAGTGCGTTCAGGCCGTCGGCGTCCACCACGAGCGGGCAGTCGGTGGCGAGGAGGGCCTCGACGATGGCCTCGGTGTCGGCGTTCACCTGGAGCCCCGGGCCCACGACCACCGCGGAGCGCTCGCGCGCGAGCCGGCAGATCTCGTTTCTCGCAGAGGCGGAGAAGGTGCCCGCCGGCGTGGCGGGGAGCCCGATGACGGGGATCTCCACCAAATGCGTGCGGCACACGGTGGCGATGGGCTGCGGCACGGCGAGCGTCACGTAGCCGGCGCCCATGCGCGCGGCGGCCTTCGCGGCGAGCACCGCGGCGCCCACATAGGGCACCGAGCCCGCCACCACGAGCACGGAGCCGCGCGTGTACTTGTCCACGTCCGTGCGCGCCACCTGCAGGCAGTCCACGTAGTCCGCGAGGTCGAGGCGCCACGCCACGGGGTCGGCCTCGAGCACGAGGTCCGCCGTCTGCGTGGCGAGCGGTGCGAGCACGATGCTTCCCGTGAGGGCTCGACCGGCGCCCGCGAGGAGGCCCGGCTTCAAGGAGAGCATGGTCACCGTCGTGTCCGCCACCACGGCGCCCGCCGGCGCGAGGCCGCTCTGCGCCGAGAGGCCGCTCGGCACGTCCACGGAGACGACCTTCGTGGAGCAGCTGTTCACGACGTCGATCCAGAGGTCGAACGGCGCGCGGGGCTCGCCCTCGAATCCCGTGCCGAGCATGGCGTCGAGCACCACGTCCGAGCCCGCCACGATCTCGGCGAGCTCGTCCGAGGAGGGGCCGGGGCGATACGGCACGCCCGCCGCCACGGCGCTCCTCGCCACCATGAGCGCGAGCGAGCCCTTGATGGTGGAGGGCTCCGCCGGGCACACGACCGTCACGTCCACGTTCGCGCGCTTCAGGAGCTCGGCGGCCACCCATCCATCGCCGCCGTTGTTGCCGGAACCGCAGAGCACGCACACCTTGCCGGGCGTGCCCCCGTTCACCACCTCCTGCGCCGCGGCGTGGCCGGCACGGCGCATGAGTTCGGCGAGGCTCACGCCCTCGAGCGTGAGGGCCTGCTCGACCCGCTTCACATCCTCCACGTTCAAGACCGGCTGCATGCGTGGCCCCTACTCTTCGCGCGATTGCGGAGACGCTCCCTTGGCCGTGCGCGAGCGCTCGTCCTCCGCCTCCCTCTGGGCGCGTTCGAGCTCGAGGACGATCGAGCGCGCCTCTTTGAATGATGACGCAAGGGCATCGCGCTCGCCCGCGCGAACCTTCCTCGCCGGCCGAGCGTCGTGGGTGATGAGCACGGCGTTCGCGCAGGCCACGGAGTCGGTGTGGGAGAGCGAGAGCGCCACCTCCTCCACGCCCATCTCCTCGGCGCGCGCTTTCGCGGCGCCCGCGAGGATCGCCTCGGGATGGCCGTCCCCGGCGATTCTTACCGAGACGTCCTTCCAGCCCATGCCCGCAAAGCCGCAGCCGAGGGCCTTCAGCACGGCCTCGCGCGCGGCGAAGCGCGCGGCGAAGGACTGCTCGGGCTTCGCGCGGCGCTCGCAGTAGGCGATCTCGTCGTCGGTGAAGAGGCGGCGCTTGAGGCCCGGCGTGCGCTCGAGGGCGCGGCGCATGCGCGCCACCTCCACGAGGTCCACGCCGACGAGGAGCGCGCCCATCTACTCCACCGTCACCGATTTTGCGAGGTTGCGCGGCTTGTCCACGTCGCAGCCGCGCGCGAGCGCCACGTAGCGCGCGAGGAGCTGCAGGTGCACGACGTCCACCACGGGCGAGAGCCATTCGGGCGCCGGCGGCACGAGGAGGAGGTGGCTCGCGAGCTGCGCCACGCGCACGTCGCCGTTCGTGGCGAGGGCGATCGTGGTGGCCCCGCGGGCGTTCACCTCCTGGAGGTTCGAGATCGTCTTGTCGCGCACGTGGCTCTCGGGCACCACGACGACCACCGGATAGCCCGGCTCCACGAGCGCGATCGGCCCGTGCTTCATCTCGCCCGCGGGGTAGGCCTCGGCGTGGAGGTAGCTGATCTCCTTCAGCTTGAGGGCGCCCTCGCGGGCCGTCGTGGAGGAGACGCCGCGGCCGAGGAAGAGCGAGGACTGCGCGTCCACGAAGGCCTGCGCGGCCACCTCGTCCTGCCAGGCGCGGGAGAGCACGATGCGGATGAGCTCGGGCACCCGCTGCATCTCGCGGTAGCGCGCACGCACCTCGGAGAGCGAGACGCAGCCATTCGCGCGCGCGAGGAAGAGCGCGAGGAGCGCCGCGGCCACGAGCTGGGCGGTGTAGGCCTTCGTGGAGGCCACGGCGATCTCCGGCCCGGCCTGCACGTAGAGCACGCCGTCGCTCTCGCGCGCCGCCGAGGAGCCGAGCACGTTCGTGATGGCGATCACCTTCGCGCCCGCGGCCTGCATCTTCCTCGCGGAGGCGAGGGTGTCGGCCGTCTCGCCGCTCTGGGTGATGATCACGCAGAGCGTGTGGTCGGTGGTGAGGATCTCCTCGTAGTTGAACTCGCTCGCGCACTCCACCGTCGTGGGGATCTGCGCCCACGTCTCGAAGTACGTCTTCGCGATGAGCCCCACGTGCCAGGAGGTGCCGCACGCCACCACGTAGATGCGGTCGATGGCGGCCACCTCCTCGGCCGAGAGGCGAAGCTCGTCGAGGACGATGCCCTCGGGCCCGAGGCGCCCCTCGAGGAGGCGCTCGATGGCCTCGGGCTGCTCGGCGATCTCCTTGGCCATGAAGTCCGGGTAGCCGCCGAGCGTGGCGGCCGAGGCGTCCCAATCGATGTCGAAGGTGTCGGGCTCCGCGACCGGCGTGAGGTCGCTCTCGAAGACGTGGATCTCGCCTGAGGGGAGGAGCCGCGCGATCTGCCCCTCGCCGAGGTTCACCACGTGGGAGGTGGTGTGGGCGAGCGCCGTCACGTCGGAGGCGGCGTAGGCGCCGTCCGCCGTGGAGGCGAGCACGAGCGGCGAGCCCTTGCGGCAGCAGAGGATCTCGCCCGGCGCGTCCGCCGAGACGCAGGCGATGGCCCACGATCCCTCGAGGCGCGAGGTTGCGAGCGAGACGGCGAGCGCGAGGTCGCCCTCGGCGGGCCCCGCGAGGGCCTCCTCCACGAGGTGCGCGATGACCTCCGTGTCGGTCTCGCTCGCGAAGTGGTGGCCGCGCTCCTCGAGCTCGGCCACGAGCTCCTGGAAGTTCTCGATGATGCCGTTGTGCACCACGGCCACGCGCCCCGAGCAGTCGTGGTGCGGATGCGCGTTCGCGTCGGAGGGCTCGCCGTGGGTGGCCCAGCGCGTGTGGGCGATGCCGGTCGCCTGCGTGGCGTCGAGCGTCTCGCAGAGCGCGGCGAGCGCGGCCACGCGGCCCTTGCACTTCACCTCCGTGAGCTCGCCGGAGGGCGCCTCGAGCTCCACGCCCGCGGAATCATAGCCGCGGTACTCGAGCGTGCGCAGGCCCTCCAGGAGGAAGGGCAAGGCGGGCTTGCTTCCGGTGTATCCGACGATGCCGCACATGGCGCCCCCTCCCCGCGCAGGCCGCGCGTTGGTTTTCGCGTAAGTGTAGGCCCGCCCTCGCGAGGGCCCCCTAGGAGAGCTCGCGCTCCACCACGGAGGCGATGTGCTCGGCGCAGCCCTTGCAGTCGTCCTCGGAGGCCGCCTCCACCATCACGCGGACGAGCGGCTCCGTGCCCGAGGCGCGCACGAGCACGCGACCGCGGTCGCCGAGCCTCGCCTCGGCCTCGCGCACCGCGTCCCACACGGGCGCGCAGCCGTCGAGATCGTCCTTGCGCACGCCGCTCACGTTGATGAGGCGCTGCGGGTAGCGCGTGACGATCTTCGCGAGCCTGGAGAGCGGGAGGTCGAGCTTCTTCATGATGGCGAGCACCTGGAGGGCCGTGATGAGGCCGTCTCCGGTGGAGTTGTGCTCGAGGAAGATGATATGGCCGCTCTGCTCGCCGCCGAGCGTGGCGCCGTCGGCCACCATGCGCTCGAGCACGTAGCGATCCCCCACCTGCGTCTGCACGACCTTGATGCCCTGCCGCTCCATCGCGCGCACGAACCCGAGGTTCGCCATCACGGTGGACACGACCTCGTCTCCCGGCAAGAGCCCGAACTCCTTCATCTGCACCGCGCAGATGGCGAGCATCGCGTCGCCGTCGACCTCGTTTCCCTGCTCGTCCACGAAGAGCACGCGGTCGGCGTCGCCGTCGTGGGCAAAGCCGCAGCACGCGCCCGTCTGCGCCACGAGCTCGCGGAGCGGCTCCAAGTGCGTGGAGCCGCAGTTCACGTTGATGTCGACGCCGGTGTAGCGGGTGTTCGTGGCAAACACCTCGGCGCCGAGGTCGCGAAGGGCCGCGGGGGTGGTCTTGCAGGCGGCGCCGTGCGCGCAGTCGACCGCGATCGTCATGCCCTCGAGGTCGCCCTCGATGGTGTCGATCGCGTGCGCCACGTAGCGCTGGCGGGCGTGCTCCACCTTCACCGGCTTGCCCACGCCGTCGCCCACGGGACGATCCTCCGGCCGCGAGACGCCGTGGTTCAAATAGTCCTCGATCTCGTCCTCCACGGCGTCGGAGAGCTTCTTGCCGTCGCCCGAGAAGAGCTTGATGCCGTTGAACTCGGGCGGGTTGTGCGAGGCGCTGATCACGACGCCGCCATCGAGGCCCAGCTGGCGCGTGAGGAGCGCCACCGCCGGGGTGGGGATGATGCCGCAGAGGTGCGCCGTGCCGCCCGAGCTCGTGATGCCCGCGACGAGCGAATCCTCGAGCATGATCCCGCTTCGGCGCGTGTCGCGCCCGAGCACGAGGTCGGGGCCCGCGTAGCGCACGAAGGCCTGGCCGAGCCGGAAGGCGAGCTCGCAGGTGAGCTCGGTGTTTGCCACGCCACGCGCACCGTCGGTGCCGAAGATCCTGCCCATGGGCGCCTCCCGAAAGGTCGAGGTCAGACGAGGTACGAAAACGGGGCCCGCCCGCCGAAGCGGACGAACCCCGGACACTACGCGCGCAAACGCATTAGCGCTTGGAGAACTGCGGACGCTTGCGGGCCTTCTTCAGGCCGTACTTCTTGCGCTCGACCGCGCGGGCGTCGCGCTTCAGGTAGCCGGCCTTCTTGAGCTCGGCGCGGAAGTCGCCGGCCTCGAGGAGCGCGCGGGCCACGCCGAGGCGCACGGCGCCGGACTGGCCGGACACGCCGCCGCCGGCGCAGTTGGCGTAGACGTCGAAGCGACCCTGGGTCTCGGTGACCTTGAAGGGCGCGATGGCGACGTCGACGAGCTGCTGGCGGCCGAAGTACTCGAGCGCCGGCTTGCCGTTCACCGTCACCTGGCCCGAGCCCGGCACGAGCCGGACGCGTGCGACGGCCTCCTTGCGGCGGCCGGTTCCTGTGTAGACGACGGGAGTTTCTGCCTTAGCCATGTGCTAGCCCTTCAGTTCGACGGGAGTGGGGTGCTGGGCAGCGTGCGGATGCTCGGGGCCCGCGTAGACCTTGAGCTTGGTCAGCTGCTTGCGGCCGAGCGTGGTCTTGGGGAGCATGCCGCGCACGGCGTGCTCGATCACGCGCTCGGGGTGGGTCTCCATGGCCTTGGTGAAGCTCTCGAAGGAGAGGCCACCGAGGTAGCCGGAGTGCCGCCAGTACTGCTTCTCCTGGGCCTTTTTGCCCGTGAGGCGCACCTTCGACGCGTTCACGACGACGACGTAGTCGCCCGTGTCCACGTGAGGCGTGTACTGCGGCTTGTTCTTGCCACGAAGGATCATGGCCACCTGTGTGGCCAGGCGGCCGAGCACGGCGCCATCGGCGTCGATGAGCACCCACTTGCGCTCGACTTCACCCGGCTTAGCGGAGGGAGTGGACTTCATGTCGCGAGGACCTTTCCTGGTTGCCGTGGGGCAGCTGGACGTCTGCCTTCGGGCGGCTCTTCTGGTTCCACGGGGTATGGAGGCAAAAGAACCTCACGAGTGTACACCATCGCCACGACCTTTTCGCCGCATGGCCAGCGTGCGGCGAAATCGTGGAAGAGAAGGCCCGCACGGCAGCTGCCATGCGGGCCCTTGGGTTTCTGGTGGAGGCGCGGAGGATCGAACTCCGGTCCAAGCCAAGCCCCTGACGGTTTTCTCCAAGCTCAGTCTATGGTTCGCATTCGAGCGCCTCGGGGCCACAGACAATCCCTCGGCGCCCTAGCCGGTTCAATCTTATGTTCGCGCCATACCGGCTACGTGCGCG
Source organism: uncultured Atopobiaceae bacterium (assembly GCA_947625235.1). Classification (GTDB taxonomy): domain Bacteria; phylum Actinomycetota; class Coriobacteriia; order Coriobacteriales; family Atopobiaceae; genus CANRLS01. Next base: position 11,454 of record CANQNP010000014.1, on the reverse strand, counting down.
ACCGCATCCCCGTGAAGTGATGCCTCCGGGTTCTTAGGGGAGGGTCCCCCGAAGACAGCTGCCGTCTCTAAGACTAAGCAGCGAGAGCCAGCTCGGGCTCAGCAGTACGAGTGTTGTCAATTCATTTGACAGGACCCCTGTTTCACGTGGAGAGGAGACCACGGCCTGCTTGCCGTCTCAAACTTAACCTGTCGAAACCAGTCGCCCCCGTTCGGGACGCTGGTAGGCCTCATCTGCGCGCGATTTTGCGAGCTCACGTACTTAGTACGCTACGCTCGCAAAATCCCCCGCATCTAAGGCCTCCCAACGCCCCTCACTTTAAAAGTTTGTCGGATGCAACCTGACAAGTCTCACGTATCAGGTGCTTCGCTGAACGTCCGTAATTCCTTATTCCGACAACCAAAGAGATACGGAATCAGCAAAACGTCAGCGAGGCGCTCTGGGGTGCCCGAGATGCGTGGGATTTTGGACACGTAGCGTACTTCGCTACGTGAGTGTCCAAAATCGCGCGCAGATCGGGTGCACCAGAGTGCCGCAGCGTCGGCTCATTAGCCCTCGTCGACCAGCTCGAACATGTCGGGGCCCACGCCGCAGACGGGGCAGACGTAGTCGTCGGGAAGCTGCGGCTCGTCGATGGTCACCTCGTAGCCACAAACGGTGCAACGGAACGTGTAGGTCTTCTTCTCGTCAGCCATGATGGCTCCTTTCGCGAGCTCCAAATCGAGCATGGGGGACATAGCTTACTCGTTCCTACCCATAATGCCGCGGATCGCAACATCCCGTAGCGGGGTCCGGGTGCCTATGGTCTCTGGCTCCCGGCTCCCGCTCGCACGGGCAAACGACTTTCACCGGCCCTTTTTCTCGGGTGACACACCTCACATTGGCCTACGGGCTTTGATGCCGGCGGACCACTCCTGAGGTCCGAGAAAAAGGGCCTTCTCCTCGCGGCTCCCACAGGGAGCCAGAGACCATAGGCACCCGGACCCTCGTAAGCTGCTACTGCCCAGCTACATACGAGGCGGCCTTGGGAGGGGTCTTGCCCTTCAGGACTTTGTGGTAGTAGCTGTAGCTCATGGGGGGCTCTTCGCCGAGGTCCTTCGTCTCCTCGACCTCGCCGATGAAGAGCATGTGGGTGCCCACGTCGATGGACTGGCTCACGGCGCAGGAGACCATGCCGCAGGTGTGGAGCGTGGTGTAGGGGTCACCGAACTCGTCGTATTCCACCGGGATGTCGGCGAACTTGTCGAAGTCGAGGGAGGAGCGGAAGCCGAAGCGCCCGATGAAGGGCATGTCGGCCGTCTCGTCCACGATCGCGATCGCGAAGTGGCCGGACGCGAGGATGCGGCCACAGGTGACGTTCTGCTTGTTCACCGAGATGACCACTTGGATCGGCTCGGCGGTGACCTGCGTGGCGGTGTTGATGAGGCAGGCGGCGTAGCCCTCGTCGTTCTTCGAGGAGACGATGTAGAGGCCGTAGTGGTGCTTGAACATGACGGTGGGATCGACCATGGGAGCTCCTTTGCTCGGCGCGTCGAGATGTCTCGCCCATTGTGGCACCGGCAAGGGGCGACGGCATGGCACGCCGCAGCTAGCGGTTGAGCTCCTTCATCGCACGGCGCAGTTCGCGGTCGCTGTCGCGTTTGGCCATGTCCTGGCGCTTGTCGTAGAGCTTCTTGCCGCGGGCGAGCGCGATCGTGAGCTTCGCGCGGTTGTGCTCGTCGAAGTAGAGCTGGAGGGGCACGAGCGCCATGCCCTTCGCGCGAAGACGCTCGTCGATCGCGCGGATCTGCCGCTTGTGGAGCAGGAGCTTGCGGCGGCGATCGGGGTCGCGGTTCGCGATGTTTCCGTGGGAGAAGGGCGGGATGTGGAGGCCGATCACCCACGCCTCCCCGCCGCGCACGAGGCAAAAGGCCTCGGCAAGCGAGGGTGGGCGCTCGCGCAGGCTCCGCACCTCGGTGCCCGCGAGCACGATGCCCGCCTCGTAGGTCTCGAGGATCTCGTAGTCGTGGCGGGCGGCGCGGTTGCGGGCGATGACCTTGATCTCGGGGGCGCGCTCAGCCATCGAGCTCGTCCATGGGTTCGTCGGAGGGGACGGGCGGCTCGCCCTTCGCGAGCTCGCGGGCCGTGACCTCGGCGTCGGCGTCGGCCACGAGCTCGGCGAGCATGCGGCAGGCCTCCTCGCCCACGAGGTCGCGGGCGCGCACCACGAGCGAGCCGGCCGCGCGCTCGTCGCCCAAGGCGCGGGCGTCGGCGGCGCACATGATGAGGCAGATGGCGATCTCCGCGTTCGCGCCCTCGGGGATGCCCGCCTCGCCGAGGATGCGCGTGATGTCCTCGTCTGAGAGCGTCGAGGGATCGGCGGGGGTGCCGGCGGCGTCGGCCGCGAGGGAGGCGACCTCGGCGTCGTCGGTGCCGAGGCGCGCGGCGCACGCGAGGCACGCGGCCTCGAGCGCGTGCTCGTGGCCCTGGGCGAAATGGCGCGCGAAGTTCGCGTAGGCGCGCACGAGGTGCTCACGGTGGCTCGCCCGCTCGAAGACGCTGAAGGAGAGCGCGAGCCACTCGCGCTCGTCGCCCATGGCGAGGCACACCTCTGCGAGGTCGAGCCGCCACGCGCACTCCATCGGATTCCAGCGCACGGCCTGCGAGAGCGCGGCGCGCGCACCGGCGAGATCACCCATGTTCGCGAGCGCGAGGCCGAGGTCCGCGTAGACGCGGTCGTAGGGCTCGCCCACGTCGCGGAGCTCGCGGGGATCGTCCTCCACGCGCCGATAGGCGAGGCGCTCGAAGAACGTGGGGAAGCTGAACCACTGGAGCGAGTCGGTGGTGGGGCAGCACTCGGCGACGTAGGCCTCGATCTCGCCGGCCATCTGCCGCAGGTCCTGCGCGGCACCGCCGAAGTCGCCCGCGCCGAGCTTGAGCTCGGCGTTCAGCAGCCGCGTGACGAAGCGCTCGGGTGCGGGGGCCATGGGCTAGACCTTGAGGTAGCGGCGCATGGCGATGGCGGATCCGAAGAGGCCGATCACCACGCCGATGGCGAGCATGATCACGTAGGTCCACACGATGGTGGACGGGTCGATGGTGAGCGTGAGGAACTGCAGGCTCTCCGCGAGGCGCGGCATGAGCACCGAGATGCCGATCTGCAGCCCGATGATGGCGAGCGCCGAGCCGATGAGCGCCTCGATGATGCCCTCCATGATGAACGGCCCGCGGATGAAGCCGTTGCTCGCGCCCACGAGGCGCATGATGGCGATCTCGCGGCGACGCGCGGCGATGGCGAGGCGGATCGTGTTGTTGATGAACACGAACGCCACGAAGATGAGCATCACCACGAGCACGATGGCGATGATGCGGATGTAGTTCGCCACGGAGAAGAGGCGCTCCACCGTCTGCTGGCCGTACTGGATGGAGAGCTCCACGTCCTCGGGGTCGTCGCAGACGCTCTGGAACGAGGGGTCGGCCGCGAGCTTGTCCGCCACGCCGGCCACCTCCTGCGGGTCGGTGAGCTCGATCACGAGCGACGCCGGCACCGGGTTCTCGCCGTCCAGGGCCTCCACGGCCGCGGCGGCGTTCTTGTTCGACATCGTGGAGCGGTACTCCTCGAGCGCCTCCTCCTTGGACTTGTACGTGACGTTCTCCACGTACTCCCAGGTTTCGATGTTTCCCTGGAGCTGCTCGACGTCGGCCGAGGTGGCGTCGTCGGAGAGGAAGGCCTGGATCGTCACCTGGTCCTCCACGGAGCCCACCATGTTGGTGATGAGGGCCGAGCCGAGGATGAAGAACCCGATGATGAAGAGCGAGAGGAAGATGGTGACGATGGCCCCGAGGGCCGTCGACCAGCCGCGGAGGATGTGGTGGCCCGCCTCGCGGAGGGCGTAGCCGAAGTTAGAGGGCGCCATAATAGCCGTAGCCTCCCCTCTCCTGATCGCGCACGAGGTGGCCGTTCTCGAGGGCCACCACGCGCTTGCGCATGGAGTCCACCATCTCGCGGTCGTGGGTGGCCATGATCACGGTCGTGCCGTTGCGGTTGATGGCCTCGAGCAGGCGCATGATGCCGAGCGAGATCGCCGGGTCGAGGTTTCCGGTGGGCTCGTCGCAGATGAGGAGCGGCGGGCGGTTCACCATGGCGCGCGCCACGGAGACGCGCTGCTGCTCGCCGCCGGAGAGCTGGTCGGGGAAGAGGTCCATCTTGTCCTCGAGGCCCACGAGGCGAAGCACCTCCGGCACCTGCACCTCGATGACGGCCTTCGGCTTGCCGATGCACTCGAGCGAGAACGCGACGTTCTCATAGGTGGTGCGGTCTTGGAGGAGCTTGAAGTCCTGGAACACGCAGCCGATCTGCCGGCGCAGGAACGGCACCTTCCAGTTGCGCATCTTCGTGAGGCTCTGGCCCGCGACGAGGATCTCGCCGGAGGTGACCTTCAGCTCGCGCGTGAGGAGGCGCAGGAAGGTGGACTTGCCGGAGCCGGAGTGGCCGACGATGAAGACGAACTCGCCGGGGTAGATGTCGAGCGACACGTCCTCGAGCGCGGGCTTGTTCGGCTGCGCGGGATAGATCTTCGTGACGTTTCGCATGGAGATCGTGGGCTCGAGGTTGCGATTCACCTGCGGCGCGTTCTCCTCGGAGCCGAGCGAGCTGTAGAGGCCGTGCGGCGTGTAGCCGAGGTCGGCCGCCTGCGCCTCGGGCGAGGTGGAGGCGGTGACGGTCGTCACGGGGCCGGGCGTGGCGACGGGCGCCCCCGAGGCGATGCCGGCCGTGACGCTCGGGACGGAGCGCGGCAGATGCGAGACGGCGTAGGGGTCGGGCGCGGGCGGCACCTTGGGCGCCGGAGCCGGGACCTCAGGCATCGCGGGCGGCACCACCGGAGAGGGAGCCGGGACCTCAGGCATCGCGGGCGCCACCATGGTGGCGGGCACCTCCACCACGTCCTCCACGAAGGAGGCGGGATCGGCCACCGGCGCGCTCGGCGCCCCCTCGGCGAGGAAGTCCGGGATGTTCGGCACGCTCACGGGGAACGGCTCCGCCACCGGCGCGTCCACGACCTCCGCCGCCCTGGGCGCCTCGATGGGCGGCTCCGCGACGGGCGCCTCGAACATCGCCCCTGCGCTACTTGGCGTTTGATCCACGCCCGAACCATCCGGAGTGGGATCTGCGGGCACGACGTCGCCGCCCCCGCGGAAATGATCTGCCACGGTGTGCTCCTTGAATCTGCGATTACGGACAGACAGCGGCAAGTATAGCCGAGCTTCGGCGAAGACCGTAAAACCTGCATGGTACGCTCACGAGTGCGAAACCCGGCGCCGCACGCGCGCCGCCAACCGACGGAGGATCCGATGGCCACAGACTACAAAGCCCTCTCGATGGAGCTCCATGAGGAGCTTCGCGGAAAGATCGAGGTCACGCCCCGTGCGAGCGTTTCGAGCGCCCACGATCTGTCGATCGCCTACACGCCGGGCGTCGCCGCGCCGTGCCTTGCCATCCAGCGCGAGCCCGAGCGCTCCTTCGAGCTCACGCGCCGCTGGAACACCGTGGCCGTCGTCACGGACGGGAGCGCCGTGCTCGGGCTCGGAAACATCGGCCCCGAGGCCGGCATGCCGGTGATGGAGGGCAAATGCGTGCTCTTCAAGGCGTTCGGCGGCGTGGACGCCATCCCGCTCTGCCTGCGCACGAATGACGTGGACGAGATCGTGCGCACGGTGAGCCTCATCGCGGGGAGCTTCGGCGGGATCAACCTCGAGGACATCGCCGCGCCGCGGTGCTTCGAGATCGAGCCCAAGCTCCAGGCGGCCGTGGACATCCCCGTCTTCCACGACGACCAACACGGCACGGCCGTGGTGGTGGCCGCCGGGCTCATCAACGCGCTCAAGCTCACGGGCAGGGAGTTCGCGAGCCTTCGCGTCGTACAGAACGGCCCCGGAGCCGCGGGGACGGCGATCATCAAGATGCTTCGCGCCCTCGGGGTGGAAGACATCGTGGCCGTCGACCGCGCGGGCATCATCGAGGCGTCCCGCCCCGCCGGCTGCCCCGGCTACAAGGCCGAGCTCGCCGAGATCACGAACCCGCGCCACCTCACGGGCGGGCTCGCGGAGGCCCTTCCCGGCGCCGACGTGTTCATCGGCACGAGCGCGCCCGGCACCCTCACGGCCGACATGGTGCGTGAGATGGCGGCCGATCCGATCGTCTTCGCCTGCGCGAACCCCGATCCCGAGATCGCGCCCGATGAGGCGCTCGCCGCCGGAGCCGCCGTCGTGTCCACCGGGCGCTCGGACTATCCGAACCAGGTGAACAACGTGCTCGTGTTCCCGGGGCTCTTCCGCGGCGCACTCGACGCGCGCGCGAGCCGCATCACCGATGGCATGAAAGTGGCCGCGGCCTACGCGCTTGCGGGCCTCGTCTCCGATGACGAGCTGTCGGCGAGCTACATCATCCCGGAGCCCTTCGATCCGCGCGTGCGGGACGCCGTGGCGAAGGCGGTCGCAGATGCCGCCCGCGAGGATGGGGTCGCGCGGGCGTAAGGGCGCGAAGGCGCCAGATCAGCCGCCGAGGACCGAACCGTCGGCGAGGGTGAGCGTGTGGCCGTTGAAGTTCACGGTGCCGTGGTTCTCGAGGCTCGTGATCGCGCAATCGGCGGTGAGCTTCCAGGTGCAGCCGGCGTCCACCACCACCTCGAGCGAGCCCGGCTCGTCCTCGCTCGGCTCCTCGAGGTCGATGGCGCCCTCGAGCCGCGAGCCCTCGGTGAGGTGCACCGTGGCCCGCGAGAGCCGATCGACCACGATGTCTCCGAGGAGCTGCTGGTGGACGCAGACGAGGGTGGCGCTCCCGCCGTTTGCCCCCGCCTCGCCCCAGCCGAGCGAGCCGTCGTTTGCCGCCACGCGCAGGAGCGCCGCCTCCGCGTCGGCGTTTTGCACGCGCACGTCGTCGAGCGTGATGTTCGCGTTCACGTTCGTCACGTAGATGAGGTCGCCCGAGTTGTTCGTGAGCGAGCCGCCGGTGAGGGCGAGAGTCGTGGTCTCCAGCGAGGCGCCGCGCTCGCCGAAGGCGAGGATGCCCTGCACGTTCACCGGGGCGTGGGTGCCACGGCCGGCGTCCATGGCGCTCGCGATCGAGCAGCCCGAGAGGCTCGCGGAGGCGCTTCCCGAGAGCACGAGGGCCTCGGCGTGCGCGGCGGTGAGCTTCGCGCCCTCGGCGGAGAGGTTCGACGTCACCTGCACGGCGGGGGAATCGACGCCGTTCGACACGAGCTCGCCGCTTGCGACCTTCGCCTCGCTCCTCGCGCTCACGCGAAGCGCGGGCGAGGCGGTGCCGGAGGTCGTGAGCAGGGCGCCGTTCAGGCCCACGACGCTCTTGGCGCTCGCGACGACGCCGGGCGCGTTCGACTTCGTGGTGACGACCTCGGTCTTGTTGAGGATGGCCTCGGAGCCCTCCCCGTAGGCGAAGACGCCCGCCGCGCCATCGGCTGAGGAGGTCACCGAGCCGCCGTCCATCACGAGGCCGCCCCCGTGCGAGACGAGGAGCGCCGAGCCGAGCCCGAAGAGCCGCGCCTTCGAGAGGTCGGAGGGCTCGCCCGATTGCTCGATCGCGCAGTCCACGAGCACGACGTCCGCCGCGCTGACCTTGAGCGCGCCCATGTCCTGCGTGCGCGAGGAAAACTCCTCGCCGATGGAGGTGCCGGCCTCGCTGAGCTCGACCTTCGCCCTCCCCTGCTCGGCGGCCACCGTCTCCGGATCTCGCGCGACGGTGATGTCCGTCGCCCCGTCCTCGCCGGCGACGAGGGTGATGAGGTCATCGGTGGCGATATCGCCCGAGGCGAGCTCCTCGCCCGCGTCCGAGACGATCCGCGCCTTCGAGAGATCCACCGAGATGGCGGGGTCGCCCGAGCGCGTGAACTCGCCGTTTTCCGTGGTGCCGGGAGCGAGCTCGATCGTGGTGCCATCGATTTTTGCCACTTGGCCGAACACCTGGGTCCCGGGCTCGAGCTGGCTTGCCGCCTGGCCGCACGCCACGAGCACGACGATGGCCACCGAAATCGCGAGCGCGATCGCCATCGCCCTCCGCCATCTGCGCTTGGGCCCGCCCATGCTCTCCCCCTCACGCCACGCCCGCGCGCTCGCGCTCCCCAGCGCGAGGCGGGCCATGGCGATCTCTCCCCTCACCAGTATGGGGCAGGCCGTTCGCCGAAGGAGCGAGGCGCGCGCAAAAAACACTTCGATTTTCCTCGATGCGTCCGATGGGCGGATTCACGCGGGAGGAGAAGACGCCGCCCCGCTCCGGCGAAACGAAGCCCCCTACCTCGGGCAATGCGGCGCCCCGAGGGCGGTGGGGCGGGAGGCGCACCGCGCGTGAGCTGCGGTGTTGGGATGGGCCCTTGCGCCCTCGCGCTGGCTGATTCGTGGGGCGGCGGCGCGCAGGCGCTCGATAGCGTCCCCTCTCAGTGCGGTGCTGGGCGAGGGACCTCCTGGGGCGGGAGTCCTGCGTCCCTCGTCCATGAGGAGAGGAGGGCGCAATGCCGAGAAGGGATGACGACAAGGACAAATCCAACAAACTGGCCATAGCGATGGAACTACTCGGTCACGGCACGCTCGACGAGCTGCGGGCGCTCGGCTTCACCACCCGCGTGCGCGACATGGACGAGGCGCTTTCCCTCATGCCTCCCCAGAGCACGGTGAACCCGAGATTCGGCTTTTCATGCCCCCTCGGCGCCTCGGCGCAGCTCGACGCGTGCGTGGCGAAGGCGAGGCGGCATCCCCAGCTCGCGCGATCGGCGATCGCGCTCCTCTGCGAGCGCGGCGAGTTCTCGCGAGCGGGCCGCATCATCCTCTCCGCGGAGGGCGACATCGAGGTGAGCGACCTCGTGATCGCGCACAGCTTCGATTTCATCAACCACGGCTTTCGGGAGTTGGTGGGGAGCTACGTCTTCGACGATGCCTTCGGCGCCTCGAAGGTGGTCAGGGACCTCGTGTCGGCGGTGCTGGGGCTCTTGCTCACGCCTCCCGAACGCTTCGGGCGGGCCCTCGTGGACGCGCTCGAGGCGCTGCGCGCGCATGGGCGGGAGGACGAGCGAGGAGCCCTCTCCGAGCAAGAATGCGTGCTCTGGGGCCAGGCGCGCGCGTTCATGGCGCTCATCACGACCTGGTGCACCTCGAAGACGGCGAATCCGCTCGATGCGACGCCCTCTCCCGGGACGGCGCAGGCGCACGATCCCCTCGCGCGCTCGCTTCGCGGACTGCAGGCCATCCATGCGCATCGGCTGAGCGGCGCCTACGAGAAGGCGTTCCTCCTCCTTCGGCAGGCGGGCGCGGCGAGCGAAGACCCCACGATCGTCTCCGCGCTCGCCGATGCGGAGCGCTTCGTGTGCGCCACCGTCGCGGGCCGCGCGGTGGGCGAAGGCGATCGCGCGCTCGTCCATCGCGCGCTCACCTTCCTCGACGCGCAGGGATTCATCGTGCTCAGCCACTCCGTGGAGGGCTACGCGCTCGCCGCCCTCTCCCTCGCCGACGAGGGCGGGCTCATCCCGGCGATGAAGGACACGATCGAGCGCATCGCGCGCCATCCCGACACCCGCCTTCGCGCCACGCTTCGCCTGGGGCTCGCCATCGCGCTCCTTCGAAGCCGATCCCTCTTCGCCGCGTTCTCCATCTCACGGAGCCTCACGGAGGACCTCCTCACCGTGGGCGCCGAGACGCTCGCGCTCCTCGCCTATCCCGTGGAGGCCCTCGCCCGCGAGCTCATGGGCGAGGAGGTGGGGGCGCCGCCACCCGTGGACGCCAAGGCCGCCGAGCCTTCGCTCCTTAGCCTCGCGCACCTCGTCTACGCCGTCGTGAACTCGGTGCATGAGGTGGCCGATGACCTCGAGGAATTCGCCTTCGCGGACGTGCTCGGCGAGGTGGTGCCCTCGCATGCGGTGGATGCGCTCGTGGAGCTCATCCTCGAGAGCCCGTGGGACGAGGCGGGGGTGTTTCGCCACCTCTTGCCCGCGCGATGGGCCCGCCCCGGCCTCGGCGCCCGGCGCAAGGTGGCCGACCTCGGCCTTTCGGGCATCTCCGAGATCTTCCCCCGCCTCTCCAAGCAGAAGGAGAGCGCGGAGAAGGCGTTCCTCATGGCCACCGCGGAGCCACCCGCCCGCGCGAAGAGGCGGCGACGCGGCTCGAAGGACGCGTTCGATCCGCGCCAGCTCTCCCTCTTCGAGCCCGAGAAGCCCGAGCGGGGCGCCCACGCGATCGAGTACCTCGATTCCGAGACCCCGCTCCTCCAGCTGAAGCTCCTCGGGGAGTTCGAGGTGATCGTGGGCGACCGCCGCATCGAGAAGGACGACTGGCGACGCCGCGCCGCGCGCCTCATGCTCGAGATCCTCGCGATGGTGCCCACGCACTCCCTCACGCGCGCCGAGCTTTGCGAGCTCATCTGGCCCGATCGCGACTTCCTCCTCAGCCGCAACAACCTCTACTCCGTGGTGAGCTGCGTGCGCGAGACGCTCGGCTGCCGCGACGACAAGCCGCCCTACCTCGTGATCGAGACGGGGCGCATCTCGCTCAACCCCAAGCTCGTGATGGTGGACGTGGACGAGTACGAGGCGCTCTGCAAGGAGATCCTCTCGCATGAGGGCGACCCCGCCTGGCGGCTCTCGCTCTGCCGCCACGTGAGCGCGCTCTACGCGGGCGGCATGAGGATTCCGCCGCAGGACGTGCGCGGCGACTTCGCGGCGAAGCAGCGTACGCTCCACTCGCTCTACCTCGACGTGCAGGTGGAGGCGAACGACCTCGCGCTGAAAGAGGGCCTCGCGAAGGAGGCGCTCTGGTTCGCGCAGGCCGCGCGCGAGAAGGAGCCGCTTCGCGAGGACGTGGTGGCCTGCTACCTGCGCGCCCTCGCGGCGGACGGCCGCGGCAAGGAGATGGAGGACACCTATCGCGCCTACTGCGCGCGCCTCGAGCGCGAGCTCAGGGTGATGCCGTCGGCGCGCATGGAGGCGCTCCACTCCTCGCTCGCGCGCTGGCTCAAGAAGAACGAGCGAGGAGGCTACCCCGGAGACCTCACGGAGGCCATGAAGAAGTGACGCACGCCGCAGGGGCGGCCCTCACGCCGAGGGCCGCCCCTGCGAGGCAAGCCTCAGGTGGCCTTGCGATGAGAAGGGACGAGCGCTCGCGAGCGAGGGGCCGCTAGAAGGCGCCTCCGCCTCCCCCGCCGCCGACGCCGCCTCCGCCGCCCACGGAAAAGCCGCCACCAGCGCCTCCGCCGGAGGCGTCCGAGCTCGCCGCGATCGCGCCCGTCGAGGCCGTGTAGCTCGCCTGGTACGCGTCCCCGAGCGCGCGCATCGGGCTCCACGGCCCGCCATAGCCCCAGTACCACACGTAGTAGGGGTAGAAGTTGGGATCGTCGATGATCTGCGGCATGGCCACGCGCAGCTGGTCGATGACCTCGTCCGCCACGCCGAGGATGACGGCGTAGACGAGGAGCTGGTT
>CANQNP010000013.1 GCA_947625235.1 uncultured Atopobiaceae bacterium | reverse complement strand
TTTGCGCCGCTTGGGAGTGTTTGGGATGCGGCCGTGATCTTCGGCCGCGTCACAAACGCTTCCACGCGGCAAGGCGGAAGGCACCTTGGCCTGCGCTGCGCAGGCCAAGGTGGCACTTTCGCCGAGCGCGGAGAGGGCGGCTCTCGCGCCGCATGGCGGGTGGTCCCTCGCATGATCGCATCGGGGCCGCTGCGAGGACTGCCCGGCCGACGCTACCTGAGCGCAGGCAACGCCGCCATGACGCGGGCGGCCATGGCGCGGGCGGCGACGGGTTCGAAGCGCGCGTAGGCGATGGGCGAGGTGCCCTGCGCGGTGTCCGAGATGGCGCGGCACACGACGAACGGGAGCTCGTTCATGTAGGCCACCTGCGCGACGGCGGCGCCCTCCATCTCGCAGCAGGCGGCGCTCGTGAGGTTGCGGATGCGCGCGCGATCCTCGGCCCTGTTCACGAACTGGTCGCCCGAGGCGATGCCGCCCCGCACGACGTTGCCGCCCTCGCCCGCGACCCTCACCTCGGAAAACGCCTCGATGAGGCGCTTGTCGGCCTGGAAGCGACGGGGAAATCCCGGCACCACGCAGCGGGCGTAGACGCGAAGCGCCGTCGCGTCCACGTCGTGGTAGGTGGCGAAGGTGGAGACGACGACATCGCCCACCTCGAGCGTGGGATCGAGCGCGCCGGCGACCCCCGTGTTCACGAGCGCGTAGACGGGGATGGCCGAGATGAGCGCCTGCGCGGTCGCGGCAGCCGCCGCCTTGCCCACGCCCGACTGCACGACGGCGACGGCGACGCCCGCGAGCTCGCCCGTCCACGCGTCGGCGGGGCCGAGGTCCACCCGCCGGGGACGCGCAAGCGCGGAGACGAGGTCCTCCACCTCGACCTCCATCGCGCCCACGATCCCGATGCGCCACGCATCGCGCCCGGACGGCACCACCTCGCTCACTCCCCCCTCGCCTGCAGCGGCTCCACGTCTTGGAGGCAGAGGAGCGGCAGCGGCCCCTCGCGCACGGTGCGGATGGCCTCGGCCATCGCCTGCGCGCACGCGATCGTCGTCGCGTTCGTCACGCGGTTCATCACGGCGAGCGTGCGGAGCTTGTAGAAGTCCTCGCGCGTGTCGATGCCGCCGGGGGTGTTGATGATGAGGCTCACCTGCCCGCCCGCGACCATCGTGCCGATGTTCGGGCGCATCTCGGAGCAGCGCCGCACCGTCTCGCACTCGATGCCGGCGGCACGGAGCGCCTTCGCGGTGCCGCGGGTGGCGAGGATGGAGAACCCGAGGTTGGTGAGCTCGCGTGTCACGCTCACGATGGCGCGCTTGTCGGCGTCGCGCACGCTCACGAAGACGTTGCCGCCCTTCGGGAGCCCGTAGGCGATGGCGAGCTGGGTCTTCGCGTAGGCGGCGGGAAACGTCGTGGCCACGCCCATGACCTCGCCCGTCGACTTCATCTCCGGGCCGAGCGTCATGTCCGAGCCGGGGAAGCGGTCGTAGGGAAGCACGGCCTCCTTGCAGGAGAAGTAGGGGAAGCTGCGAGTGTCCGCGGGGAGGCGCAGCTGGCCGAGCTTCTCCCCCGCCATCACGCGCGCGGCGAGGCTCGCGAGCGCCACGCCGGTGGACTTCGACGAGAAGGGCACCGTGCGGCTCGCGCGCGGGTTCATCTCGATCACGTAGAGCACGTCGTTCAGCACGGCGTACTGGATGTTGAAGGCACCGACCACGCCCACGGCGAGGGCGAGCTCGCGCGAGGTCGCGCGGATGCGCTGGAGCATCTCCTCGGAAAGCGAGTAGGGCGGCATGCAGCACGCCGAATCGCCGGAGTGGATGCCGGCCTCCTCCACCTGCTCGAGGATCGCGCCCACGTAGCAGGTCTCGCCGTCGCAGACGCCGTCCACGTCGAGCTCCACCGCGCCGTCGAGGAAGCTGTCGAGGTAGATGGGGTGGTCGTGGGAGATGCGCGTGGCCTCCTCGATGTAGTGCGCGAGCTGGTCCGCGTCCCAGACGGTGGCCATGCCGCGCCCGCCGAGCACGTAGGAGGGCCGCACGAGGAGCGGGAAGCCGATGCGCTCGGCCACCTCGCGCGCCTGCTCGGCGGTGCTCGCCACGCCGGAGGCGGGATAGGCGATGTGGAGGTCGTCCATGAGCGCGCTGAAGCGCTCGCGATCCTCGGCGAGGTCGATCGCCTCGGGCTGCGTCCCCATGATGGGCACTCCGGAGGCCCGGAGGCGCTCCGCGAGGTTGATGGGGGTCTGTCCGCCGAGCGAACAGATCACGCCCACGGGCTCCTCGACGTCCACGATGTCCATCACGTCCTCGTAGGTGAGCGGCTCGAAGTAGAGGCGATCGGACGTGTCGTAGTCGGTGGAGACGGTCTCGGGGTTGCAGTTCACCATCACCGTCTCGAAGCCCGCGTCGGAAAGCGCGTAGGCCGCGTGGCAGCAGCAATAGTCGAACTCGATGCCCTGCCCGATGCGGTTCGGGCCGGCGGAGAGGATGAGCACCCTCGGCTTTTCGGCCTCGCGGCGCTCGGAGACGCCCGTGTCGTAGGACTTGTAGTGGTAGGCCGTGCGCGCGGGGAACTCCCCCGCGCAGGTGTCGACGGTCTTCACGAGCGGCTTCACGCCGAGCGCGATGCGCCATGCGCGCACGACGTCCTCGGCCGCGCCGCAGAAATAGCCGATCTGCAGGTCGGAGAAGCCCATCTCCTTCACGTGGAGGAGCTCGTCGGCGGAGATGTCGGCGAGCTTGCGCGCGGAGAGCCAGCGCTCCACCTCCACCATGCTCGCCATGCGATGGAGGAACCACGGATCGATGCCCGTGAGCTCGTTGATCTCATCTGTCGTGTAGCCGCGGCGCAGCGCCTCGAACACGTAGTAGATGCGATCGGGCGTGGGCAGGGAGACGTGGCTTCGGAAGTCCGGGATCTCCGGATCCTTGAGCGAGTTCGCGCCGAGGAGCGGCACGCCCGTCTCGAGCGAGCGGAGCGCCTTGTTCAGGCTCTCCTCGAAGGTGCGCCCGATGGCCATCACCTCCCCCACCGCCTTCATGCGGGTGGAGAGCACGGCGGAGGAGCCCTTGAACTTCTCGAAGGCGAAGCGCGGCACCTTCACCACGCAGTAGTCGATCGCGGGCTCGAAGGCGGCGCAGGTCTCGCCGGTGATGTCGTTCGGGATCTCCGCGAGCGTGAGCCCCACGGCGAGCTTCGCCGCCACCTTCGCGATGGGAAAGCCCGTGGCCTTGGAGGCGAGCGCCGAGGAGCGCGAGACGCGGGGATTCATCTCGATCACGAGCACGCGACCGTCCTCGGGGTTCACCGCGAACTGCACGTTCGAGCCGCCGGTGGCCACGCCCACGCGCTCGAGGATGGCGAGGGAGTAGTCGCGAAGGCGCTGGAGCTCCACGTCGGAGAGCGTCTGGCAGGGCGCCACGGTGATGGAATCGCCGGTGTGCACGCCCATGGGGTCGAGGTTCTCGATCGTGCAGATGACGATGCCGTTTCCCTCCTGGTCGCGCATGACCTCGTACTCGATCTCCTTCCAGCCCTCCACGGACTCCTCGACGAGCACCTCGTCCACCGGGGAGAGCTCGAGGCCCTGGGAGGCGATGGCGCGAAGGTCCTCGAGGTCGTAGGCGATGCCGCCGCCCGCGCCGCCGAGCGTGTAGCTCGGGCGGATGACCACGGGATAGCCGATCTCGGAGGCGATGGCCTCGGCCTCGGGAAGCGAATGGGCGAAGCCGCTCTTGGCGCATTCGAGCCCGATGTCGGCCATGGCCTTCGCGAACTCCTCGCGATCCTCGCCGATGTTGATCGATTCCACCGTGCAGCCGATGACCTCGACGCCAAACTTCTCGAGCACGCCGCGCTCCGCGAGCTCCGCCGCGCAGTTGAGGCCGGTCTGGCCGCCCATGTTGGGCAGGAGCGCGTCCGGGCGCTCCACCTCGATCACCCGCTCCACGAACTCCGGGGTGAGGGGCTCGATGTAGGTGCGATCGGCGTTTCGCGTGTCCGTCATGATCGTGGCGGGGTTCGAGTTCACGAGGACGACCTCGTAGCCGAGCTCGCGAAGGCTCTCGCAGGCCTGCGTGCCCGAGTAGTCGAACTCGCACGCCTGGCCGATGACGATCGGGCCGCTTCCGATGATGAGGATCTTCTTGATGTCTGTGCGGGCAGGCACTAGCGGGGCCTCCCCTCTCTCACATCGATGTCCAGATAGTCCGGGTCGCCCTCGATGAGGCGACGGAAGCTCTCGAAGAGGTAGTGCGAATCATGCGGGCCGGGATTGGCCTCGGGGTGGTACTGCACGGAAAACGCCGGCAGGTCGAGGAACTGGATCCCCTCGGGCGTGCCGTCGTTCAGCGCCACGTGCGTGAGGCGCACGCGCCCCACCTTCTCCGACACGGCCACGGGCGCGATCCCGCGCTCGGCCCAGGCGCGGAGGTCATCCTCGTGCTCGGCGTAGCCGCCCGAGAGCTCGGGGTCGAGGGGGCCTAGGCTTGAGAAGTCGAGGCCGTAGTTGTGGTTTTGCGCGGTGACCTCCACCATGCCCGAGAAGAGGTTCTGCACGGGCTGGTTGCCGCCGTGGTGGCCGTAGGGGAGCTTCTCGATGGTGGCGCCCGCCGCGGCGCAGATCATCTGGTGCCCGAGGCAGATGCCGAAGAGGGGCACCTTGCCGAGCAATCCCTCGGCGATGCCCTGAGGGATGTCGAGCTCGCGGGGATCGCCGGGGCCGTTCGAGAGGAAGACGCCATCGGGCTCGAGCGCGAGGATCTCTTCGGCCGAGGTGTCCCAGGGCACGATCGTCACATCGAGGCCCACGCGGCGAAGCTCGTCCACGATGCCCTGCTTCTCGCCGCAGTCGAGCGCGACGACGCGATAGGTCCTGCGCTCGGGCGCGCCGGGCTCGCGATACGCCTCGAGCGTGGAGACCTCGGCCACCCAGTTGCGCTCCGAGATGAAGGGGGCGTTTCGCACGCGCTCGAGGAGGCTTTCGGGGTCGAGGTCCTCGGTGGAGATGGCGGCGCGCATCGTGCCGCGATCCCGCACGCGCAGGGTGAGCGTGCGCGTGTCCACGTCCTCGATGCCCACCACCCCATGACGCTCGAGGTAGGCCGGGAGCGTCTCCTGCGAGCGCCAGTTCGAGGGCTCGTAGCAGAGGTCCTTCACCACCACGCCCGCGAGGGCCGGCTGCCCGGCCTGCTCGTCGGCCTCCGTGACGCCGTAGTTTCCTATCTGCGGATAGGTGAAGAGCACGATTTGGCCGGCGTAGGAGGGATCGGTGATGATCTCCTGGTAGCCGGCCATGGACGTGTTGAACACGATCTCGCCGAAGACCTCGCCGAGCGCGCCCGCCGAGCGGCCGAGCATCGTGGTGCCGTCTTCCAAGGCGATGAGCGCCCGAGGTTGCTCGGGGCGAAGGAGTGGATTCAGCCTGACCACCTCTCACTTCACGAAGGTGCAAGGGGGTCGCGGCCGCGCATCCAGCCATGGCCGGACCCCGCCCAGTATAAGGGGACGATCCCGCGCCCGCGGCACGCTTCGCGAGAATCCGTGGCAGCCCCACAAGCCGCCCCCGCGGGCACGCTATGATGGTCTTCAAGCGAGCACGCCTGCGCACGGCGTCCAGACGCTGGGGTTTCGCCCATCACCGAGACGAAGGGGACGATCAGCCCATGCCCACGCGCCTCCCGAGATGGGAAGTGGTCCTTCGAGTGCTCGTCCTCGTGGCCCTCGGGGCCCTCTACGTGTGGTGGGCGCTCAACATCCCCTACGAGCCCTTCGTGGACACGCCGCCCGCGAACCTCAAGCTCGCCCCCGACGAGGGGATGCGCATCGAGCTCCTCGAGTGGATCGTGGACCACGGGTGCCTGCCGCTCGGCACGGAGCCGGAGCTCGCGGACACGGTCTGGGGCTTTTCCTATGGCATCACGGTCTACGGCTCCACCCTCGCCGCGTTTCCGCTCGCGTGGCTCCTCAGCGCGTGCGGCCTCGGCACGACGGGCATCGTCCTCGCCGCCCGGCTCACCGACGTCGCCTTCGCCGTGGCCGCGCTCGCCCTCCTCTTCCGCATCTCCGACAGGCTCCTCTCGCACGCCTCGGCGCGGTTCCTCTTCGTCCTCCTCCTCGGGCTCCTGCCGCAGTTCGGCTTCATCGCGAGCTACTTCAACTGCGAGGCCATGGGGCTCTTCTGCGTGGCGCTCTCCACCCTCATGCTCGTGCGGGGCGCGGAGCGCGGATGGCGATGGTGCGACGCGATCTGCCTCGGGATCGCGCTCGGTGTGACGGGGCTCAGCTACTACTTCGCGTACGGGATCTACCCCGTGAGCGTCCTCGTGTACTACGTCACGTGCGTGCGTGCGCGCCGAGACGCGGGCACCTTCTCGCCGCTTCGCGACCTCTTGCTGAAGCCGCTCGCCATCGTGGGCGTGGCCTTCGCCCTCTGTGGGTGGTTCTTCATCCGAAACCTCATCCTCCACGGCGATTTCTTCGGGAACGCCTTCATCCTCGAGATGAGCGAGGAGCATGCCGTCGATCGCCTGAAGCCCTCGAACCGCATGCTCGCGAAGGACCTCGGCGTGAGCCCGCTCGGGATGCTCCTCGGCGAGGGCGGCGACGAGAGCCTGCCCTGGGTGGCGCTGCCGTGGGTGCAGACGAGCGCGTGGAGCACGGTGGGCGTCTTCGGGTGGATGGCGTTTCCCCTGGGGCGCCTCGAGTACGCCGTGTACTTCCTCATCCTCGGCGTAGGGTTTGCGCTCGGCGTCCTTCGCCTCGTCGCCTGCGGCGTCACGGGGAGGGACCGCCTGCCCTTCCATTGGCTCGTCGTGGCGTCGGTGGCGCTCATGATCATCTTCACCGTGGGCTTCTCGCTCGCCTACTCCTGGGGCGGCGACTACCAGCCCCAGGGACGCTACATCATGGCCTGCGTGCCCTTCATCCTCTTCGTGGTGGCGCTCGGCTATGGCGGTGGGCGGTTCCCACGGCGTCCCCGGGAACGCGCGGCGCACTTTGCGACGGGCGGGATCGCAGCCGATGGCGCGAGCGCGGGCTCGCCCGGATTCATCGAGCGCGCCTCGAGCGTGGCGGCCATCGCCGTGATGGCCCTCTGGATCCTGCTCTTTGCCTGGGTGTTCCTCACGTTCATCGTCCCCGCCACCACCGCACCGCTCTTCGGATAGCCCGTTTCGCGCAAGGAGTGAGCCTCATGCCAACCATTCCCGAGGAGCTCGCGCAGGCGCTCGCGGGCTACCCCTATGGCGTCGCGCCCGAGGAGCGCGGAGCGGCGTTCGACGAGCTCGTCCGGCGCTTCGACGCGCCCACGCTCGTGTTCGGCATCGCGCGGGAGAAGCGCGAGGGGCTCCTCCCGTTCCTGGAGGCGGCGCAGGCCTCCGAAGCGCTCTCGGCGCCCCCCGCGCAAGGCTCGGGGGCGCTCGTGTGGCTTGAGGCGGACGAGCCCTATGAAAACGACTTCACGTCCTCCGTCTTCTCCACCCTCGAGAAGGCCGAGGCAGGGCTCGAGGTGGTGGAGGAGCCTCCGAGCGTGCTCTCGCGGGAGCGCTTCTGGGCCCTCGCCGAGCGCTTCGACGGGGCGGGTGGCATCGTGTGCCCCCTCTCCTCCTCGCGCGCCC
Organism: uncultured Atopobiaceae bacterium; assembly: GCA_947625235.1. GTDB lineage: Bacteria > Actinomycetota > Coriobacteriia > Coriobacteriales > Atopobiaceae > CANRLS01. The sequence continues at coordinate 23,816 of CANQNP010000013.1, read as the reverse complement.
TCGCGCTCGACCTCCTCCTCGCGCGGCTCCTTCGGCTCGGCGTGGCCGGGGTGGCACCCCTGCCCCTCACACCCGCCTTGGGAGCGGACGGCGGCCTTCCCGACCTCATGGTCGTGGCGCAGGCGCTCTCCGTGGTCGTGGTGCCGAAGAGCGTGAACGCGACGTTTTGGACGATGGCCGCGCACGCCGAGATCGTGGACGCGGAGCGTGCGGACTCCGAGGCAACGCTCGCCCGAGCGATCGTGCGGGCGCTCGCACACCCCACGCGCCCTGAGCGCAAGGCCACCCCGCGGAAGGGCGCCTCGCTCGAGGGCGCGCTCGCCCGAGCCGGCGCGTCCGGCCTCTCCGGCTGGCAGGGCCTTTCCTTCCCGCCCCTCGTGGCGCCCGCTCCCAAGGAAAGCGAGGAGGCGCGCACCATCGAGGCGCTCCGTCGCGAAAACGAAGCGCTCCGCGCCGAGGTCGAGCGCCTTCGCGCGAAGGGCGGCGACGCCTCCGCGTAGCGCCCTACCCGCGCTTATGCGGGCCGCGCGCGCCGCGCCCTATACTTGGCTCGTGGAGGACCCCATCCTTAAGAGGAGCGCCATGGCCAGCGAAGCGAGCGTCGACGCCACCGTCGTCATCTATGCCCACGACGCCGAGGCCGAGCTCGAGGCCTGCGTAGCCTGCGCCCTCGCGCAGGAGGGCGCCTCCTTCGAGGTGGTGATCGTCGACGACGTCTCCTCGGACCAAACGCCCGTCATCGCGAACCGGCTCGCCGTGGCCCACGAGGGCGTCTCCTTCGCGAGCCGCATCATCGAGGTCGACGAAGTGGCGGCCGCCCTCGACGGCCTCCGCGCCGCGCGCGGCCGCTATGCCCTGCTCATCGACGCCACCGACCGCCTGCGCCCGAACGTGCTCGCGCCCCTCGTCGAGATGGCGGAGAGCGCCCAGGCCGACATCTGCTGCCCCTCCGTGGCCCTCGCGAGCCCCGCGCCAGCCGAGGGCGCCGAGCGAGTCCCCCGCCTCGAGCGACCGCTCGCGACCGCCTTCGAGGCGGGCCATATCGTGGACGCCATCTTCGAGGCCGAGGCCGTGCCGCCCACCATCCGCGGACGGCTCTTCGCCACGCGCCTCCTGCGTCGCACCCTCGCCGAGGTGGCGGATGGCCGCCTCGAGGAGGGGAAGGACGAGGTCGTGAGCTTCGTCTCGGCCTGCCTTGCGCAGCGCCTCATCGGCTGTCCGGAGATCGTCTCGGCCGACATCGCCTGCGAGGACGATCCCCTCGAGCTCACCCCCGAGCTCGCCACGCGCCTCGCCGGCGCGCGCGAGGGCGTGGCGCAGGTGGTGCGCTTCCTCGACCACCAGGGCGCCTGGGAGGCCTACGAGCGCGGCTGGGAGCGCTTCGTCGGCGCGCTCGTGAAGCCAAGCCTTGCGCTCTACCCGCGCCAGACGGCGCCCGAGAAGTGGGGGGAGGTGGGCGACATCCTCCTCGGATCCTGGGGTCCGAGCGTCATCGCCGAAGTGGCGTCGACGCTTCCCGCGGCCGACCAGGGCCTCCTCGCACTCGCGATCCAAGCCGCGCCCGCCCTCGAGCGGCACGCCGAACGGCCCGCGCACGCCGCGCTCATCGTGCCCGGTGCGACGCCCGAGGCGCTTCTGCGAGAGGTGATGGAGGCGCTCGCGCGTCGCGTGGCGGACGTGGCCCTCATCGCCGACGAGGACGCGTACCTCGAAGCCGAGCTTCCCGTGGTCGCGCGGCTTCCCAAGGGCCTCTCGCGCCTCGCGCGCTCGCGCGTCCTCGAGCATCTCCTCGAGGAGCGGGCCCGCGACTGCGCGGTCTTCTTCTCCACGTCCGCAGACGCCGCCTGGGACGAGCTCAGCGCTCGAAGCCTCGGCCTCGCGACGGCGCTCGTCATGGCGACTCCCCTCGCCACCCTCCCGGAGGCTCCCCTCGCGCTCGACCTCCCCCCGCTCATCTTCGGAGCGCCGGCCGTCGCGCTCGCCCACGTGTGCGCCACTCCCGCGGGCGTGGCCACGTGCGGCGCGCTCTGGCAGGTCCTCGGCGCCCGAACCGCGAGCGTGGAGGGCCTCTTCGCGCAGCTCACCCTCGCCTCGGCCCCCACGATCGACGCCAACGGGCGCCTCCTTGCCGCGCGCCTGCTCGAGACGGCGCGCACGAGCGACGAGGCGCTCGTCACCGCGCACGCGCAGCGCCTTCGCCTCGAGGAGGAAAACGACGCCCTTCGCCTCGTGGTGGCCGCGCGCGACAAGGCGCTCGCAGAATCGAGGGGCGCCACGGGAACGGGCGCACGCGAGGGCGCGGCTGCTTCGCCAAGGCGTCCATGGCGCCATCTCGGGCGAAGGTAGGCGCGCGCCGTTCTCCGTCAAAGGCCGCATGGCCCCGTGCTCCAAGGGAGCGGGGGCCATGCGTCGTGCGCAATGGGGCATCGCGGCTATTGCATGAGCTGCTGGAGGAGCTCGAGGACGTCGGGCGGGATCTCCTGCCCATTGCCGTTGCCGTTTTCGTTTTGGTATTGCTGGTATTGCTGGTTCGGCGCGGTGGTCTCGGTGTTCTGGTCCGTCGGGGCGGCGGTGGTGATGTCGGAGCCGAGCGTGATGTCAACCGTGTGCTCCTCGTTGCCGCGCCAGTAGGTGACGGTCGTCTTATCGCCCACCGAGTGGGAGCGCACCGCGAGGATGAGGCCGTCTCCGGAGGTGACCTTCGCATCGCCGATGGCGGTGATGATGTCGCCCTCTTGGAGGCCCGCCTGGGCGGCGGGGCCGTCCTGCGTGACGGAGACCACGTAGGCGCCATAGTTCACGGGGAGGTTGTTCGCCGTCGCGAACTGCGCCGTCACGGTCTGCACGTTCACGCCGATGAAGGCGTGCTGCACCGCGTCGCCCGCGATGAGCGTGTTCGCCACCTCGATGGCGTAGTTCGACGGAATCGCGAAGCCCACGCCCGAGGAGGAGGCCGAGTAGCTCGTGAAGACGGAGTTGATGCCCACGAGCTGGCCCTGCTCGTTCACGAGCGCGCCGCCGGAGTTGCCGGGGTTGATGAAGGCGTCGGTTTGGATGAGGTTCGTGTAGACCTTGTTGCCGCTGTCGAGCGCGAGGATGGTCGAGCGGTAGAGCGAGCTCACGATGCCCGAGGAGACGGACTGGTCGAGGCCGAAGGGGCTGCCGATCGTCATCACCCACTCGCCCACCTGAAGCGCGGAGGAATCGCCCACCTCGATCGGCGTCACCTGCGTGCCGTTCAGCTCCGCGTGGATGACCGCGAGGTCGCTCGAGTTGTCCGCGCCCACGACGGTGGCCGCGTAGGACTCGCCCTCGATGGTCACGGAGATGTCCTCCGCGCTCTCGATGACGTGCGCGTTCGTGAGGATGTTGCCGTCGGTGTCGAGGATCACGCCGGAGCCGGCGCCGGTGCCCTGGGAGGTGGTGACGAGCACGCCCACCACGGACGGCAGGCACTTCGCGCTTACGGCCTCGGCCACCGTCATCTCGCCGTCGACGTCGATCGAGATGTTCTGGCCACCGGTGGGGTTGTCGGCGCGAACCGTCGTGGAGGCGCCGATGAGTCCCGTGAAGTAGAGGCACGCGACCACGGCCGCGGAGCAGATGAAACCGCCGAGGAGCCCCCAGAGGAGCGGATGGCCCTTCTTGGGCTCAGGGGGTTCGGGCGCGGGAGAGGGCGCCTGCGGGGAGGGGTAGGAGCCGCTCGAGGGGGGCACGGAGCCGTCCGGCGCGTAGCCGCCGCCTCCGCCATAGGAGGCACCGCCGTAGTTCGAGGTGCTCTGCGCGGAGTAGCCGTAGGGGGTGGTGGGATCCGGTATGCGCTGCGCATAGGTGTCCTGCATGCGCTCCTGGGCGTGAATGCTGCCCTCGGGCGCGGGAGGACGCAGATCTTGGTTGGGCACGTCTTATCCCTTTCACGAAACGCGAGCGTGCGACGAAGGCGCACATGTTCTCGTGGTTTATTCCCAATTCTCGAAGCCGCGCGAGATGGTGGGGATCGAACCTTAACGCAACCTAAAGCCGCCTAAAGTCCGAGCGTGATGACGGTATTTCCCTCCCCGCCTCCCCACGGGGCGCACATCGGATCCATGTGGATCTCGCGCGTCCTTTAAATACCTCCTCCAATGGGGTATTTTCAGCGTCGGACCAAGCAACCGCAAGCAAAGGACGAAGCGTGAGCGAAACCACGAACCTCAACCACTCGAACGCGCTCCTCGAGGTGCGCGACCTCTCGATCTCCGTGGAGGACGCCGAGATCCTCCACCACGTGGACCTCGACGTCGACGCCGGCCAGTGCCTCGTGCTCATGGGCCCGAACGGCGCTGGCAAGACGACGCTCGGCCACGCCATCATGGGCGACGCCGCCTACACGGTGGACGGTGGCACGATCGACTTCGACGGCGAGGACCTCACCGACCTCTCCGCCGACAAGCGCGCGCTCGCCGGCATCTTCCTCTCCTACCAAGCCCCGGTGGAGATCCCCGGCGTGCCGCTCTACAGCTTCCTGCGCACCATCTGCCAGAAGCGCCCGGAGCTGAAGATGAGCGCTCGGCAGTTCCGCCAGCGCGTGCGCGAGCTCGCCGCGGAGCTCGACATGGATCCCGGCTACCTCACCCGCGAGCTCAACGTGGGCTTCTCCGGCGGCGAGAAGAAGAAGGTGGAGATGCTCCAGCTCCTTCTCCTCCAGCCGAAGCTCGCGATCCTCGACGAGACCGATTCCGGCCTCGACGTGGACGCGCTCGCCATCGTGTCGAAGGGCATCGAGACGTATCGCCGCGAGTGCAAGGGCGCGCTCATCATCATCACGCACAACACGCGCATCCTCGAGCGCGTGGAGGTGGATCGCGTGGCGGTGATGGTGGACGGGCGCATCGTCGAGCACGGCGGCCCCTCGCTCATCGCCGACATCGACGAGCGCGGCTTCGAGGCCTTCGAGGCCCGCGAGCCGAAGGAGGCCTAAGTGAGCGAAGCATCTGCGCCCAGGAAGCGCTCGGAGGTCGCCGACGTCGACCGCTCCCTCTACGACTTCGTGAAGAGCGAGGAGGGCTACGAGCGCTTCGACGACGGGCTCTCCGAGGAGATCGTGCGCGAGATCTCGGCGAAGAAGGACGAGCCCGAGTGGATGCTCGACCTGCGCCTTCGCTCGCTCGAGATCTACGAGAAGACCCCCATGCCGAAAAACTGGGGGCCGAGCATCGAGGGCCTCGACATGGCGCACATCTCCACGTACGTCACCTCCGGGGCCGACCAGGCCACGAGCTGGGAGGACGTGCCCGACGACATCAAGGACACCTTCGAGCGCCTCGGCATCCCCGAGGCCGAGCGCACGAGCCTCGCGGGCGTGGGCGCCCAGTACGATTCCGAGCTCGTCTACCACAACATGCGCGAGGAGGTGGCCGAGCTCGGCGTCGTGTACTCCGGCATCGAGGAGGCGCTCCACGAGGGCTGGGAGGACGTGATCCGCGCGCACTTCATGAAGCTCGTGCCGCCCACCGACCACAAGTTCGCCGCCCTGCACGGCGCCGTGTGGAGCGGCGGCTCCTTCGTCTACGTGCCCGCGGGGGTGACGGTCCCCTATCCCCTCCAGAGCTACTTCCGCCTGAACGCGGCGGGCGCGGGGCAGTTCGAGCACACGCTCATCATCGTCGAGCCGGGGGCGGACCTCCACTTCATCGAGGGCTGCTCGGCGCCGAAGTACAACGTGGCCAACCTCCACGCCGGCTGCGTGGAGCTCTTCGTGGGGAAGGGCGCGCGCCTTCGCTACTCCACGATCGAGAACTGGTCGAAGAACATGTACAACCTGAACACGAAGCGCGCCCGCGTGGAGGAGGACGGCGCGATCGAATGGGTGAGCGGCTCCTTCGGAAGCCACGTGTCCTACCTCTACCCCTCGAGCCTCCTCATGGGCGCGCGCTCGAGCTGCGAGTTCACGGGCATCACGTTCGCGGGCGGCGGGCAGGACCTCGACACCGGCTGCAAGGTGCACCTCGCCGCGCCGGACACCCGCGCCTCGGTGGCCACGAAGTCCATCTCCAAGGGAGGCGGCGTCTCCACCTTCCGGAGCTCCGTGGTGGTGACGCCGAAAGCCGAGCGCGCGAAGGTCTCGGTGTCCTGCCAGTCGCTCATGCTCGACGACGAGAGCCGCTCGGACACCATCCCCGCCATGGACGTGCGCTCCGCGAGCGCGCAGGTGGGCCACGAGGCCACGATCGGGCGCATCTCCGACGACACGATCGCCTACCTCATGAGCCGCGGCATCGGCGAGGACGAGGCCCGCACGATGGTGGTGAACGGCTTCGCCGAGCCCATCTCCAAGGAGCTCCCGCTCGAATACGCCGTGGAGATGAACAACCTCATCAAGCTCGAGATGGAAGGGGCGATCGGATGAGCGCGTTCGAGAAGACCCTCGCGGGCGTCGACGCCGCGCGCGCCCAGACGTGGAACTGGCTCGCCATCAACGAGACGACGCTCGAGGTGCCGGGAAACCCCGAGCCGGTGGCGCTTGATCTGCCCAGCTGGGCAAGGGACGTGCGCCTCGTCGCGGGCGCCGAGGCCCAGGGCTGGCTCGACGAGCTCACCTCCGAGCCGCTCCTCGGCGCCTCCACCGCCGACGAGGCGGCGAGCATCCTCGCCTACCTCGGCGACGTGGAGGGAGAGGCGCTCGACGTGAGCGCCGCCTCGCTCCTCTGCGAGGAGGGCGCTTGGGGCGAGGCCACGATCATCGCGGCGGGGAGCGCGCCGACTACGGGCAACACCTGCCGCCTCTCCCTTCGAAAGGGCGCCTCCGCCACCGTGGACATCCTCGTGGCGCGTCCCGAGGACGCCATCCACGTGCAGAGCTTCGGCGCCACGCTCGCCGAGGACGCCACCCTCGCGCTTCGCGTGTGGATCCTCGGCGCGGCCACGACGACGCTCGCCATCGCCTGCGACCTCGTGGGCGCGCGTGCGCGCTTCACGAGCGAGCTTCGCTACCTCGGCGCCGCCGAGGAGACCATCGACATCACCTACGACGTGCGCCAGCTCGGACGAAACACCGAGGCCGAGATCGGCGCCTCCGGCGTGCTCGAGGGAAGCGCCGAGAAGACCCTTCGCGCCTCGATCGACCTCGTGCGGGGCTGCAAGGGCTCCAAAGGATCGGAGAGCGAGACCGTGCTCGTGGCCGGCGAGGGCGTGCGCAACAAGACCCTCCCCGTCATCCTCTGCTCCGAAGACGACGTGCAGGGCGACCACGGTGCCACCATCGGCTCGCTCTCGTTGGAGCAGACGGGCTTCCTCGCGAGCCGCGGGCTCTCGGAGGCCGACATCGTCGCCCTCGCCGGGCAGGCGGTGATCGACGACGCCGCGAGCGCGCTCGGCGACGTGGCGCTTGCCGAGATCGTCGGCTGGACGCGCGCGGCACGGGGCCCCGAGGCCTCGGCCCAAGCCGCCGACGCCGGCGCGCTCATCCACGGCACGTTCTGCGACGTGCCCGGCGAGGAGGTGTGAGCCATGGCCGATCTCTGTCGCGCTCCGCGCCTCTCAGCCGCTGAAGCGGCCAACCTCGAGGCCAACCCCTATAAGGCGGACTTCCCGCTCCTCATGGCCCACCCCGAGCTCGCCTACCTCGACAACGCCGCGACCGCACAGCGGCCCGCCTGCGTGATCGAGGCCGAGGCGCGCTTCTACGAGACGATGAACGCGAACCCGCTCCGCGGGCTCTACGAGCTCTCCGTGGAGGCCACGGCCGCCATCGAGGAGGCGCGCGCCACCTTCGCGCGCTTCGTGGGCGCCGCGACCCCGCGCGAGATCGTCTTCACGCGAAACGCGAGCGAGAGCCTGAATCTCGTGGCACGGACCCTCGGCGAGCAGGTGCTCTCCGAGGGAGACGAAGTGGTGATCTCCATCCTCGAGCACCACTCGAACCTCATCCCCTGGCAGGAGGTGTGCAAGCGCACCGGCGCGACGCTTCGCTGGCTCTATCCGAACCAAGAGGGCTTCTTCTCCGAGGAGGAGATCGAGGCCACGATCGGCCCCGCCACGAAGATCGTCTCCATCACCCAGCTCTCGAACGTGCTCGGCGTGGAGGTGCCCGTGGCCGCCATCGCGAAGCGCGCGCGGGAGATGGGCGCCTACGTGGTGGTGGACGCCGCCCAGAGCGCGCCGCACCTGCCGGTGGACGTGCGCGAGATCGACTGCGATCTCCTCGCGTTTTCCGCCCATAAGGCGCTCGGGCCCTTCGGCGTGGGCGCCCTCTGGGGAAGGCTCGAGCTCCTCGAGGCGCTGCCCCCCTTCCTCACGGGCGGCGAGATGATCGATTCCGTCACGCAGGAGGGGGCCGTCTGGGCGCCCGTCCCGCAGAAGTTCGAGGCGGGCACGCAGGACGCGGCCGGCATCTACGCCGCGGGTATCGGCCTCAAATACCTCGAGGAGGTGGGCTTCGAGGCGGTGCATGCCCGCGACGTGGCCCTCGGCCGCGCCCTCATGGACGGCCTCGCCGAGCGCCCGTTCATGGAGGTCTACGGCCCGCGCGACCCCGCCGCGCACCACGGCGTGGTCTCGTTCAACGTGCACGGCGTGCACCCCCACGACGTCTCGAGCATCCTCGACGGCTCCGGCGTGGCCATCCGCGCCGGCCACCACTGCGCCCAGCCACTCCTCACGTGGCTCGGCACGTCATCCACCTGCCGCGCCTCTACCGGCTTCTACAACGACGCCCGCGACGTCGAACGTTTCCTTGATGCCATCGACACCGTTTGGAGCCTCTTCCATGGCCTCGCCTAACCAGCTCTACACCCCCGCGCTCCTCGAGCACGTGCAGCACCCCGACTGGAACTTCGCGCTCGATGACGCCACCTGCTCGCACGAGGGCGTGAACCCCTCCTGCGGAGACGACCTCACCATCCACGCGCGCCTCGCCGACGACGGCACGATCGCCGAGGTGTCGTGGACGGGCGAGGGCTGCGCCGTGTCGAAGGGCTCGGCCGACATGATGGCCGACCTCATGGTGGGGCTCACCCCCGCCGAGGCGAAGGCGCTCTGCGCCACCTTCGGCGAGCTCGTGCGCGGCGAGCTCAGCGCCGAGGACGCCGAGGAGGAGCTCGACGAGGCCGCCTGCCTCGCGTCGATCGCGCACATGCCCGCGCGCGTGAAGTGCGCCGAGCTCGCCTGGCGCACGATGGACGAGATGCTCGCCGGCGCCACGGAGCCGAGCTCCACCGAAGACGGCCTCGTGCCGGATGCGGGCGACGCGCGGTGAACGCACGCCTCACCCAGAAGGGCCGCCATGGCCTTCGCGTGATGGTCGACCTCGCCGAGCACGACGGCTGGGTGTCGCTCGGCGAGGTGGCGGAGCGCCAGGGCATCTCGAGGAAGTACCTCGAGGGCGTGATGGCGCAGCTCGTGGCCGCGGGCTACGTGGAGAGCCGTCGCGGCAAGGGCGGCGGCTATCGCCTCGCGAAGGATCCGAGCGCCTACACCGTGGGCTCCGTCCTTCGCGCCACCGAGGGCCACTCCCTCGCGCCCGTCGACTGCCTCGACTGCGCGCAGGACGCGGCGTGCCCGAAAGCCCTCGAGTGCCCCACCCAGCCCGTATGGGCCGAGCTCGGGCGCATCACCTCGGAGTTCTTAGATTCGAAGACCCTCGCGGACCTCATCCGCGAGCCGGTCCGGATGCTCTAGCCGATTCTCGCGAGAAGGCCCTCGACCTCGGCCGCGCTCGGCATGGCGCGAAGGGCGCCCTTGCGAGTGGTGACGAGCGCCGCGGCGGCGTTTGACCAGGCGAGGAGCTCGCGGAGCTCGTCTTGCGTGTAGGCGCGCCAGCCGTGCTCGAGGATGTAGTGGATCGAGCTCCCGAAGAAGCAGTCGCCCGCGCCCGTGGTCTCGATGGTCTCCGGCAGGCTCACGCCGGGCACCTCCACGTGAAGGTCGCCTTGGTAGGCGCGCGAGCCGTTCGGCCCGAGCGTGAGGAGGATGAGGGGCACGTCGAAGCGCTCCCTCAGCCACGCGATGCCCTCGTCAAAGTCCTCGCGGCCGGAGAGCCACTGGATCTCGTTGTCGGAGATCTTGAGCACCTGCGCGTGGCCCATGCCCCAGAGGACCTCCTCCCTCGCGTGCTCCATGGTGTCCCAGAGCGGCGGGCGCAGGTTCGGGTCGAATGCCATGACGGAGGCGTTTTGCTCGGCGACCTCGATGGCGTAGCGCGCGGCCGAGGCCACCGGCTCGGAAGTGAGCGAGAGCGTGCCATAGCAGAAGACGCGGGTGGACGAGCAGATGTCCGCATCCACCTCCCGCTCGGAGAGCATCATGTCCGCGCCGGGGTTGCGATAGAAGGAGAAGTCGCGATCCCCGCCGGGAAGCGACGCCACGATGGCGAGCGTCGTGTGGACGGCATCGTCCTTCACGAGGCCCTTGGTGGAGACGCCCACCTCCTCGAGCGCGCGCTCCAGCTGCTCGCCGAAGGCGTCGCGCCCGACCTTGCCGATGAAGGCGGTCTTGTGGCCAATGCCCGCGAGCATGGCCAAGACGTTGCAGGGAGCGCCGCCGGGGCACGCCTCCATGAGGGAGTTGCCCTGGGGCGAGGTTCCGCTTTCCGTGAAGTCGATCAACAGCTCGCCGAGCGCCGCCACGTCGTAGGTCATAGCCGTAAATCCCCTCCCGTGCTCGATACGAAGAGGGGCGGCCTCGAGGACCGCCCCTCTGTCATTCAATTAGCCGCGCAGAAGCCTAGTTCCAGCCCTTGCCGTCGGAGCCGAAGAGGCAGATCTTCTCCTTGGTCTTGGCGATCATCGCGTCGTAGCCAGGCTTGAGGAGCTTGCGCGGGTCGAAGCCCTTGCCCTCGTGGATCTTGCCGGCCTTCACGTACTCCTCGGTGGCGTCGGCGAAGACGAGCTGGAGCTCGGTGTTCACGTTGATCTTGGCAACGCCGAGGTCGACGGCCTTCTTGATCTGGTCGTCGGGGATGCCGGTGCCGCCGTGGAGGACGAGCGGGAGGTCGCCGGTCTTGGCCTTGATGGCCGCGAGCGCGTCGAACTGCAGGCCAGGCCAGTTCTCGGGATACACGCCGTGGATGTTGCCGATGCCCGCCGCGAGGAAGTCCACGCCGCACTCGGCGATGGCCGCGCACTCGTCGGGGTCGGCGACTTCGCCCATGCCCACGACGCCGTCTTCCTCGCCGCCGATGGAGCCGACCTCGCACTCGATGGAGATGCCCTTGTCGTGCGCGCGCTTCACGAGGTCCTTGGTGTTCTTGAGGTTGATCTCGAAGCTCTCCTCGTGGGAGCCGTCGTACATGATCGAGGTGAAGCCGGCGTCGATGCACTCGAGGCAGGCCTCGTAGGTGCCGTGGTCGAGGTGGAGGGCGACGGGGATGGTGAGGTCGAGCGCCTTGTACATGGCGTTCACGAGCTTCTTCACGGTCTTGTAGCCGGTCTGGTACTTCGCCGCGCCCATGGAGGACTGGATGATGAGCGGCGACTGGGTCTCCTCGGCCGCGACCATGATGGCGTGGCACCACTCGAGGTTGTTGGTGTTGAAGGCACCGATGGCATAATGGCCGGCAACGGCCTTGTCGAGCATGGCCTTGGCATTGACGAGCATAGAGACCTCCGCTTTCCTTGAACGGGCTTCCTCGTCGCTCCCCCACCCTGGGGTGCGTGCGTACTTCCCATTGAGTATGCCACGTTGCCCGTGCGCTCGGGGCGCGCGCGAGGGCGATCGGCCGATGAGGTCGCCGGAGCGCTACTCCTTCTCCTCGCCGCGCATGAGGCGCGCGCACATCACGGAGTTCGCGGCGAGCTCCACCGTGTCGTCCAAGGGTTCGAGCTCGGCGGTGCCGAAGCGATGTTCGAGGGCGCGCGCGAGCACCCAGTCGGCCACGCCAGGGTTCTTCGGGAGGAGCGGGCCGTGGATGTAGGTGCCGAGGATGGTGCCGGAGATGGCGCCCTCCTCGCCCGTCTTCCCGTCGTTTCCGTGCCCGAAGGCCACCTTCCCGAGCGGCGTCACGCCGGCGCCGAGGTGCGTGCGACCGCCGTGGTTCTCGTAGCCGACGATCGGGTGAGCGCAGACGTCGCTCTCGACGGCGATGTTTCCGATGAGGCGCGGGCTTCCGCGATCGGTGGTGAGGTCGATCAGGCCAAGGCCCTCGAGCGTCTCGTCGCCCATCGCGTAGGAATGCCCGAGGAGCTGGTAGCCGCCGCAGACGGCGAGCAGCGCGCCCCCGTCGTCCGCGAAGGCCTTGAGCTCGGCCTTCTGCGCGAGCAGGCGCTCGCAGACGATGCGCTGCTCGCGGTCTGAGCCCCCGCCGATGAAGACGAGGTCGAAGTCCGCGAAATGGGGGCGCTCGGTGAGCGAGACCTCCTCGACGCGCGCGTCGATGCCGCGCCATTCGAGGCGCTTCGCGAGCGTGAGGATGTTGCCGCCGTCGCCGTAGAGGTTGAGCGCCTCGGGGAAGAGATGGCAGATGGCGAGGCGCTTCGCGGCGCTCATAGGGCCTCGGCCTCCCGATCGAGCTCGGCCTTGGCGGGCCAGAGCGCGCTGTAGTTGCAGAGCGCGTAGAGGGGCTCGGGCGCGTCCGCGTTCTCGGGCTCCATGGCCGCGAGCGCGCGGGTGGCCTCGCCCACCGTGCGGGCGATCGGCGCCTCCATGCCGGCGTACTTCATGCGCACCTGCACGTCGTTCGCGCGATGGCCTCCCGCGACCACGCGCAGCCGCCCTGCCGCGGCCTCCTCGGCGAGGCGCTCGAAGTCCACGTCCCAAATCCAGGAGATGTCCTTGCCGTCGTTGTAGTCGTCGTTGATCACGAAGAACGCGGCCTTGGGGCGCTCGTCGGCGAGCATGAGCGAGATGTTCTGGTTGAAGCCCGTCGGGTTCTTCGCGAGGTTGAGGACGATCTCGCGCCCGGCGAGCCGGTAGTGCTGGAGGCGCCCGTTCTTGGGGTCGTAGCCCGCGAGCGCGCGGGAGAAGGCCTCGGGCGGGACGCCCATGAGCGTCGCGGCGGCGAAGGCGCCGAGCAGGTTGTAGACCATGTACATGCCGCCGAATCCGGCCTCGACCTTCGCGAGGCGCGCGCCCTCGGCGCCCGCCACCTCGAAGGCCACGCCGGCGCTCGTCACGCTGATGTCCCTCGCGCGAAAGTCGAGCGACGGCCGCGCGAAATCGCAGGCCGGGCAGCTGAAGTCGCCCAGTTGCGCGTAGGCGCGCCAAGCATAGCCGAGCTCCGCGCCGCACACCTGGCAAAAGCGCGCCTCGGGCACGCGATCGGGCGGCGGCGGGAGCGCCTCGTCGATGCCGAAGGCGACGACCCTCGTGCCGCCCTTCGCGGCGCGCCTCGCCACGCCCATGGAGAGGGGATCGTCGCCGCACACGATGAGGCCCGTCGAGGGCGAGGCGGCGAGGGCCTCCACAAGGCAATCCTGCACGTGGTCGATCTCCCCCGCGCGGTCGAGCTGGTCGCGGAAGAGGTTCAGGAGCACGAGCCACCGCGGTTTCAGCTGCGGCAGCACGTGCACGCAGGAGAGCTCGTCGGCCTCCATCACCGCCCAGTCCGCGCCCTTGTCGAAGAGCATGGCGCTCGTGATGCCCGCGAGCATGTTCGCCCCGCGCCAGTTGCAGTCCACGGAAAGGCCCGCCTCTTGCGTGGCGCGCGCGAGGACGTTCGTCGTCGTGGTCTTGCCGTTCGTGCCGCACACGACCACGGCGCCTCGGGCGAGCGAGGTCGAGAGATCCGCGAGCAACGTGGGGTCGAGCGCAAGCGCCACCCTGCCCGGCAGCTGCGAGGCGTTGCGCCCGGCGAGGCGCAGGAGCCTGCTCGTGGCGCGTCCGGCGCTCCGTGCGATGGCGGCCCTCACGCCCACGGCTCAGATGGCGTCTTCGGGATACGGCTCTGCGTCGACCTTCATCACGTCTTCGATGCGCAGGTTCACACCGGAGACGACGAGCCCCGTCATGCGCGCGAGCTCGGAGATCACGGCGTCGCGCACGTGCTCGAAGACGGTGGGCGCGAAGTAGCCGTACTCCATGATGATCGAGATGTTGAGGCGCACCGAGGTGTCCGGCATCACCTCCACGGCCACGCCCTTGGTGGGGGCGTTTCCGGTGAAGGTCTCTTGGAGGCGGTTGTAGAAGCCGCCCTTCATGCCCACGACGCCCTCGACGCCCTGGCACGCCGTGGCCACGATCTTCTCGATCACGCCGTTGGAGAAGGTGAGGGAATCCTCCGTCTCGACCGCGCCCGAGGCGCCGTCCTCGAAGCCGGCGACGATGCCGTCATCCGGAGTCTCGCCGATGGCGACGATATCGGGGGTGTCGTGCGTGGTGGGCATTTCGGGATCCCTCCTTGCCGTGGAGAAGACGCGAGGCCGCTAGCGTCGGGGATACGTGGAATCCGAGGAGCGGATGAGGTTCATGAGCGCGCGCACGATCTTCGGATCCCCGTCGAGGTACTGGCCGAAGGCCACGCCCACGATGACGAGGAGCGCGATGAAGAGCGTCTGCCAGAAGCCGAGGATGAAGATGAGGATCGCGGCGAGAAAGCCGATCACGCCCCAGAGGATGGCGTTGCCGTGGCCGGGGAACGCGCCCTCCGCGAAGGCCGTCGCGCGCTCGCGCGCCCCATCGACCGCCGCGCGCGCCTGGCGGCCGCCGCGCCCGAAGTCCTCGCTCGTGAAGCCGCGTCGGCGCGCCTGCGGCCCGCTGGTGCCCGCGGGCGCGGGCGAATCGCCCTCGTCCACCTCGACATTGACCCTCACCTCGGGCCTCTCGCGCTCGGGCATGGCGCTCACACCCCCTCATCGCTCGCGCCGAAGCCAGCGGTGGCACGGGGTTCGATGAGCACGGTGGGCTCTGAGGGATTCGCCTCGATGCCGTAGTCCGGCGCCTCGATGGGCGCGTCGCCGAGGTCGTGGCGAATCTCGCGGTTCGCGCGGTGGACGGCACTCGGCACGTAGCTCATCCCCGAGCCCGACTGCGTGGCGGCCACCGGCGCTCCGGGCCCGATGTCGCCCGTCGAGCGCGGCTCGACGAAGCGCAGGGTGATGTGCTTCAGGGCGGGCCCGGTGAGGCGCGTGAGGCCATCGCGCAGGCGCTCGTTCAGCTTCTGGGCCTCCACCTGCACGTTCACCGATTGATAGGGCTGCACGGACACGCGCACGTCCACCTCGTCCTTGCGCCTCACCTTCACCACGACCTTCGTGACGACGCACGTGCCGTCCTGTTCGGCGAGGTAGGTGGCCTGCGAGGCGATGGCGGAGCGCGCGATCGTCACCTTCGCGCCGTCGCCCGAGAGCACCTCCACGTCGTGGTGGCGCCGCATGGTGCAACCGCGGATGAAGAGCCCGAGGAAGCCGATCGCGAGCAGGAGGATGCAGAGCTCCACCACGAAGAGGTACCACTCGATGGCGAAGAAGCTCGAGAAGAGCGCCGTCCACGGGCCGATCCACGGCAGCGCGAGCACCGCGAGCACGGCGATCCCCACCAGCGAGAAGACGATCAGGCAGAAGCGCTTGAAGCTTTCCACGATCCTCCCTTGGCTCGCCGTGGCCACTCGCGAGCGTGCGTGCTACTCCTCGTCGAGCGCCGCCATCACCTCGTCGGTGATGTCCATCGTGGTGTAGACGTTCTGGACGTCCTCGAGGTCCTCGAGGCGATCGACCAGCCGCTCCACCTTCTTCGCGTCGGAGACGGACACCTCCACCGGCGTGGTGGCCTCCATCACGAGCTCGGAGCCCTTCACCTCGACGCCCTGCTCGGCGAGGCCGTTCACCACGGTGCCGAGGGACTGCATGGAGGTCCAGATGGTCCACACGTCGCCGTCGTCGACGTAGTCGTCGCCACCGGCCTCGGCCACGGCCATCATGAGCTCGTCCTCGTCGGGCATCTTCTCCTTCTCGACGGCGATGCGGCCCTTGCGCTCGAACTGGAACGCCACGGAACCGCCGGTGCCGAGGTTGCCGCCGGAATGCGCGAAGGCGCTGCGCACGTCGGCCGCGGTGCGGTTGCGGTTGTCGGTGAGGCACTCCACGTAGAAGGCCACGCCCGCGGGGCCGTAGCCCTCGTAGGAGATCTCCTCGTAGTTCGCGGCGTCGGAGCCGGCGCCGAAGGCCTTGTCGATGGCGGCCTTGATGCGCGCGTTCGGCATCGATTCGAGGCGCGCCTTCGCCACGGCCGACGCGAGGCCGGCGTTGTTGTCGGGGTTGGGATCGCCGCCGAGCTTCGCGGCGACGGTGATGTTGCGGGAGAGCTTGGAGAAGAGCGACGAGCGCTTGGCGTCTTGGGCGGCCTTGCGGTGCTTGGTGGTGGCCCACTTAGAGTGTCCGGACATGAAACTCCTCGGTTGATCGACACAGTTCGAAAACAAGCGTACCACGCCGAGCGCGCAATCGCCGAGGCCGATGCGTCGATGGGGGAAACGACCACGTGGTCCGCACGAGATGTGGGTAGGTTCCCCGAAAAGCGGGGCAAGTCGCAGATGGCGCTTCGAGGGGGTGTGGCATGACCGAGACGTTCTTCTCCTTGGCCATCATCTGCGCCATCACGTTCCTCGCGCCGCTCGTGTGCTCGCTCATCCCCGGGGGATGGGTGCAGTCCTCGGCGCTCGTGCTCCTGCTCGGCGCCGTCTTCGGGCCGCACCTGCTCGGCTACATCGACCCCGGTGCCCCGGGGCTCCTCTTCCTCCAGCAGCTCGGCCTCGCGTTCCTCTTCCTCATGGGCGGCTATGAGCTGAGGCCCTCCGAGGTGATGGGCAGGACCGGCCGCCACGCGGCGGTCTCGTGGCTCTTCTCCTTCGCGGTCGCGCTCGCCCTGCTCGCGCTCCTCGCCGTGGCGGGCCCGCTTCCCGAGGACCTCTCCGTGAATGGATGGATCGCCCTCGCCATCGCCCTCACCTCCACGAGCTACGGCAAGGTGAACGCCGTCTTGAAGGAGCGCAACGCGCGCGAGAGCAAGTTCGGGCAGGTCGTCGTCTCCTACGGCGCGACGGGCGAGCTCCTTCCCATCGTGGCCATCGCGATCCTGCTCGCCGACGAGAACCCGCTCACGGAGATCGTCATCATCGTGATCTTCTGCCTCGCGGCGCTCGCCATCTCGCGCATCGCGGCGCACGAGCGCACGAAGCAGACGCTCCTCGACCAGACGCTTCGCCACGGTTCGAACGCGCCGCAACTCTTGCTCCAGCTCACGATCCTCATCCTCGTGTTGCTCGTCTGCCTCGGGCTCGTCCTCGGCGCCGACATGATCGTCGCGGGCTTCGCCGCGGGCTTCGTGCTCCGCAAGCTCGTGGACGACGACCAGAACGAGACCGGCTACGCCGACGCGGCGAGCAAAGAGGTGGTGGATCGCCTCCGCGGCATCGCGAACGGCTTCTTCATCCCCATCGTCTTCGTCCTCACCGGCACGAACATCGACATCGTGGCGGGGCTTCGCGACCCTCTCGTGGTGCTCGGCGCCATCGGGCTCCTCCTGCTCGTGCGCGGCGTGCCCGTGGACCTCGCGCTCAAGGTCTTCCCCGAGACTCGCTCGATGTCGAACGTGGAGCAGGCCTCGGTGGCCGCGTACTCGTGCATGGTGATGGGCACGGTCGTGGCCATGACGAGCGTGGCCGTGCAGTCGGGCGACATGGGCTCCGGCATCGCCGGGACGCTCGTCTTCGCGGCGGCCCTCACCTCGATCTTCGGGCCGCTCGTCACCCGCGTGCTCGCCCGCCACGGCGGCGGCCCGCTCGAGCCGGTGGACGCCGGCCTGCCCGACACCGAGGACGAGCTCGACATCTCCTAGCGATTACGCGCGGTTGACGGGCACCTCGTAGTGGCCGATCTGCGGGCGCTGCGTGGAGAAGCTCCACACGAGGAGCCCCACGCCGAGGAGGATGAGCGGAAGCGAGAGCACCTGGCCCATGGTGATGGGGCCGAAGAGGTAGCCGAGCTGCGCGTCCGGCACGCGCACGAACTCCACGAGGATGCGAAAGACGCCGTAGAGCACGAGGAAGAGCCCCGTGTAGAAGCCCTGGGGATAGGGCGGGCGCCGCCTCGCGAGGAAATAGAGCACCAAGAAGAGCACGAGCCCCTCGAGGAGCGCCTCGTAGAGCTGGCTCGGGTGGCGCGGGAGCGGCCCGCCCGTCTCGAAGACCACGCCCCAGGGGAGGTCCGTGACCTTGCCCCAGAGCTCGCCGTTCACGAAGTTCGCAAGGCGGCCGAAGAAGAGGCCGATGGGAGTGACGGTGAAGCCGAGGTCGCAGATCGTGAGGATCGAGACCTTGAGCGAGCGGCAGACGATCGAGCCGCCGATGAAGGCGCCGAGCAGGCCGCCGTGGATGGACATGCCGCCTTGGTTCAGCATGAAGATCGCGAGCGGGTTTTCCCAGTAGTAGCCCGCGCCGTAGAAGAGCACGTAGCCGAGGCGCCCGCCGAGGATGCCGCCGAAGGCGATGCCCACGACGATGGAGAGGAGCTCGTCGAAGCCCACGTCGAGGCGCCAGCGCTTCATGAGCTGCCACATCACCACCGCGCCGAGCGCAAATCCCGCGAGGTAGGCGAGGCCGTACCAGCGCACCGAGAGGGGCCCGATCGTGAAGGCCACCGGGTCGAGCATCTGGTAGATGTCGTTCAGGGAGGGCATGCGCTAGTCCCGAAGCGCCTGGGAGGGCGTGGCGCCGCGCTGGCCCTGGTAGTGCGAGCCGAGGCCCGAGGAGCCGTACGGGCGCTCCACCGCACTCGACATGCGCTCGAAGGAGAGCTGGCCGATGCGCATGCCCGGCCAGAGCATGATCGGCAGCGTGGCCACGTTCGAGAGCTCGAGCGTGAGCTCGCCATCCCAGCCCGGGTCCACGTAGCCGGCGGTGGAGTGGATCATGAGCCCGAGGCGCCCGAGCGTGGACTTGCCCTCGAGCTTGCCGAGGACGTCGTCGGGAAGCGCCACGCGCTCGAGGGTCGTGCCGAGCGCGAACTGGCCCGGATGCAGCACGAACGCCTCGCCCTTGGGCACGTTGATCGTCTCCGTGAGGTCGGGCTGGGCGTGCCGGGGGTCGATGAACGTGTGGCGCGAGTTGATGAAGATGCGGAAGTTCGAGCCGAGCCGCACATCCACCGACGCCGGCTGGACGTCGGCGAGGTCGAGCGGCTCGACCACGATCCTGCCGCGCGCGAGCTCCGCCTTGATGTCGCGGTCGGAGAGGACCATCGCTAGACGGCGCGCACCGCGGTGACGCCGGGCACGTGCTCCTTGAGCACGCGCTCGATGCCCATGGAGAGCGTCATCTGGCTCATCGGGCAGCCCGCGCAGGCGCCGGTGAGCTCGAGCGAGACGACGCCGTCCTCGTCGACGCCCACGAGCTGCACATCGCCGCCGTCGGCCTCGAGGTTGGGGCGCACGACGTCGAGCACCTTGGTGAGGAGGATCTCGTCAACGGCCATGGCCGATCCTTTCGTGAGGAAGTCCTTCTAAGGTTCGCGCCCATGGTAGCAACTCGCCGCACGCCTCGACCGCGCTCAGCCGACCGGCTCCAGAAAGTGCCCAAGGCTCGCGCGCTCGACGCTTCGCGGTGCCGCGTGGCCGCCTCGAAGGGCGCCAAGGGCGCCGCGCACGCGCTCGATCGCGCCCGCGGCCTCGTCCGCGCCCATGACAGACGCGTCCACGAGGAGGCGCGAGACGCCCGCGCCGAGCACCTCGGAGAGCCGCGGCACGAGGTCAAGCGGCGTGTCCCAGAAGATGCGCGAGCGGCCGTCCACGCCTTGGCGCACCGGCAGGAAGCGCCCGTCGATGTTCTCGAGGGTGGGATTGGCCGCGCGCACGTCACAGCGCGCGCACGCCCCCGTGCACGCCTCCGCCGCCTGGAGCACGCAGTGCTCGGTGGTCATGGTGCGAAGGGCGCCCGCCACCTTGAGCCCCACGGGCACGGGGCACGCGCGCGCGATGCGGGCGATTTCCGGCGCGGTGAGCTCGAAGGAGAGCCAGAGGCCGGTGGCACCTTCGCCCGCGAGGGCCCGGGCACACGCCGAGTTGAAGACGGGGAGGTCGAAGCCCACCTCGAAGCGCGCCCCGCGCTCGCGCACCCGCTCGATGGCGGAGAACGTGGACACCACGCAGGGCCTTCCGCGGCGCAGGAGCCCCTCCTGCCGGGCCGCGTCGCCCGCACGGGACACCTCCGAGAGCCACGGGATGAAATCCGACTTTGCGAAGGCCTCGGGGCCGGCGAAGACGTCGGCGAGGTACACGCGATCTGCCCCCGCGACCGCCACCGCGCGGGCGACCTCGAGCGAGGGGGCGAGGCAGCAGACCTCCGCATCCTCGGGACGCACCGCGTGGGAGGTGCCACGCGCAGGGTCGCCGAGCTCGGCGATCGCCTCCGAAGAAGCGGCGGAGACCCTCGCCTGCCGCTCGCGCATGGGCGCGAGGAGCGCGGCCTCGAGTGCGTGCGCGGCATCGGAGCGCAGGTGGTGGAGCGCGGAGAAGCCGAGGCCCGCGCCCTTGGAGAGATCGACCTCCACCGAGCGCGCAGCAAACGGGCTTCCGCCAAAGCGCGCGAGGTGCCGCGCGACGTCCTCCTCCACGAGCGGCTTCGTGCGCGCCGGCTCCACGACGGCGCCCCGCACCTCCACCGCCACCTCGCGGCCGTAGGCCGCGCGCTCCTCGAGCGTCCTCGCGGGGGTGGCAAGGCGAAGGAGAAGCGGCTCCCCCACGCGCACAGTGGCGCGGAGGTCCACCGGCCGCGGACGCGGATACGCCGCCTTCCCGAGCGCGCGCGAGGCCTTGATGGTGGCCTCCTCGCGAAGGGCGCGCACGGGCACGCCCGCGTGCATCGGCCGCTTGAGCTCCATCTCGAGGAGCCCTCCCTTGGCGCCGTCGCGCGGCGAGGGCTCGGCGAGGAAACGATCCGGCGCCTCCGGTGGGCGGAACTCGAGGAGGTCTCCCTCCCCCACCGGCTCCGCGAGCGCAACCGTCACGCTGTTGCCGCGGCTCGCCACGACGCTTCCCACGAGCGCGCCGCGATTGTTCGAGCGCTCGTAGCTCATCATCTCGTTTCCCGAACGGCCGTGGAGGTAGCTCGAGGTGAAGCTCCTGTTGAAGGCGCGCGAGAGCCGATCGCGGGCATGCGCGCGCGTGCGCTCGTCGAGCGTCGGGGCGCCCGAGGCGTCCACGCGCACCTCGTCGAGCGCCTCCCGCCAGGCGCCCACCACGGCGAGCACGTAGTCCGGCGCCTTCATGCGCCCCTCGATCTTGAGCGCCGCCACGCCGGCGTCCACGAGCTCGGCGAGCTCGTCCACCGCGCAGAGGTCCTTCGGGCAGAGCGCGCGGCTCTCCTTCCCCGCGAGGGGCGCTCCGTCGCCCGCGGTGAGCCGATGCGGAAGCCGGCACGGCTGCGCGCAGAGGCCGCGATTGGCCGAGCGCGCGCCCCTCGCCGCGCTCATGCGGCAAAGGCCGGAGTAGGCCATGCAGAGCGCGCCGTGGCAGAAGACCTCGCACTCCACGCCGAGCTCGCGTCCGGCGGCGCACGCCTCGCGGATCTCCGCGAGCGAGAGCTCGCGCGAGAGCGTCACGCGCCTCGCCCCGAGCTCCGCGCAGAGGCGAAGGCCCGCCACGTCGCCCACGTTCGCCTGCGTGGAGATGTGGAGCTCGAGCTCCGGCGCGCGCTTCGCGAGGAGCGTCGCGAGCCCGAGGTCGGCGACGATGAGCGCGTCCGCGCCGAGCGAGACGGCGCGAAGGGCGAGCGCGAAGGCGCCTTCGAGCTCGGAATCCTTGATGGAGATGTTCTCCGTGAGGTAGACGCGCGTCCCCGCGAGGTGCGCGAGCTGGCAGGCCTCGGCAAAGGATTCGTCCGTGAAGTTGTCCGCGCCCAGGCGGGCGTTCAGCTCAGAGAGCCCGCAGTAGATGGCGTCCGCCCCCGCGGCGAGCGCGCAGCGAAAGGCCGCCGGGCTTCCCGCGGGGGCGAGGAGCTCGGGGAGCGCGAACGGAGACGGCTCGGAAGCGTGCGCGGGCATGCCCTACGCGCGAGCGATGCGCGCGGCCTTGCGCTTGCCCACGCGCAGGATGTGGCCCTCGAGGCGCTCGGAGGCCACGTGGTAGGCCTTGGGCGCGAGCGCCTCGTCGTCGATGCGCACGCCTCCGCCGTCGATCAGGCGACGCCCCTCGCCCGCGGAGGGCGCGAGGGCTGCTTCCTTCAGCACGCGCGGCACGTAGACGAGCCCGTCCTCGCCTGGGGAGAGGTCCACCGCCTTCTCCTCCACGTCCTCGGAGAGCTTGTGCTCCCTGTAGACGCGGTCGAAGGCGCGCTCGGCCTCCTCGCCGGCGCCCGCGCCGTGGTAGAGGTCGCAGATGTTCTTCGCAAGCGCGCGCTTGGAGGCGTAGGGGTCGGCCGTGCCGGCGGCGAAGGCCGCGTCGATGGCGTCCATCTCGTCCACGCTCGCGGTGGAGGCGAGGCGCCAGTACGTGGGCACCAATTCATCCGGAATGGACATGAGCTTGCCGAACATGTCGTCCGGGGCGTCCGTGAGGCCCACGTAGTTGCCGTAGCTCTTCGACATCTTGAGGTGGCCGTCCGTGCCCACGAGGAGCGGCATCGTGAGCGCCACCTGCGGCTCCATGCCGCGCTTCTCCATGAGCTCGCGGCCGGCGAGCAGGTTGAAGAGCTGGTCGGTGCCGCCCATCTCCACGTCGGCCTCGATCATCACCGAGTCGTAGGCCTGCATCACGGGATAGAGGAACTCGTGGAGGCCGATCGGCGTGCCGCCGCGATAGCGCTTCGTGAAGTCGTCGCGCTCGAGGATGCGCGCGACCGTGAAGCTCGAGCAGAGCTCGAGCAGGCCCTTGAGGTCGAGCGGGAGCAGCCAGTCGCCGTTGTGGACGACCGTCGTCTTCTCGGGATCGAGGATCTTCATCGCCTGCTCCACATAGGTGGCGGCGTTCGCCTCCACCTGCTCCTGCGTGAGCTGCGGGCGCGTGGAGTTCTTGCCGGAGGGGTCGCCGATGAGGGCGGTGCCGTTGCCGATGATGAGGGTCACGCGATGGCCGAGGTCCTGGAACTGGCGCATCTTGCGAAGCGGCACCGCGTGGCCGAGGTGGAGGTCCGGGCTCGTGGGGTCGACCCCGAGCTTGATCGTGAGCGGCACGCCGCGCGAGAGCTTCTCGCGAAGCGCGGATTCCGGGATCACGCGATCGACGCCGGAGGTTATGATGCGCAGTTGCTCGTCAACGGGACGCACGGTTTCGTTTCCCTTTCACGCGGTGGCTCGGCCGCTCGGACCTAGCTAAGACCATAGGTTTCCATCAGCTCCACGATCTCGACGCCGTAGTTGGCGCCGGTTGCCCACTTGCCCCCGAGCTCCTCGACCGTGGGCGCGCAGCCGCGCGTGACGAGGCTGAAGCGCGGATCCACGCAGTCGCGGTTCAGGGGGTCGGTGGAGGCGTAGGCCTTCAGGTGCTGCGATTGGGCGAGGAGGCCCTCGGCCACGCTCGAGAACGTGGCCACGCTCTCGCCGTGGGAGTTGTCGAGGGCGCCGATGCCGCCGAAGTTGCACTGCTCGGCGCGCACCATGCCGCCGAACTGCAACCAGCCGGTTTCCTTGATCACCTGCGCGAGCAGCACCTCCGGGCGCACGCCCTCGCTCATGGCCTCGTCCCAGAGCACGTTCACGAACTCGCGCGGGTTCGCGGCGCCCTTCTCCGCGTAGATGGCGGGGTAGGCCTTGCCGTAGTAGTTCATGAGGTAGTCGAAGCGGCTCGCGAGCGCGTCCTTGGTGGTGGTGCTCGCGCCCATGATGGGCGTACCCGTGGGCGCGGGCGGCTCCACGGGATCCTCGGAGGGCGCGCTCCCCGGCGTGAGCCCGTAGAAGGCGACATCGCCCTCCTCCCAG
>CANQNP010000012.1 GCA_947625235.1 uncultured Atopobiaceae bacterium | reverse complement strand
GCGCGTCAGGGTATTCTCCGGCGTTCTTCCGCGCGTGGCAAAGAGCTGCCCGCTATCCTGCGGCTGGCCCTGGAGTCTCCGGTCTGATATGCCTGGATGATCAGGGCGGGGCTCGGATGGCCGTTTCGGAGAAGGTGGCCGGTACCCTCCGGGCGGAGAGCCACGGGCACCCGCCGTGCGTCATGGCCGCGGGCTTCTGCACAGAGCACTCCGCCGCCAGCCACTCCATCGGCTATGAGGAGGAGCGTTCCCCGACGCTCCGCGCCGGCGTGGTCCCTGCCGCCGTGTATGAGAACCACAGCCAGGATACGAGATACACCGGCCCCCTCAACACAGCGCCCACGGTGTCAGCCACCTACGGCACCGGAGGGAACAACCAGCCCTTTGTGGTGGGAGTGAGGACCTACGATGTGCGGTTCACTTCGGAGGGGACCAGGAACGCCCGCCAGAACGTCTATGAGACGGACACGTCCCGCACCATCGACACCAGCGGCAATGCCCCCGACTCCAACCAGGGCGGCGTGGCCGTGGTCACACCGCCGGCCTGCGCCATGACGATGTGCGGCTTTCCTCTGGTAAGCAAGGAGCAGGCCCCCACGCTGCTGGCCAGGGACTTCAAGGACCCGACGGCAGTCAGCCGGGGATACACCGTGAGAAGGCTGACCCCCACCGAGTGCGCCAGGCTGCAGGGCTTTCCGGACTGGTGGTGCGACGGCCTGGACACGGAGCACCCCACGGAGCGGGAGATCTCTTTCTGGGAGGAAGTGTTCGAGACGCACCGCAAAATCGTGGGCACCTCCTCCAGGCCCAAGAGCAGGAACCAAATCATCAAGTGGCTGCGGCACCCCCACTCGGATGCCGCGGAGTACAAGATGTGGGGCAACGGCGTCGCTTTGCCCTGCGTCTTTTTCGTGCTGGCCGGGATTGTGTGGTCTACACAATTCTGGGGCGAATGATTCTACAAAGCCGGGTGGATGTTTAACTTGCTATTTGAGGCACGTAGAGCGAATATGTGGCTACAAAAAGACAAGGAGGCATCCACCATGGCAACAAACGATTTCTACCTGGACTACAACGTGACCGGCCCGGAGCGTAAGCGGCTGGTTAAGGCCATCAGCGACATCACGGGAGCGGACGCCAAGTACCTGGGCGCCCCAACCTTCGCCTACATGGTCGACTACTTCACCATCAGCCGCGACGGTGTGGTTTCCTTCGATGACCGCGCCGACAGCGAGGAGATCGAGTGCCTCATCGACGCCCTGGTGAACGAGGGTTTCGTCTCCCAGGTCTCCAACCTCGGATGCGAGGCCGACCCCGCCGACGTCGCGGCCCAGGAGGCCGCCCCGGCGGAGCCCCCGGAAAATGATACCACCCCGGCCACCGCGCCGCAGGACGCGCCCACGGGCCTCACGGTGGCGGTCCCCCTGAAGCAGGTGGCGGTGGGCAACCTCACCAAGCTGCTGGAGGCCAAGGGGAGCCTCATCAAGAAGGCCCTGGGCCTCACCGACCTGCCGCTGGAGATCGGCGAGGACCGGGTGTCCTTCCCCTGGTTCCCGGAGCTGCCGGGGCCGGACGAGGCCAGGGCCTACACCCACCTCATCACCGCCCTGTGCGAGATGAGCAAGCGGCAGAAGCGCGTCCTCGCCACAGAGAAGGCGGTGGACAGCGAGAAGTACTCCTTCCGCTGTTTCCTCCTTCGGCTGGGCTTCATCGGGGCCGAGTTCAAGGAGGAGCGGAAGATCCTGCTCCGCAACCTCACCGGCTCCTCGGCCTTCAAAGCCGGGGATAAACCGGTGTAAATACACCAGATCCGGCCTCGAATCATTGTGTACATTATGGCTTCGAATTAACTTGATATTACCGCCGTTTAGAGTGATTAATACACTACCGAAAGGGAAAACCCCTAAACAAAAAAACGGAGGTACATACCATGAACGAGAAGCTGATGAACCAGGTCGCCGAGATGAAGAAGCAGACCATCGGGGTCGAGATCGAGATGAACAACATCACCCGCAACCAGGCCGCCAAGACCGCCGCCGAGTTCTTCGGGACCCACCGCTACAGCGACACCGCCCGCCGGAACGGGTACAGCGCCTGGAGCGCCTGGGACGCCCAGGGCCGCGAGTGGAAGTTCCAGAAGGACGTCAGCATCGCCGGCCCGGACAGCGAGAAGTGCGAGATGGTCACCCCGATCCTGACCTACGCCGACATGGACACCCTCCAGGGGCTGGTTCGGCGGCTCCGCAAGGCCGGTGCCAAGAGCGACGCCACCCGCGGGTGCGGGGTCCACATCCACATCGGAGCCAAGGGCCACACCCCGCAGAGCCTGCGGAACCTGGCCAACATCATGGCCAGCCACGAGAGCCTCCTGGCCGCCGCCCTCGACCTCGACCAGCGCCGCATCGCCCACTACTGCAGGACGGTGGACCCCCGCTTCCTGGAGCGGCTGAACAGCAAGAAGCCCACCACCATGGCCGACCTCGCGGACATTTGGTACACCACCCAGGGCGAGGGCTACGGCAGGGACCAGCACTACAACGGCAGCCGCTACCACATGCTCAACCTCCACGCCACCTTCACCAAGGGCACGATTGAGTTCCGCCTCTTTCAGTTCGACGCCCCCAGCCAGGGCAAGCAGAACGGCCTCCACGCCGGCCAGCTCAAGAGTTACATCCAGCTTTGCCTGGCCCTCAGCCAGATGGCCAAGAGCCTCAAGAGCGCCAGCCCCAAGCCCCAGCAGACCGAGAACCCCAAGTACGCGATGAGGACTTGGCTCCTCCGCCTGGGCTTCATCGGCGAGGAGTTCGCCACCGCGCGGGACCTCCTCACCCGCCGCCTCGCCGGCGACGCGGCCTTCCGCAACGGGAGGGCCGCCGCCTGACAAGGCAATCCGCCCCCAGCCTGAAACCCGCCAAGAGCGGGCTTTAGGCAGTAGAAGGGAATGCCCTTCGGAAAGGACGGATTGAAATGGCGAACAGGTATTACATCGCCTACGGGAGCAATTTGAACATCCCGCAGATGCAGATGCGCTGCCCTGGGGCGGCCATCGTCGGGACTTCGGTCATCGAGGACTACCGCCTGCTGTTCAGAGGCAGCAAGACTGGCTCCTACCTGACCATCGAACCGTGGGAGGGCGGCAAGGTGCCGGTGGCGGTGTGGTCAATCACCAAGGCCCATGAGCGCAGCTTGGACCACTACGAGGGCTACCCGGTTTTCTACTACAAGGCCGACATGGAGCTCCCGGTCACGGAGATTGAGACCGGCCAGGTGCGGACGCTGGACGCCTTCGCGTACATCATGTACGCGGACAGGCCCCTCGGAGCGCCCAGCAACTCCTACTTCATGACCTGCACCCATGGATACCGGAGCTTCGGATTCGACCCGCAAATCCTGCTCCAAGCCTACGCCGACAGCAAAAAGGAGGAGATTTTTTGGACAAGAAGAATGTGAAGCCCACTACCTGCCCCCTCTGTGGCAGGACCTACACCGGCGCCCCTGCGGTGTCCCGGACCGACAACACCACGCTCATCTGCCCGGACTGCGGAACCCGGCAGGCCCTTGCTGATATGGGTGTGGATGCGGAGGAACAGGAGCGCATCCTGGACATCATCCACCGCTGCCGACCGCAATAAGCAACATAACGCCTCATCAACATGAACTGAAAAAGATGTGCAGCGGACGACCCGGCCGGGCCGCCCGTCTGCTCGTGGCCGCAAGCCAAGGTACTGTGACCCACTCCCCGAGGGGAGCGGGGCGGAAAACGCCCGAAACGCGCGTAGTCACCAAAAAAATTTTTTTGGGACTTTCGTTTCTGGGGCGTTATTTTTATGCCTTTTTTCGGGGAGGGACCAGGGATGTCCACCGCAAGAAAACCCAAAATTGAAGAAACCCCCGGCTACTGCAAGGCTGAAGACCTGGCCAATCTGTTCGCGCTGACGGGCCAGTGGATCAACCAGCTCACCAGGGATGGTGTTCTGAAAAAGAGGGACACCCCGGCCGGGAAAAGATACAACGTCGTGGAGTCCACCAGGGCCTATGTGCAGTACCTTCGGGACAAGGCCGCCGGGCGCGGTGACAAGAACATCCCGGAGGCCAAGGAGCTGGAGAAGTTCGACGCCGAGGTGCGCATCAAGCAGGCCAAGGCCCAAATCGCGGAGCTGGAGTCCCAGGAGCTCCAGGGCATCATGCACCGCAGCGAGGACGTGGCCGCGCTGACCGAGGATCTCATCTACACCATTCGGGACGCGCTGATGGCCCTGCCCGGCCGGTTGGCGGTGGACGTGGCCAAAGCTGGCACCGCCGCCGAGGCCGCCGAGATCATCAAGCGCGAGGTGTATGCCGTGATGAAGGAGTTGTCCTCCTACAAGTACGACCCGGAGAAGTATGAGGATCGCGTCCGGGCACGGATGGACTGGTCCGCAGACAACGGGGGCTTTGACGATGACGAGTAGCAGAGCGGCCAGGCGGCAGGCCGAGACAGAGGCCAACCTGGCGGCCAAGCGGCTGAACCGCGCCATTGCCAGGGCCTTGGCCGGGATGCACCCCCCGGAGAACCTCACCGTCACGGAGTGGGCCGAGTGCAAGCGGTACCTCTCAACGGAGAGCAGCGCGGAGCCTGGCCTCTGGCGCACCAGCCGCACTCCGTACCTCCGGGCCATCATGGACGCCTTTACCGACCCCAAGATCCGGCACATCGTTCTGGTGGCCGCCTCCCAGATCGGCAAGACGGAGTTGATCAACAACATCATCGGATACATCATCGACCAGAACCCCGGCAGCATCCTCTTCGTGCATCCCACCACCATCGATGCCAGGGAGTTCTCCAAGTTGCGGATTGCGCCGATGATCCGGGACAGCCCCGCGCTGCGCCGGAAGGTGTCCGCGCCCAAGAGCCGCGACAGCGGAAACACCCTTCTCCAGAAGTCCTACCCCGGCGGCATCCTCACCCTCTGCGGCTCCACTGAGGCCCACGCGCTGGCGTCAAAGCCCATCCGGTATGTGTTCGGGGACGAGAGGGACCGCTGGGCGGTGTCCGCCGGTACCGAGGGCGACCCGTGGGAGCTGGCCATGGCCCGACAGACCACATTTTATAACGCGAAGGCCGTGGAAGTCAGCACCCCCACCATCCGGGGGCAGAGCGCCATCGCCACCAGCTTCTCCAAGGGCACCATGGAGCGATGGAAGTCTCAGTGTCCGCACTGTGGCGAGTTCCATGAAATCCAGTGGAAGAACATCCGCTACGATGCCCAGGAGACGGTGGTCAACCATGAGCGCACATACACGGTGAGCAACGTCCTCTGGTTCTGCCCCGGCTGTGCGTGTGTGTCCGATGAGGCCACGATGAAGAAGCAGCCCGCTCATTGGGAGGCAGACAACCCCGCCGCCTACGCCAACGGGGAGCGCAGTTTCTGGCTCAATGCCTTTGTCAGCCCCTGGGCCAGTTGGGAGAGCATCTGTCTGAAGTATCAGAACGCCCTCGGAGACACACGGAAGATGCAGGTGGTCTACAACACCTGCTTCGGCCAGCTCTGGGAGGACCGGGGAGACACCCAGGACCCGGACACACTCCTGGGGCGCCGCGAGGTCTACGATGGGGAACTCCCGGATGGTGTCCTGGTTCTCACCGCCGGCGTGGACACACAAGATGACCGGTTCGAGTATGAGATCGTGGGCCACGGCCACTTCGGGGAGACCTGGGGCATCGAAAAGGGCATCATCATGGGCCGCCCGGATGACCCCGCCACCTGGGACAGCCTGGATATGATGGTTTTCGACAGGGTTCTACATTTCAAGGACGGCCTGGGTCTCAAAATCAGCATGAGCTTCGTGGACGAAGGCGGCCACTTCCCCGGCGAGGTGCGGCAGTTCTGCCGGGACCGCATCTCCAAGAAGGTGTTCTGCATCAAGGGCTTCTACGGTCCGGACAGGCCCTTTACCGCTCCGCCCAAGAAGATGAAGATCATCATAAAGAACCGCTACCTGGGGACCTGCTGGCAGTACCAGCTTGGCGTAGACTCCGGCAAGCAGATGATTATGGACAATCTGAAGGTGCAGGAGCCGGGGCCAAAGTACTGCCACTTCCCGCTGCGTGACGATTACGGGGCCACGTACTTCAACGGACTGCTTTCGGAGCATCTGGTGCCGGAGGGGAAGATCCGCCAGCGGTGGGTGTGGACCAAGATCCCAGGCCACGAGCGGAACGAGCCTCTGGACTGCAGGAACTACGCCCTGGCCGCGTTCAAGGTCCTGCCGGTGGATCTGGACATCATCGACAGGCGGATTAAGATGGCACGGGGGAAGGCCATTCCCTCCAACACACAGCCCAGCCCCGCGCGGCCGCGCAGGCGGGGGCAGATCAAGCCCAAGAATATCGGTTACGATGAATGGTAGGTGATCATATGTCGAGAAACAGGACGGAACTGAGGGCAAGGCTGGAGTTCTGGCGGTCCGCGCTGGTCGCGCTCCGGGAAGCGTACCTGGCCCTGCTGGACGGTCAGGTCAAGAGCTACAAGATTGGCAATGAGGAATTGACCCGGCTGGACCTGGCAACCCTTCAGAGGCGCATCGAGGAGGCCGAGAAAAAGGTGGATGAGTTGGAGGCCCTTCTGAACGGCGACGCCGCCCGGCGGGCCTATGCGGTGATGCCCATGGATTGGTAGGTGAGAGCGGATGTATCAGGATAAGCGAACAGGACTCTACCTCCCGGATGCGGCGCGTCCCCAGGCCAGCGGGTACAGCGAGGCCGGAGCCAGCCACACCCGGAGGGCGCTGAAAGGCTTCAACGCTCGGAGCGGAAGCCCGGACCAGGATATCAACTGGAACAATTACACCCTGCGGCAGCGGGGGAGAATGCTGTTCATGAGTTCCCCGCTGGCCACGTCCGCCATCAACACCAACCGCACCAAGATTGTGGGCATCGGCCTGGCTCTGAAGAGCAGCATTGACCGTGAGACGCTGGGGATCTCGGCGGAGGCGGCGAAAGCGTGGCAGAAGCGCACAGAGGCGGAATTCCGGCTCTGGGCAGGGCGCAAGGCGTCCTGCGATGCCATCGGCATGAACAATTTCGAGGCTCTCCAACAGCTGGCCCTGGCCTCCTGGCTGATGAGCGGCGATGTGTTCCCGGTACTGAAGCACCGGCCCCCAGACCCCTTGCGGCCCTACTCCCTCCGCATTCACCTGGTGGAGGCGGACCGGGTCCGTACTCCCACAGAGTACGGTGGGACAATCTATCCTGGCATCACCAATGGGACGAATCCGAATACAGGAAATCGGATTTTTGACGGCGTAGAAGTAGACTCGAGCGGCATGGTGGTGGCGTACTACGTCCACAATACTTACCCCTTCGAAATCACCAACGGATCTGATACGTGGGCGCGAATCGAAGCCTACGGTGGAAAGACCGGTCTTCCCAACATTCTGCACGTCATGTCCAGCGAGAGGCCGGACCAGTATCGCGGCGTGACCTATCTGGCCCCGGTGATGGAGCCCCTACTCCAGCTTCGCCGCTACACGGACTCCGCCCTGATGATGGCGCTGGTGCAGAGCTTTTTCACGGCGTGGATCATTACAAAGTCCAGCCCCGATGCGCTCCCGTTCAATGAGACGGGTGGCGGAGATCTGGTGGGCGTGCCCGGCACGAACCCGATGGAGCCGGCCCGCGGCGAGAACGAGTATGGCATGGGTCCCGGCACCGTCAACGTGGTCCCAGAGGGGGAGGATGTCCGCTTCGGAAGTCCCACGATGCCGGTGGCCAGCTTCGATGCCTTCGTGAAGACCTTCTGCAAACTGGTCGGCGCGGGCCTCGGCATGCCCTATGATGTTCTGGTCAAGGAATACAACTCCAGCTACTCCTCCTCTCGGGCGTCCCTCCTGGACGCCTGGGAGGACTTCCGAATGCGGCGGAAGTGGTTTGTGGATGACTTCTGTCAGCCCATCTATGAGGTGTGGCTGGCGGAGGCCGTAGCCCGTGGGCGCATCATCGCTCCGGGCTTTTTCGATGACCCGCTCATCCGCGCTGCATGGTGTTCCGCCCAGTGGATCGGCCCGGTGCAGGGATCTCTCGATCCGCTGAAGGAGGCCAGCGCCGCCGTACTGCAGATTCAGCACGCTCTGAAGACACATGAGCAGGTTACCATGGAGCTCTCCGGCGGCACCTGGGACGCCAACGTGGAGCAGCTGGCAGTGGAGAACGAGAAGCTGAAGGCCGCCGGCGGCGGGACTACCGTCACCATCTCCACCAATGCAGACGAGAAAGACACCGATGACGGAGGTAAGGAGCAGTGAAATTCCCATTCAACATCACGCGCGGCGCCTATGCGATGGCCACCACGGACGGCACCAGCGCGGAGATCACCCTATACGGAGACATCTATGAGCAGAGGCCCGTTGACTGGTGGACCGGAGAGCCTGTCCCAGGAGAGTTCATTCTTTTGGATGAATTCCTGGAAGACCTGAAGAAGGTCGCTGGCTGTAAGGAGATCACCGTCCGCATCAACAGCTACGGCGGCGACGCGGGCGTGTCCAACACCATCCACAACCGGCTTCGGGAGCTCTCCCGCAGCGGGACCAAGCTGACCTGCATCGTGGACGGCTACGCCATGTCCGGCGGGTCCATCATCATGTGCGCCTGCGACACCGTCAAGGTCAACCCCTCCAGCCTCATCATGATCCACAAATCCTGGGTGGCTCTTTGGGGCGGCTACAACGCTGACGATCTCAGGGCCGCCGCCAAGCAGCAGGACGCCTGGGACAAAATGCAGGTAGAGATCTACAAGCGCAAGACGAAGATCTCGGATACTGTGCTGATGCACATGATGTCCGATACCACCACCATGACAGGGCGCGAGGCCGTGGAGAAGGGCTTCGCGGATGAACTGCTGGAGGGCGCGGAGCCGTTGAACATTGCGGCCAGCGCCGATGGGCGCGCCCTGTATGTCCGGGGAAAAAAGTATCACTTGGCCCCCGGCATGTTCGCCCCGGACAGCATTCCCACAGTCACACCCGAGGCCGCCGCCCCGGTTGAGACAAATACAAATCCGCCGGATAACTCCGGCACAGAAGGAGGAACCACCATGGCAAAGAATCTGAAGGAGCTCCGGGCGGAGAACCCGGAGCTGGCCGAAGCGTTGATGGCCGAGGCCAGAGCGGAGGCGACTGCGTCGGCGTTCGGCAGCGGTACTCAGGCACCCGCAACTGGGACCGGCGCACAGGCTCAGGCCACCGGTGAGCCGGCGGACACCACCGCCGCAGTCGATGCGGAGCGCAAGCGCATTCAGGACATTGACGCACTGGCCGGGCTGTACGACGCAGACACCATCCGGGAGGCCAAGTACGGACCCAACGCCTGTACTGCCCAGGAGATGACCTACCGGGCCGCTCAGAAGGCGTCCCAGCAGGGCCGCAAGTTCCTGGCTGATCTGGAGGCGGACAACGCCGCCTCCGGCGCCCAGCAGGTGAGCGCGTCCGCTTCCGGCGGCGAGGGCGAGGGTGCTGAACCCACCACCCCGGAGGGCAAGATGGCGAAGGCCCGCGCCTCCGTCAAGGAGCTGTTCAAGAAGGACAAGAAGGAGGAGTAAGAGATGGCACGGCAGCTGAATGCGAAAATCGCTGAAATGACCCCTGACGGGCTGATCACCGACACCCAGCCCCGCCCCAACGTGCGCGGCGGCATCCTGGATGTCAGTGAGCTGGACCCCGTGCCCACTGTGGTGCCCCGCGGCACCCTGCTGGGCAAGAAAGCCGAGGTGGACGGCAAACTCCACATCTGGAAGGATGGGGGCGAGATCACCCCCGACTGCATCCTCTGCGACGATACCCCCGTCGAGGAGGGGGACAAGGCGTCCGGCGTGGCCGTGGTGGCGTACATCGCCGGGTGCTTCGATCCTAACAAGATCCAGTGTACCGAGGGCAAAGTCACCCTGGAGGAGGGCGAGCTGGATACCCTGCGTATGAAGGGCATCCTCTTCAAGGCCGCCGTCCCCATCGAGACGGCTGAAGACTAATAGGAGGGATACCTATGCCTAACAACACCCTGAACTTTTTCGACACCTACATCATGATCGCCATCGCGGAGGAGGTCACGCCCCGCGCGTCCTTCTTCCGCGACCGCTACTTCTCCACCGGGGAGGGCGACGTCTTTGCCGCCGACAAGGTCCTCGTGGAGTACCGCAAGGGCGACCGCCGGATGGCCCCCTTCGTTTCCCGGCGTGTTGGCGACATCCCCATGGACCGCAGAGGCTACACCGTCCACGAGTATGAGCCTGCCTACATCGCCCCCAGCCGCCTGCTGACGCTCGACGAGCTCAGGAAGCGCGGCTTCGGTGAGGCTCTGTACGCTATTTCCACCCCCGCCGAGCGGGCCGCCCGGCTGATCCGGGACGATCTCACGGATCTGGAGGACTTCATCCGCCGCCGGGAGGAGTGGATGTGTGCCCAGGTCATGATCACCAACGCCTGCGAGATGCAGACCTACGTCGATGCCGTCACCAAGGGCGAGAAGCTGTTCGTCAACTTCTACGACGGCCCCGTGTCCGAGCACACCTTCACCGTGCTCAACAAGTGGGACAGCGAGAAGGGCAACTACCGCTTCGACGTGAAGGCCATGTGCCGGATGCTGTCCAAGCGCGGCCTGCCCGCCGCTGACCTGCTCCTCGGCTCCGATGTGGCCGACTTCATCATGGAGGACAAGCGGACTGCGGAGCTGCTGGACAAGAACAGCGGCGTGTATCTGGGCAACGGCATCCGGGAGCAGCTGACCGCCTATGATGGCGTGACCTTCATGGGCGTGCTGAACTTCGGCGGCCACAACCTCAACGTGTTCTCCGTGGATGAGCGGTATCTGGACGATGATGGCAAGGACAAGCCCGTTCTGGGTCCCAAGGATGTCATCGTGACCGCGCCCAACTGCGGCAGCATGAAGTACGGCCAGATCACCCAGATCGACTACGGCGCCACCATGCCCACCACCTACGTTTCCCAGCGCGTGCCCAAGCTGGTGGTGGACCAGGAGAACGACCAGCGCAAGCTGCGCCTCGGCACCCGGCCCCTGGCCGCTCCCAAGAACTACTGCCCGTACATCTACGCCAAGGATGTCATCGGCGTGGACCCTTGATGTCCTCTATGCCCAATGACGCCACAGTTTTGGGCATGGAGGTAAGCGCGCTGCAATCGAACGTCACGGTTGACGGCGACAACGTGCTGCACGGCACGCTGCACCACATCAAGAACTTCGACAAGTACGACCAGGGAGCGACCGGCAACTTTGCCGCCCTTCATGTTGTGGCGCCCGCGGACGCGACTGTGAAGATCACGACATCTTCGGTCACGGACAAGCCCCTGGACGAGGACCGGACCGTCGTTTGGAAGGTGACCGACACAGAGGACACACTGAAGGTCAAGGTCGAGCGCGGCGAGGAGAGTTCCAATGTGGATTACAAGGCCAGCGGCCTGACGCTGGAGAAGGAGTAAGCCGATGAAGACAGTGAAAATCATCTGCGGCGGGTGTAGCTTCACCCGCAACGGCAGGCCGGCTGTGGCGTACCGCGGCGACGTGGTGTCTGTTGGGGACGCCGAGGCCGTCCTGCTCACCGGCATCGGGGCCGCCAGGATTATCGATGAGAGCGGCGCCCCGGAACACCCCGCCGCTGGCGGCCAGAAGGCCCCTGTGAGCGCCCCCGCCCCCGAGACGGGCACCACCCCGCCCGATGGCGGGGACGCGCCTGACGGCGGCGACAGCGGCCAGGACGCGCCCGTTCAGAGCGTTCCCGAGTCCATCTCCATCCCGGACACCCTCGGCATCGTTGACGGCCACTTCGTCCGGGATGACCTGCTGGCCATGGAGCGCAAGGACATGGAGGCCCTGGCCGCCGACCTGGGCGTGGACGTCAGCAAGTGCCGGAACAAGGGCGCCATCGCGGACCTGCTGGCGGCCGTCGAGCTGGATCTCGCCGATGCCGACGGCGAGGATGATGAGGCTCCTCCGGACATCGGCGTGGAGGGTCCCGTGGTATGAGCTTCAAGGACATGGTCGCTCGGGACGTCAAGAAGGTCTATCTGAACACCAAGGAGTTCGCGGAGAACCGCACCGTCCGCTATGACGGGAACGAGTACCCGGATATCCCCGTGGTGCTGGAGGGGCCGGTGCAGGAGAAGCGGAGCCGGCTGACCGATGACCATGTCCGCGGGCTCCACCTGGTGACCGCCACCCTCTACTGTGCCCTGGAGGATGTGGGGGGCAAGGTCCCGAAGCAAGGCTCCAGCCTGGAGGTCGCCACCAAGGAAGGCGGCCGGTTCTTCCAGCGGTATTACATCGTTGCGTCTACCAGCTACATGGGGATGCTGCAGATGGAACTGGAGGCGGTGGCGCAGTGAGCGACATCAGCAGAGAGGCCCGCGTACACACTGGCGGCGGCCAGTGGGCGGGGCCGACCAACAGCGGAGGCTTCGCCGGCATCCAGCTTTCCGTAGCTGGGCAGGAGGCCATAGACCGGGCCACACGGATACTTGCCGGTGTGCAGGGCGGCGTGGAGCGGGCGGTGCGCAGTGCCATGAGCAAGGCGGTCGCCCGGCTCCAGCGGTCCAACGTGAAGGCGGTCCGGGAACGGTACGCCATCTCCGCCGCGAACATCCGCGAGAACGAGAACGTCCAGGTGACCTACACCTACGACAGCGGCGTGCAAGCCTACGTCCGCTTCGGAGGCCAGCGCATCCCTCTGTACCGCTTTGACGGCGCCACGCCCAGCCAGCCCACCAGAGACACCAGCGGCCGCCTGCCGGTCATGACCGGCGAGGACCACTGGCGGCTGGTGTACCCCAGCGTCCCCGCAGCCGGCCACGTGCTGAAGGGGACCTCCCCCACCCGCTTTGAGAGCGCGTTCGTGGCCAGGATGCCCAACGGACACGTGGGCATCTACGAGCGGACCGGCGGCATGACCTCCGGCGGGAAGGACGAGATCGAGGAGCTGTTCGGCCCCTCCGTCCCCCAGATGCTTGGCAGCGAGGCCGTTGAAAAGGTCCTGGTCGATGATGCCATGCAGTCCTTCGAGAAGGATCTGAACCACAGCGTCATGGCCATTCTGAGCGGCTACATGAGGTGACGAGATGACAAGAGTAACCCTTTTAGAGCAGCTTACGGCGTTCACCGAAAGGTGTGTCGCCGACCTGCTCCTCCCGGTGCAGATGCAGGAGGAGGACGAGGAGCCGAAGCCCTACCGGGCGCCAGCGGTGTACTACCCCTGTCTGCCGGACCTGCATTTATATGCACAGTATGCACCGTTCATCACCCACGAGGTGATCACCAGCCAGGACGGTGCGGAGCAGTTCCCGACCGGGGTGAAGCTCCGCAAGTCCACCGCCGTGGTGCGCACGTGCTTCTGTGTGTACCACGAAAACGAGCAGGAGGGGCGGCTGTTCCTTCTGACCGTCATGGAACGGCTCCGAATCGCACTCCTGGAGGCGTGCGTGGTCGGGGACCAGTTCAGGCTTGACCTGGACGCCGGGGTGGAAACCCTGGTGTATCCGGGCAATCCGAGCCAAACCGCAGTATCACCGTTTTATCTCGGGGAGATGATCACCACTTGGAAGCTCCCCATCATCGAAAGGAAGGTGCCCAATGGAAAAAACCAAGCAGACTACCGCGGAAGCGGCTACCCTGCCGGTCAAGGCGGCAGGGTCTGAGACCGCCGTCGGCAAGGCGAAGTCCGGCGACAGTTCGGGCTTCTACTGCTACATCGGCCCCAGCATCGTCGGCCTCATTCAGCATGGCACGGTCTACCGTGGGACGCGCAGGGCGGCTCTGGCCGCCGCGTCTGCGGCCATCGAGAAGTATCCCCTGATCAAGACGCTCATCGTCTCCGGGGACGCTCTCCCGGAAGCCAGGCTGAAGGTCAAGAAGCCCGGCAACGCTCTGTATAAGAACTATCAGCGCGTGGCGGCCGGGAACGTCGTGTAAGGAGGAAACATCATGGCTTTGAATCTTGGCGTTCATGTGGAGGAGCAGGCCACCTCTGTCAGCACCCCCGTTCTGGCCGACGTCAGCGTCCCCTTCGTGGTGGGCGCCGCGCCCGCTCATTCCGCTACCGATCCCGCGAAACCCAACGTGCCCGTGCTCTGCACCAGCTGGGATGAAGCCGTCCAGCAGCTCGGCTTCTCCTACGATTGGAAAAGCTACCCCCTGTGCGAGTTCATGTACTCCCACTTCCAGCTGTATGGCCGTCAGCCGGTCATCTTCTGCAGCGTGCTGGACTCCAGCAAGGCTGAGATGAAGGACGAGGAGGCGGGCGACGGGCAGACCCCCATCCCCGTGACGGACCACCAGGCAAAAATCTCCTTCGACGCCATCCCGTCCACGATCCAGGTGAGTACGGACAACGAGTTCAGCGAGAACATCCTGGCCCTGGACGAGGACTACAGCATCCTCTACGACGAGGACGCCGGCGCCTGCCTGGTGGAGCTTCTGAGCACCGGCGAGCACTACAGTGAAGAGCAGCTGTACATCAAGTTCAGCGCGGTCAAGCCCAGCGCCGTGGCCAAGACCGACATCGTGGAGGGCCTCGGCGTCATCGATGCCTGCATGAGTACGGTGGGCCTGGTCCCCGACCTGATCTGCGCCCCCGGCTGGTCCCACGACACCGTCGTGGCGGCGGTCATGGCCACCAAGGCGGAGGGCATCAACGGCCTGTTCCGGGCCAAGGCCCTCATCGACTTCGACTGCGGCGCGGAAGGCGTCCGCAAGTACAGCGACCTGCTGGCGACAAAGAACAAGAACAACTTCGTCGATGAGAACCAGATCCTGTGCTGGCCCATGGTCCGGCTGGGGGATTACATCTTCCACACCAGCACCCAGCTGGCGGGCCTCATGGCCACCGTGGACGCTGACAACGGCGGCGTCCCCTTCGAGAGCCCGTCCAACAAGAACTTCAAGATGGACGGCGCCTGCCTGGAGGACGGCACCGAAGTGGTCCTCACCTTCGAGCAGACCAACATCATCGCCGGCTACGGCATCGTCACCTCTCTGAACTTCATGAGCATGGGCTGGACCGCCCGGAACAACTACACCGCCTGCTACCCGGCCAACACCGACGTCAAGGACCAGTTCATTCCCGTGAGCAGGATGTTCGACTTCGTCGGCAACACCCTCATTCGGACGTTCTGGTCCAAGCTGGACAAGCCCATGCGCCTGCGGCTCCTGGACAACATCCAGGACACCGTCAACATCTGGCTCAACGGCCTGGTGAGTCAGGAGTATCTGCTGGGCGCCAGGGTGGAGCTGAAGGCCGAGGAGAACCCGGTGACCGGCCTGCTGGCGGGCATCATCAAGTTCCACATCTACATCACTCCCCCTGTTCCGACGCAGGAGATCCACTTCGTCCTGGAGTTCTCCGTGGACTATCTCACCAGCGCCCTGAACCTGGCGGCGTAATTCCCGCCGGCTTCTGCCGCGGCAAAATCCCAACCGCTTGGGAATTTGCCCGGCGGGGCTGGCGACTACAGAAGGAGGTAAACTATGAGCACCAAACAGGCTGCCGCCTACATCAACCTGGAGATCTACGAAGACAGCATCAATCTGCTGGGCGTGGCCCGCGTCCAGCTCCCCGCTATCGCCTATCCCTGCGTCACCATCTCCGGCGCGGGCATGATGGGCGAGATGGAGGTGCCGCTGTACGGCATGGTGAGCGCCATGTCCACCACCATCACCTGGCTCACGCCCCACGGGGACGCAGTCAAGCTGATGAGCCCCAAGAAGCACCAGCTGGATATGCGGGTGGCCGAGGAGTACTGGGACGTGGAGGACGCGGACGTGGGCACTTGGGCCGACAAGTACGTGATGATCGTCCGACCCAAGACCACCACCCCCGGCAACGTCGCACCCATGGCCGCCGCCGACACCACCGGCGAGTACGCGGTGTACTACTTCGCCGCCTACAAGGACGGCGAACAGCTGTGGGAGGTCGATAAGCGCAATATGCGCTGCGTCATCAAGGGCGTGGACTACATGGAGCCGGTCCGGAAGGCTCTGGGCAAGTAAGACACAGCGGGTCCCCGGCGTGTTCGCCTGGGACCCGCTCCATTTTTGGAAAGGGGTATTTCTATGAGCACCGACAAGAGCAAGATCACCGCTGCCGCCGGAGCGGAGGACTCCGCCGCCCAGGCCGTTGCCGAGGAGGAGGCCGCCAAGAAGGAGACGGATGTGGGCACCTATACCCACACCTTCAGAAAGCCGTTCATCCACCAGGGTCACACCATCGAGAGCCTGACCTTCAACTGGGACTCCCTCACCGGCGCCGACCACTGCGCCATCGAGAACGAGATCCTCATGCGCGGCAGGACTCTGGTGACGCCGGAGTTCTCCAGCGAGTTCCTGTGCGGCATGGCCGTCCGGGCCTGCTCCGCGCGGGATGACAAGGGCATCCGCATTCTGAATGCCGACGCCATGAAGGCCATGCCCATGCGAGACTTCCAGGGCATCTGCAAGAAGGCCCGGTCTTTTTTACTGCGTGCGGGGTCGTAGCCGGGAAGGACGGACTATGGCTCCATAAACAGGTCCTGAAGCTGTCGATGAACAACCACACACCCCTCTCGGAGTGGCTGTCCATGACGCTACGGGAGCTGCGGTACTGGATCAGGGCCAACAACGCCGTGATCGACGAGGAGAGAAAGGAGGCCGCCGATGGCAAGTAAAAGCGAATTTGAGATGATATTTCAACTGAACGCCAAGATGAACGGCGGCTTCAGCGGCACGGTCTCCAAGGCCCAGGCGGAATTTACACGGCTGGGGAAAGAGGTCCAGAGCCTGCACCGGCTCCAGGGCGACATCGCGTCCTACCAAAAGCAGCAGAGCGCGATGGAGGCCACCCGCTCCAAGCTGGAGAGCCTGCAGAAGCAGCACGATCTTCTTCAGAAGGAGATCAAGGAGACGGAAGGCTCCACCACCGGCCTGGAGCGTGAGGATGTCAAGCTGGAGCAGCGCATCCAGGACACTCAGGCGGCCCTGGAGCGCCAGCAGCAGAAGCTGAGCGCCACCGGGACCAAGCTGCGGGACGCCGGTGTGGATACGGCTAACCTGTCCCAGAAGGACCAGGAGCTGACCGCCCAGATCCGGCAGCTGGAAGCGGAGCAGGACCGGGCCGCCAACGGGGCCTCTACCTTTGGAGAGAGGACCACCGCGGCATTCGGCGCCATCCAGGAGGCCATCACCGCGGCGGGGATCGCTGTGGCCCTCAAGGAGATCTACGACGGCTACACGGCCTGCGTAGGCATCGCCGCCGACTTCCAGGAGACGATGAGCACGGTGGAGGCCCTGTCCGGGGCCGGGGCCGAGGACATGGCGGCCCTGACCGCCGAGGCCAAGGAGCTGGGTGCGACCACGAAGTTCACGGCGAAAGAGAGCGCCGAGGCCATGACTTACATGGCCATGGCCGGGTGGGATGCCCAGGAGATGCTAAGCGGCATGGACGGCGTGCTCCAGCTGGCCGCGGCCTCCGGGGAGGATCTCGCCCTGGTGTCCGACATCGTGACGGACAATCTGACCGCCTTCGGCCTCACCGCCGCGGACACCGCGCACTTCTCCGACGTCCTGGCCGCGGCCGCCACCAACTCCAACACCAGCGTCAGCATCATGGGCGAGACATTTAAGAATGCGGCGTCCATCGCCGGCGCCCTGGGCTTCAGCGTGGAAGATGTGGCTGTGGCGGTGGGCCTCATGGCTAATGCCGGCGTCAAAGGCAGCATCGCAGGCACGGCGCTGAAGAACACCTTCAACGGCCTTCTGGAGGGCGCCACCCTGACCAGCGCGGCCTTCGGCGAGTACGAATTTACCGCCATCAAAGCTGACGGCACCATGAAGTCCTTCTCCGAGACCATCGACGAACTGCGTGTGTACTTTTCGGAGATGACCGAGGCGGAGCGCGTCAACAACGCCATGACACTCGCCGGTCAGAGAGGGTACAACGGCCTGCTGGCCATTCTGAACGCCACAGACGCCGATTACGCCAAGCTGACCGCCAGCATCAACGAATGCTCCGGGGCGGCCTCCCGGATGGCGGAGATCAAGCTGGATAATCTGAACGGACAGCTGACCCTTATGAATTCCGCCTGGGACGCCATGAAAACCACCATCGGCGAGGAGTTCAATCCGGAGCTTCAGGCCCTGGCGGAAATCGCCACGGACGTGCTCACCGTCGGGAACGAGTTCATGGAGAAACACCCGGCGCTGGTCAAAGCGGCCATGACCTTCGTGGGAGTGGTCGGCGCTCTCACCGCAGGCATCACCGCTTATGTGGCCGTCACGAAGGTGGCGGCCGCACTCAATCTGGCGTCGATGTTCGCGGTGGCCGGGCCGGTCATGCTGGCGGTGGGCGCGGTGGCCGGACTGACCGCCGGCATCGTCGCCCTGGTGACCGCTGCGGATAACGGCGTCCCTTCGGTGAAGGAACTGACCGAGGCCACGCGGGATATGCAGGAAACCATGGACGAGGCCGGGGACACCTTCCAGCAGACCTCCGACCAGGCCCTTGCCACGGCCCAGGTCGCGGAAATCTACATCAACAAGCTGGATGAGCTGGGCGAGGGGACCGAGGCGTCCAACGAGCACAGCAAGACCTACCTCAACACCCTGGGCCTGCTCTGCAACGCGATTCCTGAGCTGGCCGATTATGTGGACCTGGAGACCGGGGCCATCGAGGGCGGCACGGAAGCCCTGCGGCAGCAGACCCAGGCTTGGAAAGAGAACGCCGAGGCCCAGGCGTA
The DNA here is from genome assembly GCA_947625235.1 of uncultured Atopobiaceae bacterium. GTDB lineage: Bacteria > Actinomycetota > Coriobacteriia > Coriobacteriales > Atopobiaceae > CANRLS01. The sequence continues at coordinate 15,325 of CANQNP010000012.1, read as the reverse complement.
CCAGGAGTATATGTCCTCGCTCTACGAGGAGTACAACGAGGTCATGACCGAAGCCGCCGCCAACTCCATGAAGCTCACCGAGGCCCAGATCAAGATGGAGAATCTTGAAAAGGACCGGGCCGCCGCCCTGGAGCGGATGAACGAGCTTCGCAGCAAATCGGTGGCTCTGACCGAGGAGGAGCAGGCGGAGTATTACCGCCTGGAGAATTCCCTGCTCGGGTACAACAATGAGATGTTCGATGCTCAGGATGCCATCGACACCTACACCAAGGCGGTCGAGGCGGACAACGAGGCCCTTGCGGATGCGGAGGTCGCGCTCAACGATGCCCAGGAAGCCTATGAACGGCTGACCGGGGTAACCGACGAGCAGACCGAAGCGGAGGCCGAGGCCGCCCGCCAGACCGAGGAGCTGAACGACAGGATCGCCAGCACCATGGAGCAGGTGCAGGCCCTCACCGAATCCTACGAGAAGGCGTACAGTGCCGCCTATGACAGCATCAGCGGCCAGTATGCCCTGTGGGATGAGGCGGCGGATGTGGTGGCCACCAGCGCCTCGGACATCAACAGCGCCCTGGAGAGCCAGATCACCTACTGGCAGGACTATAACGCCAACCTGCAATCCCTGTCCGAGCGGGCCAATGACATCGACGGGCTGAGCGCGGTGATCGCCAGCTTCGCTGACGGCTCCGCAGAATCTGTGAACGCTATCGCGGGTCTGGCCTCCGCCAGCGACGAGGACCTGGCCGCGATGGTGGCCAACTGGCAGGAGCTGCAGGCGGAGCAGGAGGAAGCGTCCGGCAGTATTGCCGACCTGAAGACCGACTTCACTGACACGATGGACCAGCTCCAGGAGGACCTGGCCGCGGACATTGAGGCCATGGACCTGGGGACCGAGGCCGCGGAGAGCGGCCGCGCCACCATCCAGGGCTACATCGACGGCGCGAACGGTATGCTCCCCAGCGTCAGGGCTGCCTATGGGAACCTTGCGAGCGCGGCCCGGAGCGCACTTGCCGGCGGCACCTACCATGGCTCCTATTTTGACATTCCGGGCCATGCGAGAGGCACGAACTCGGCTGAACCGGGCGTGGCCCTGGTGGGCGAGGAAGGGCCGGAGCTGGTCTATTTCAACGGCGGTGAGCGGGTCCAGACAGCGGCGCAGACCGCGTCTGTGCTGTCCAGGGCCGAGCCCGCCGCGCTGGCCCCGGCCGCGAGGAACGCGACGCCCGTGTCTGTCACCTTTCAGATCCAGGGCAACGCCACCCCGGAAACGGTCCAGGACCTGCGTACCTTCGGGGATGAAATCGTTGCGAGAGTGCTGAGCGCCATCGACGATGCCGACGAGGACGACCGAAGGAGGGGATATTGATGCCTAAGACCTACACCACCGTCCAGGGGGATATGTGGGACAGCATCGCCTATGCACAGCTGGGCGACGTGGCCCACACCGATAAGCTGATGAACGCCAACCTGGCGTACCGGGAGTATTACATCTTCCCCGCGGGGATCGTCCTCACCCTCCCGGATGTAGCCATCCCCGCCGGCGACTCGCTGCCGCCATGGAAGCAGGTGGCCGGATGAGCGACCAGAACATGGCCCGGCGGGCCGCCGTGGAGGTAGCCTTTGACGGGACCGACATCACCGGCTCCATGCAGCCCTACTTCATGTCCGCCAGTTACACGGACAACGAGGAGGACCAGACGGACGATCTCCAGATCCGGCTTCATGACCGGGATGGGGTGTGGCTCACCAAGTGGCTGAACGATGCGGTCGATGCGGCGGCATCCACAGACGCATCGGGAGGCGGCGGGGGCGGCACCACAACCTATAAGGTCACGCCGAAGATCGGACTGAACGTCCGCTCCGGCCCCAGCACCAGCTATAAGCGGTATGGCGCCCTGGTGTGCGGGACCACCATTGAGGTGACCGGCATCTCCGGGGGATGGGCCACCATCAGCTATGGCGGCAAGACCGCCTATGTCAGCACGGATTACATCGAGCCGGTCGAGGAGAAGGAACCCCAGAAACAGCAGCAGGGGCCGAGCACCGTCCTCAAGATACAGTGCGTGATCGTGCGCGAGAACTGGAACGGCGACGGGAAGGACGTGGTCCTGGACTGCGGTCAATTCGAGCTGGACACCGTCAACGTCTCGGGGCCGCCTGCCGTGGTGGTCCTCAAGGCCACGTCACTGCCCTTCACCTCTCAGATCCGGCAGACCGAAAAGACCAAGGCGTGGGAGGGCTACACCCTCTCCGGGATCGCTAACGAGATGGCCGGCGCCAACGGCATGGCCTGCCTCTACGAGTCCGCCAACGACCCGTACTACGAGCGGGTCGAACAGTACAAAACCAGCGACATCGCCTTTCTGTCGCAGCTGTGCCACGATGCCGGGATCTCCCTCAAGGCCACGAACAACATCCTGGTCCTGTTTGACCAGGCGGAGTACGAGGCCAAGAGCGCGTCTTTCACCATCAAGCGCGGCGCCGGCGGGTATGAGAAGTACAAGCTGGACATCGGCTCCGCCGATACGCTGTACTCCTCCTGCAGGGTCAGCTACGTGGACCCCACCACCGGGAAGTGCATCGAGGGCGTGGCCAAGGTGGAGGACTACAAGGCGGACAGCAAGAACAACCAGCAGCTGGAGGTGACCGCCAAGGTCGCCAACGCCGCCGAGGCCAAGGCTCTGGCGGAGAAGCGCCTGCGGCTGCACAACAAATACACCCGCTCCGCAACCTTCACGCTCCCCGGCAACCCCAACGCCACCGCCGGCGTGACTGTCACGCTGGAAGGCTGGGGCGGCTGGGACGGCAAGTACATCATCAAGCAGGCGGTCCATACTGTGGACTCCAGCGGCGGGTACTCCACGCAGGTGAAGCTGCGGCGGGTGCTGGAGGGCTACTGATGGACATTGAGAAGATCCTCGCCCAGCTGGTGCGCGTCGGCACCGTGACCGATGTCGACAACGCCAAGAGGATGGCCCGCGTCAAATTTCAGGACACCGGCCACACCTCGGGCTGGCTGTCGGTGCTGGCCTCCCGGCCCTACATCCCGGACTACGATACGAAGCCCCAGCGGACCGAGTTCGAGGCCGGCGGCAGCGGCGACGCCGCCTTCGAGCGGCACAAGCACGACCTGACCATCGTGCCCTGGATGCCCCGCGTCAACGCCACGGTGCTGACGCTGTTCCTGCCCGTGTTCAATGCGGACGGCTTTATCCTCGGAGAGGTCGGGCCGCAGGGCGACATCAAGCAATAGGAGGTGCTCTATGGCCGTCATCGGCTGTCTGGGGGATATCCCATTCCTCGTTTCTGAGGAAGTCGTGCGGACGCTGGACAACATGGTATGGTCCGGCTCCTCACGGTACGCCGTCCATGAGCGGCATGGCACCAACGCGCTCACAGAGTTCACGGGCATCGATCCGGATGGGATCACCTTTGATATCACCCTGTCCACGGACCTGGGGACCGACCCCAACGACGAGGTTTTGAACATCTGGAACTATGAGCGCAGCGGCCAGGCCGTTCCTCTTACCATCGGAGAAAAAGGCTATGGCAAATTCCGATGGAACATCACCAAGCACAGCATGAAGATGCAGGCGTTCTTCAGAAACGGCGACGTCCACACGGCCACCGTGTCTGTGACCCTGCAGGAATATTTGAGGAGTTGATGTCATGAGTTACACGGTTTCTGCTACGGACCTGGGCAATGTGCGGTTCAACGAGATCGAGACCATCAACTCTGTGCTTCAGAATATCGCGGTGATCCTGTCCACCCCCAAAGGCTCCGTGCCTCTTTACCGGGACTTTGGCCTGGACTGGAGGCATCTGGACAGGCCCATCAACGTGGCCAAGGTAATGATGATCTCCGAGGTGCGGGAAGCTGTGGAGCGGTGGGAGCCCAGGGCCACCGTACAGAATGTTTCCTTCTCTGTGGACCCCGCGCAGCCGGGGACCCTGATACCGACAGTGGAGGTGGAAATCAGCCTTGAGTAGAAACATTGAATACCAGTTCGTGCCCACGGACACAGAGACCATCGTCTCCCTCCTGGTCTCGATGTATGAAAAGTTCACCGGGGTAACGGTGCAACCGGCCAGCCCGGAGATGCTGTTTATCCGCTGGGTGGGCAACGTCGTGATCCAGGAGCGCGTAATGAACAACTACACCGGCAACCAGAACATCCCCAGCCGGGCCGAGGGCGCGAACCTGGACGCCCTGGGGGAGCTGTTTCTGGAGAGCACCCGGCCCGCCGCGCAGGCGGCGACCTGCAAGATGCGGTTTTCCATCTCGGAGGCCCAGGAGTCCGCCGTGCTGATCCCATCGGGTACCCGCGTCACCGACACCAGCGGGGCCACCATCTGGGAGACCTTCGAGGACGCCTATGTACCCATCGGGGACACCAGCATTGAACTGGAGGTGCGGTGCCAGACGCCGGGCGCGGCGGGGAACGGCTACGCGGTCGGGCAGATCAACACCCTGGTGGACATCTACGACTACTATTCCGGGTGTACCAACATCACCGAATCCGAGGGCGGCGCTGACGAGGCCACCGATGATGAGTACTACGAGCTGATGCGCGCCAGCATGGACGGCTACAGCACGGCGGGCGCCCGCGGCGGATACATCTACTGGGCCAAGCAGGTGTCCACGCTGATCGCGGACGTGGTGGCCAACTCTCCCACCCCCGGCGTGGTGAAGCTCTACGTCCTGATGGACGATGGGACGCTGGCCGGGGAGGAGCTCAAGGGCAAGGTGCTGGCCGCCTGCAGCGCCGAGGACCGGCGGCCCCTCACGGACCAGGTTTTCGTGGAGGACGCGGAGATCGTCAGCTATGACGTGAACCTCACCTACTACATTCAGAACGGCGGCGCCAAGAGCGCGGCGGAGATCGCGGCGGACGTGAAGGCCGCCGTGGATGAGTATGTGGCCTGGGAGAGCGCCAAGCTGGGGAGGGACATCAACCCCTCGCATCTGATCTGGCTGCTGATGCAGACGGGAATCAAGCGGGTGGAGGTGACCTCCCCGGAGTTTACCTCGCTCCGGGACGGCAGCGACCTGTCGGCCCCCCAGGTAGCGAAGGTGGGGCAGATCACCATCACGAACGGGGGCTACGAGGATGAGTAGCCACGGCCTGACCAAAGAGAACATCGTCATGGCGCTTCCCGTGGCCCTGCAGAAGGACGAGTCCGTGGTGGCGCTGGCGGAGGCCATCGCCGATGTGCTCTCCCGGCGCCCGGCGGAGATTGACCGCATTCGGATCTATCCGGCTATCGACCAGCTGGACGAGCAGCTGTTGGACATCCTGGCCTACGACTTTAAGGTCGACTGGTGGGATGCCGATTACAGTGTGGAAGAAAAGCGGCAAACGCTGAAGGACAGCTGGCGGGTCCACAAGAGGCTGGGGACCAAGGCCGCTGTGGAGACGGCCATCTCCGCCATCTACCCCAACACGAAGGTTCTGGAGTGGTTTGAATACGGCGGGGAACCGTATCACTTCCGGCTTGACATCAACATCACCGATGACAGCATCGATTCCGAAAAGCAGCGACGGGTGTTGAAGCGCCTGAACTACTACAAGAGCCTGCGGTCCCACAACGACGGGGTGACCTACTTCGTAGAGGCCGCGCCCGCTATCGCCAGGGCCGGAGGCTCCGCGCCGGGCCTGTGGGAGGCCGTCAGCGTCCCCCTGACGCTCCCGGTGCCCATCATCAAGCCTGTGGCCATCGCCCGGACAGGCGCCCACACGGGCCTCCACGAAGCCTTCACGGCCTGCATGGAGATCCCCCTGCCCATTCTTCAGAGCGTGGCGGCGGCCCGCCTGGGCGCCGTTGCGAGTATGACCGAGGTGTTCTCTTCGGAGATCTCCTTCCCGGACGTGGAGCCGCCGAGAGGCGTGGCGAGGGTCCGGACGGCAGTGGCCGCAGCGATCACGGAGAGCCGCACCACAGGGCCGCTGGCCCTCCCAGTTAAGGTGTTAACCGCCACCGCGCACCCCCAGGCGAAGGGCGCTGTGGCGTCAGCACAAGAAACAGCAAGGACCCAAATCAATCTATAGGAGGCAGACTATGGACGGTAAAAACAAACGCTGGTCCGAGGCAGTGGTGACGGACGTCGGAACCGAGCTCTTGACTGAGTTCGCCGCCGGCCGCCTACTGAAGATCACCAGCGCCTACGGCTCCGTCAGCGGTGAGGAGGAAGACCTGACCAAGCTGACGGAGCTGCCCGATGGCCGGAGCCATCCGCTGACCATCGAGAGCGTCACCAGGACGGATGAGAGCGTGACCGCCTGTATCCAGGTCACCAGCCTGGGGAACCCGGCCCCGTACAAGCTGGACTGGATCGGCCTGTTCGCCCAGGCCCTGGACCCCGAAACCCCGGAGCCCGGCGGCGAGGACAAGCTGCTGATGGTCATCGCGGACACGGAGGACGAACAGGGCAGGAAGGGTGTGACCGTTCCGGCGGAGAGTGAGCAGCTCTATGTATTCAAGCTCTACGCCGTTCTGACGGTCACTAACAAGGAACGCCTGGAAATCAGCGTGTCCAGCGCCGGCATCGCCACTCTCGGCGCCATCGACACCGCCATCGACGATCACAACCAAGACCCGGAGGCCCACCCTGGGATGATCGACGCGGCCATGGCGGAGCACAACACGGATTCCGAGGCCCACCCGGCCCTGACCGCCCGCATCCGGGGGATCGAGGTGTCCATCAACGGCAGCGAGACCCTGACGGGCCACGGGGACCCCACCTCTGAGACCGAGGGTAAGAAGGGCCAGCACTACATCAACCTGGACTCCGGGGATGAATTCGTCTGCACCGATGACGCGGAGGGCGTTTACACCTGGGAGAAGTTCGATGACAAGAAATCCATGCGGAAGGCCCTGGAGGATGTGCAGAGCCTGGCGGCCTCCGCGAAGGAGGTGGCCGACGGCGCGGCCGAGGCCATCGCGGCGGTTCAGAACACCATCTCTGTGGTTCCCTCTCAGTCCGGCAGTCTCACCTACAACAAGGACCAGCAGAAGCCCAGCTGGAACAACTACAGCAAGGAAATGATGACTGTCACCTACGGGCAGGAAAAGACCTCTGAAGAGGATTTCCAGGGCGAGACCAACGCCGGCACCTATAAGGCGTACTTCAAGCCCAAGGGGGACTACACCTGGAGCGACAAGTCCACGGATGAGCGTGAGGTCGAGTGGACCATCGGACGGGCTACCATCGCCACGGTGCCCAGCGTGAGCGGCACCCTGACCTACACCGGCAGTCCCCAGGCCCCCGTCTGGAAGGACTTCAGCGAGGAGCAGCTCTCCAAGGCTGAGAGTGAGCAGACCGACGCCGGGCCGTATTCCACCACCTTCACGCCGCAGGCCAACTACCAGTGGAGCGGCGGCGACACGGCGGGCAAGTCGGTGTCCTGGTCCATCGAGAAGGCGGCCAACACCCTCTCCATCGACCCCAGCAGCGCCCAGGACATCAAAGTGGGCGGCCAGGTGGAGATCCATGCCACCACCAACAGCGACGCCAACATCACCGCCGAAACCAGCAGCCAGACCTTTGCCACCATCTCCGTTGACGCGGGGGAGAAGAAGGTGACGGTCACCGGCGCGGGCCAGGGCGCGGCCGACATCACTGTCCACAGCAAGGGCAGCAAGAATTACACCGACGCCAGCAAGGTCCTCCGTGTGAACGTGACCCGCAACACTCCCTCCTTCAGCATCTCTCCCAGCGAGAAGCAGACGATCACAATCGGGGGGAGCAAGAAGATCACCGTCACCACGGACAGCGACGGGAAGGTCGCGGCCAGCTCCAACCCGCCCAGCGTGGCCACCGCGACGGTGGAGGAGAAAACCGTCACGATCTCCGGGGCCACGGAGGGCAGCACCAATGTGACCATCTCCGTGCCTCAGACGGTCAAGTACAACGCGGCCAACGCGGTCCTCGAGGTCGCCGTGGAGAAGCCCTCTGTGGCGAAGTCCTCCTGGGATGACATCGCGGCGATCTCCGCGGCGGGGACGGCGGCCAGCTACTTCGCGCCCGGCGACACCAAGAGCATCGTCCTCAACGGCACCGTGGGCACGCTGGAACTGAAAAACCTGACCATCGACGTCTTCGTGCTCGGCATCAACCACAACGCCGACAAGGAGGGGGCCAACCGCATCCACTGGGCGCTCGGGAAGATCGGCGGGTCCCTGGTCGGCCTGTGCGACGCAAAGTACAACAGCGGCTCCACTGACGGCACCAAATGTTTCAACATGAACCATTGGGGCAACTACAACTACGGCGGCTGGAAAGCGTGCGACCTCCGCTACGACATTCTGGGCAGCACCAATAAGCAGCCCAGCGACTACGGCAGCTCCCCGCAGACGAACCGGGTCGGATATGACCCTGACGATAGCTACGACATCGTGAACAGCCCCGTTGCCAAAACCCTGATGGCCGCATTGCCGGAGGACCTCCGCAAGGTGATGAAGACCGTGACCAAGTACTCGGACAACAAGGGCAACCACAGCTCCAGCAGCCAGGGCGCGGCCGGCGATGTGACCACCTCCAAAGATTACATCGTCCTCCTGTCTGAGTTTGAGGTTCATGGCACCCGGCAGTACGCCAACGAGTATGAGCAGAACTACCAGCTGCAGTACGACTACTTCAAGGCCAGCAATCCTAAGATTGCACACCGTCACGACAGTACGGGCACCGTGGTGTGGTGGTTCGGCCGCTCGGCCCATTACAGCACCGGCATTTACTTCACCACTACCAACACGGATGGCTCCCGCACCAGTAACTACGCTAACTATTCCTCGGCGTTGGTGGCCGGCTTTTTTACCTAATCCTCCGCAGAGCTATCCCATCCACATCCCGCCCCCGGAAGGGGGCGGCCCTCCGGGGGCCGACAAAAAAACCGGCCCGGAGGGCCGGAACACAAGAGGGCGCGTAAGCGCCCGACGCAAATTTTTATTTTTGCCCCCTTTGACGCATGGGTGATTTGTGCTATACTGACACATATCCAGCGTCGAAAGAGGTAGAAATATGTCGGTACTACAACAAAAGCGGACCGTCAGCAAGGCGGAATTCGTGAACACGGCAAACAATATCTACGTTGAAACGCTGAACTTCCTGACCAGGATGTCAGCCCGGTACTCCCGCCTGCTGGCGGAGCCGGTGGCGAAGCTGGCCGGGGAGGTCATCGATCACGCGGAGAAGGCCAACAGCATCTTCCCATCGGACCCCCAGAGGATCGCCCTCCGAAAAGGGCATCTGCTGGAGGCCAGAGCCTCCCTCATGGCCCTCGATGTGCGTCTGACGCATTGCTACATGGTGATGAATCAGAACCCGGAGGGCTGCTTTACTACCTCGAAAGGAAAACCGGTCAACGCAGATGATGCCACGGTGAAGCTGGATAAGATGGCTCAGAGCCTCGGAGAGAAGATCGACCAGGAGAACGAACTCCTGAAAGGTCAACTGAAGAGCCTGGGCCAAAAGAGATCCTGACTGTCGCTTGGGTGTGCCTCTGAAAACGTGTCATCCGTGGTGTGGTGGTTCGGCCGCTCGGCCAATTACAACAACAACAATAACTTCACCAATACCAACACGGATGGCTCCCGCAACAATAACAACGCTAACAATTCCTCGGCGTTGGTGGCCGGATTTTACGATGATACGGGGTCAAATGGAGTAGCCACACGGTGAAAGACGACCTTCGTAAAAGGAGAGGTACTTCCCTGGGGCGGCCGAAAGGCCAAAACCTAAAACTTCCCTCTGATGCCCTTACACGGACGCTTCTTGCATGGCGGCGGACCGTGCCTTACGCCGTTTCATGTGTCAGGGCAACGCAGATTTAGACGGCACCCTACAAGACAACTGTACGGAGGGAGAACACTCTTTTATGACGAGTCAGGAACGCCGGGAGGCAAGGTACCAGCGCCGCCGAGCAAGGCGGCAAGCGCGACGGCAGGCCCGGTGCGACGCGCTGGGGCCGTTCGACAAGGTCTTTTCCTATCGGAAGATGTTCCGCTACGGCAAGAAGTGCTGCAACGGCGTCCGATGGAAGCAGTCCGTCCAGAACTTTGAGCTGCACCTTTTTTCCGGGACCGCGAGGCGGCGGAGGCGGGTGCTGAACAAGACCTGGAAGCCCAAGAAGTGTGTTCACTTTATGCTCCGGGAGCGAGGCAAGATCCGCCCCATCGACGCTCCGCACGTCACCGACCGACAGGTCGACAAGACCCTATGCAACGAAGTCCTGATACCGCTCTACGGCCCCAGCATGATCTACGACAACGGGGCCAGCCAGAAAAACAAGGGGCTCCACTGGCACTACAAGCGCCTGGCCGACCAACTGCGCCGGCATTTCCGGCTCTATGGCCGGGAGGGCGGCGTTCTGCTGATCGACCTCAAGCGATTCTTCCCTGACGCAAACCGGGCGCTCATATTCTGGAGGCACCAGCACTATATCCTCAACGATGACCTGCGGCAGCTGGCCGACACGATTGTCCAGTATGCCCCCAGCACCAAGCCGGGCCGGGGGATGCCGCTGGGCAAGGAACCCTCCCAGCAGGAAATGGTGTCCCTGCCCAGCTCGGTGGACAACTGGATCAAGTGCCAGCGGCGGGTCCACGGGGCAGGCCACTACATGGATGACTATGTGCTGCTGTTCCCCACGATAGAGGAGGCGAAGGCCGCCGGCCACGAGATCGTGCGCCGGTTCGAGGCCATTGGCATCCGTGTGAACAAGCGCAAGTGCAAGGTCAGCCCGCTCACCAAGCCGTTCCGCTTCTGTAAGGCGAGGTTCACCCTCACCGAAACCGGGAAGGTCAAAATCAACGGGAGCCGGGACGGGGTAAAGCGGGCCAGGCGCAAGCTGAAGCTCTTTCACACGGAGTTCAAGGCCGGCAAGCGCACCCTGGACAGCGTCGACCAGTACATGGAATGCCAGACAGCCTACTACCGCAGCTTCAACGACCACGGGCGGCTGCTCCGCCTGCGGCGCATCCACTACGCTATCTTTTTTGGAGGTGCAAAATGTACAGGATCACCAGAACCGCAGATGGAGAAAGCCTCGGCTTGACCGAGGCCCCCATCTACATCAAGCAGTCGGAAAACGGCTGCTTTGTTTTGTGCCCGGAGCCGGAGGCTTCGGGCATTGCTTTTGAGGGCGCCTGCTACCGCCTGATGGGGCGGCAGGTCCCCGAGAGCATGGAAACCCTGGAGACCGTCACGCTGGTGGAGGTCGATTCCGGGCAGCTGTTCACCGACTCGGAGCAGAACAGTGCCGATATCGACAGCATCTGTGTCGATCACGAGTACCGGCTGACTCTGCTGGAGTTCGGCATCGACGGGGGCGGCCAGCTTCCGGGAACGGAATCTGAGATGGGAGGTGACTGAAAATGCTGTATCGGATTCTTAAGCGCATGATCGAGCGCGGCGACATCGAGGGGATGGAGAACAAGCTGGACGTGTTCTACGCTTCCGACAAGATCACCGAGGAGGAGTACACTGAGCTCATCAGTATGCTGCCCAACAAGAAGGGAGTCTAAGGGATGCACAGACAGTACGTCGCCCGGAAACGCGCCCGCTTCAAGGGCTGCAACGGCCAGCAGGTGAACATCCCATACGGCTCCATCCTGGAAGCCCAGGACGGGTACCTGCTGTGGAACGGGGAACCCCTGTGCGTTGACACCAGCATGAACGCCCACAACTTCTTCAGCCAGAACGATGACGGTCTGGGCAAGGAGCGCGGGGAGCTTGTGGCCGCTATCCTGGCCAGGCTGGAGAACCAGCCCGGCATGAGCGAAAAGCAGAGGGAGGAGCGCCAGGCCCGCTGGGATAAGGTGTGGGAGGATTCCCTGTGCCAGAAGTACAAGAGGCCGGAGCACGAGGATTTCTGGCTGTGGAGCCACGATTTCTACGATGCCCCGGTGGAGGATCTGCGCCACATCGCCCTTCTGATCGGGGCGAAGGTGTAGGCCGGCGGGCCGCTCGGGGAGCGGCTTTTTTCATACACGAAAAGGGAGACCGGGTTTCCGGTCTCCCTATTTTTATGCAAAGGGGAAACGGAATGTATATCGATGCGGATACCATCATCAAAATGGCGAGCCTGCTGGCGGCACTGACCGCGCTGGTGGGTGCAGTTGTCGCCGTGTACAAGGTGCTTGAGAACAACAAGCGCCAGAACGAGGTCATCAAGGCCATGCAGAAGGAGCAGACGCTCATCTGCTACAGTCTGAAGGCGGTCCTGCAGGGAGTCATTGAGCTGGGGGCGGACGGCCCCTGCAAGGATGCACAGAACCGCCTGGATAAGCATCTGAACGAGAGCGCCCACAATCCGGAACTTTGAAAGGAGCTGTATCACACATGAAGGATAAAATCGTCAACCGCCTGGTGAGCGTGAAATCCATCGTAACCATCACCCTGACCCTGATGTTCGCCGTGCTGTCCTTCGTCGGGAGGCTGGACCAGAACTTCATGATGATCTACACGGTCATCGTGTCCTTCTATTTCGGCACTCAGACCCAGAAGACGGAGGTTGTCACCCCCACCACGGACGGGGACTCCAAGGACAGCCAGCCCGCGGGGCCCAGCAGCGTGAACATCACCCTTCCCGAGGACGCCGCGGCGAAGATTGCCGACCTGATCCAGGCCGGCGCGGCCATGGAGCTTAAGCCCGCCGGGGAGGAGGAGTCTGTATGACCGGCCTTGACGTCGCGCTGCTGTTCGTCATCAGCATGGTAGTCTGCTTCGGGCTGGGCTACTACGTGGGCGACCAGAACTCGCACCGGGGTGGCAGGAAATGATCCCCGCCGGCATTGTTGCCGCCTGCGCGGTGAGCTTCGCCCTGGGGGTCGCGTCGCTTGCGCTCCTGTGGCGCCTGTTCCTCCCCAGGAGCGGCAGCAAGCGGAAAAGGGGCGGGGTCAGGGCGAACCCGGCCCCGCCCGACAGCAAGCCCAAGGAGGCCGCCAAGCGCAAAGGTATCATCGAGCGCGTCGGCGTGATGAACTTGATCCTGGTCCTCATCGGCGCCGCGCTGCTGGTGTTCACGCTGGCCATGATCGACCTGTTCAAGACGCAGTACGCCATCCCGGACACACTCGTTACCTGCGTATTTGCCACCCTGGGCGGCGAGTGCGGGGTGATGGGGTGGATCAAGACCACGAAAGACAAGCAGAGGGACAGGCGGTGGCGCAAGGAGGATTCTGAGCAGCTGCCCCCGCCCGCCACCGGGGACAGCGACCACACAAGAAACGAGCTTTAAGGGGGTTACATTATGTCTCTCGTCGGAACCACCAACGAGCAAAAAATCTGGAACTTTCTGATTGCCCAGGGCCTGAGCGCCTACGGGGCCGCCGGCCTCATGGGGAATATCTATTGCGAGTCCGGCTTCATGCCCGACAACCTCCAGAACACCGGCAACACGAAGCTGAATATGACGGACGCACAGTACACCTCCGCCGTTGACAGCGGCGCCTACACCAACTTCGCCAAGGACGGCCAGGGGTACGGCCTCTGCCAGTGGACCTACAGCACCCGGAAGGCTGGCCTGCTGGCCTACGCAAAGCAGACCGGGAAGTCCGTCGGGGATCTGGAGATGCAGCTCCAGTACCTGATGAAGGAGATGCGGGAGAGCTTCAAGGCCGTCCTCAGTACCCTTCAGACGGCCGCCACCGTCAAGGCCGCCTCTGATGCGGTGCTGACGAAGTTCGAGCGGCCCGCCGATCAGAGCGACGCCGCCAAGAGCCGGCGGGCCGCCTGCGGGCAGACCTACTTTTACAAGTTCGCGGGCGTCACCCAGTCCCCGGCTGTCAGCGGCGCCGTTCCCATGACCGAGCAGCAACTCCGGCAGCGGGTGGCCGATATCATGACCGGATGGGTGGGGGCCACCAAGGGCAGCGCCAAACACCTGGAGATCCTGGAGATCTACAATGGATACAAGCCCCTGGCGCGGGGCTACCCGATGAAGGTCAGCGACGCCTACTGTGCGGCCACCGTCAGCGCCGCCTACATCAAGGCGGGAATCGCGCAGTACACCGGGACGGAGTGCGGAGTCCAGAAGTATGTCAACATCGCCAAGAGCAAGGGCATCTGGGTCGAAAACGACGCCCACGTCCCCAAAATCGGAGACGCCTGCGTCTTTGACTGGGATGACAATGGCAAGGGCGACTGCACCGGCTCCGGGGACCACATCGGCATCGTCACGAAGGTGGGCGCCGGGACCTTCATCACCACCGAGGGCAATATGTCCGGGGGCAAGGTCGGCACCCGGCAGATGAACGTCAACGGCATCTACATTCGGGGCTTTATCACCCCGGACTTCACGGCCATCGCCGCGAACATGAGCGCCACCGGGGACACCGGCGGGGCCACACCCGCGCCTGCTCCGTCTGCCAGCGGCGGGACCACCGTCAAGGTGGAGGCCGCCAAGTTCTTCGACCGGAGCGTTGCCAAGGCGTACACCGTCACCGCGGGCGCCGGTCTCCATATCCGGGCCGGGGCCGGGACGGGGAAGGCCAGCCTGGGCGTTCTGAAGAAGGGCACCACCGTCCGCTGCTACGGCTACTACAACAAGGTCGGCTCCACCCTCTGGCTGTACGTGGTGGCCGGCGGCATCACCGGCTATGTCTGCAAAACCTATCTGAAATGAAGCTGCCCCCTCTCGTTGTGAGAGGGGGCTTTTTCTTTTGGGCGCAGAGGGGCCGCTCTGCCCGCTGTCGCTGGCGGCAGGGGGCCTCTGGCCCGTCGGATGGGTAAACGCCCACCCGGTGGCAGGGGCGCCCTGTGGGGCCGCAGGAGGCGGCGAACGCGCCCAAAATCCCAAGCGGTTGGGAATTTGGAGCGGGGGGCAAACTTTGGTCACGGCTCACGGGTGCGGCCCGCTTGCCGTGATGTTATACGAGAGCAAGCCTCCTCTGGGGCTTGGCTTTCGGCTGGGGGCTGGCTTACCGCCCGGCGCGGCATTCCCACTCGAACTCGGCGTAGGCTTCGTAGTCGTCCCGGAAGGCGGCGTCATCGTCGATGGCCTCGTACTCGTAGTCGATGCGGTCCACCGCCTCGAAGGTCGTGTGCTCCTTGTTGGCGGCCTCCCTCGCAAGCGCCTCGGCCTGCTCCTCGACCCAGGCTTTGAACTCGGAATCCGTCATGCCCTCGTTCTCGACCTCCGCTTCGTACTCCCAATCGCTGTCCACCCAGGTGATGACCGCCTTGGAAATCCGCTCCTCCGCGTTCCAGTCGCTCTTGCTGGCCTTCGCCCTTCTCAATGCCTCCGCGTAACCGATCATTGTTTTTCCCTCCGCTTTTCTTGTGTGTTTTCCCTTTCGGTAGTGTATTAATCACTCTAAAGCGGAT
>CANQNP010000011.1 GCA_947625235.1 uncultured Atopobiaceae bacterium | reverse complement strand
AGGGCTTCACGAACCTCGATTCCGCGATCCTCGTCGACGAGGAGGTGGACGAGGCGTTCATCTCGGGCGCGCGCGAGGAGGTGGGCGCCTTCCTCGCCTCGAGGGGCGTGGGAGAGGAGAAGACGAGGTTCGGCATCAGCGCCATGGAGGGGGGCGGCTGCGTCCTTCGCATACTCGGCACGAGCGCGGCCGCGAACCGCGAGGCGGCGCTCGCGTTCTCCGAGTGTTGGCGCGCCGCTCGCGGCTTCCAGGAGCTGCACCTGCGCAGAAACGACACGCGCCGGGTGTAGGGCGCGAGCGCTACTATCGTGGCCCACGTCCCCCACGAGGAAAGCGAGGCCATGGCTTCCGCGCGTCCCAACCCATCAAGCCCCGACCTCTTCAGCGGCGAGGAGGAGCGCGTGCTCGCGGCCAACGCGCCCCTCGCCGCGCGCGTGCGCCCCGAGACCCTCGACGCCTTCGTGGGCCAGGAGGAGGCCGTGGGCGAGGGCTCGTGGCTTCGTCGCGCGATCGAGCACGACGCGCTCTTCTCCGTCATCCTCTTCGGCCCCGCGGGCACGGGCAAGACCACGCTCGCGCGCATCGTCGCGCACACCACCGACGCGGCCTTCGTCGAGGTATCCGCCGTCACCGGCACCGTGAGGGACCTTCGCGCCGAGATCGACGCGGCCAAGGAGCGCCTCCTCGCCACGGGCAGGCGCACGATCCTCTTCGTGGACGAGATCCACCGCTTCAATCGCTCGCAGCAAGACGCCCTCCTCCACGCCGTGGAGGACCGCACCGTCATCCTCATCGGCGCCACGACGGAAAACCCGTACTTCGAGGTGAACAGCGCGCTTCTCTCGCGCTCGCGTGTCGTGGAGCTGAAGGCCCTCTCAGACGACGCCATCCGCGCGATCGTGGCAGAGGCCGCCGCCTCGCCGCGCGGGCTCGCCGGCGCCTTCGCGCTCACGCCCGAGGCCACAAGCGAGATCGTGACGCTCGCGGCGGGCGACGCGCGCGCCGCCCTCACCACGCTCGAGCTCGCCGCGCAGCTCGCGAGCCCCGACGGCTCGCTCGCGCCCGAGGTCGCAGGGCCCATCGAGATCGGCGCGCGCGAGGTCCTCGAGGCGAATCCTCGCCGGGGCCTGCCCTTCGATAAGGGCGGCGACTACCACTACGACGTGGTCTCGGCGTTCATCAAGTCCATGCGGGGCAGCGACCCCGACGCGGCGCTCTACTGGCTCGCGCGGATGATCGAAGGCGGCGAGGACCCGCGCTTCATCGCGCGTCGCATCCTCATCTGCGCCTCGGAGGACATCGGCAACGCCGATCCGCAGGCCATCCTCGTGGCCGAGGCGGCCTTCAAGGCGGCCGAGGTCATCGGCTATCCCGAGTGCCGCATCAACCTCGCCCAGGCGGCCGTCTACCTCGCCCTCGCGCCGAAGTCGAACGCCGTCGTCGCCGGCATCGACGCGGCGCAGCGGGAGGTGCGCGAGGGTGGGAGGCGCGAGGTGCCCGATCCGCTTCGGGATCGCCATCGCCCGGGCTCGGAAAACTATGGGCGCTACCTCTATCCCCACAGCTACCCCGGGGGATGGGTGGAGCAGCGCTACCTTCCCGAGGGCCTCGAGCGCGGCGCCTTCTGGAAGCCCACGGAGCGCGGCTGGGAGGCGTGGCGCGAGGAGGCCACGAGCCGGGATCGCGCTGAGCGGGAGACGGGCGAGGATCAAGGCTAAACCGCTGCTTCGATGCGGCCAAGTGAGGGTACACTCTGAGCGATATGTGCTTTTCGCGGTCGCACGGGCGACCCCAAGAGCCGAGGAGAGAACCATGGAAATGAACATCGTGCTGGTCGTGTTCCTGTGCATCCTCGCTGCGGCGTGCGTGTGGGTGGCCGTGGAGGGTGCCCTCATCATCCGCAAGCTGCGCAAGAAGGTCGACGGCCTCACCGACCAGCTTGGCACGTCGCTCGAGAAGGTGGACGGCATCCTCGCGAACGTCGACCAGACGATCTCCGACCTCCGTCCCACGCTGCAGGCGCTTCCCGCCGTCGTGGACAACGTCGACCAGACGATCGGCGCCCTCAAGGGCGACCTCACCACCGTGGACACGATCCTCTCGGACGTGAGCACGATCTCCGGCAGCGCGGTCAGTGCCACGAACGCCATCTCGAAGGGCGCCTCGCAGGCGAGCACGGCCGTGGGCGGTGCCGTCGCCAAGCTCGGCAAGGCGGTCTCCCGCAAGATCGCGCCGAAGCGCGAGGCCCCGGCGCTTCAGGAGAAGGCGGCGAAGGTGGCCCTCGAGGAGAAGGTCGCCGAGGTGGCGGACGCCGTGGGCGTCGAGCTCCCGCCCGAGCCGAGCGACTCCCCCAACGACGGGTTCTTCACGTACCCCTCCTCCGGCGACGACGCGGGCGATTCCCCCGAAGCCGCCTAGGAGGCAGGCCCCATTGGGCCGGGTGGGGCGCCCGGCTCTCTTCCACCCATTCGAGCGAAGGCAGGAAAGCGCCATGGCAAAGAGCATCGTCAAACTCAGCATGCCCGCTGAGCCGCGATTCGCACGATCGATCCGCATGCTCGCGGCGAACCTCGCGGTGGTCGCGGGGCTCTCCATCGACGACGTCGAGGATGTGCGCATGGCGGCCGAGGAGGGCTTCGTCTACGCCTCCGCCACCACCGATGACGCGCTCGACGTCGTCTTCGGCGTCGATGAGGGCGAGGTGGAGATGACCTTCGGCCTCGGCGATCGCGAGCCCAAGGCCGAGCAGTTCGCCCAGGGTTCCTTCTCCTACGCCGAGCTCATCCTCGCCGCCGTGAGCGACGAGTACGAGGTGGATGACGAGGCGTCCACCCTGCGCGTGGTGAAGCGCGCGTTCGCCGACGACGACCTTGGAGACAGCTGTGAGCTCGTCTGAGCCCTCCGTGAGCGCAACCAAGGGGGTCCACGCCCGCAGGGTCTCGGCCGCATCCGGCCGGGGCAAGCTCGCGTGGGACAAGGAGCGCACGCGTGAGCTCTTCCGCCTCTACAAGGAAAAGGACGACGAGGACGCGCGCGCCCAGCTCATCGAGAGCCACCTGAACCTCGTGCGCTTCCTCGCGAGCAGCTACAAGAACCGCGGCGAGCCCCTCGACGACCTCGTGCAGGTGGGCTCCATCGGCCTCATCAAGGCCATCGATCGCTTCGACCCCTCGCGCGGGCTCGAGTTCACGACGTTCGCCACGCCCACGATCACGGGCGAGATCAAGCGCTACTTCCGCGACAAGGGCTGGAGCGTGCGCGTGCCGAGGCGCCTCCAGGAGCTCTCGAAGAAGGTGAACCAGGCCACCGACGAGCTCACGGTCGAGCTCAAGCGCTCGCCCACGGTCGACGAGATCGCCGCGAAGCTCGACGTGAGCGTGGACGAGGTGCTGGAGGCCATGGAATCCTCCGGGGCCTACAGCTCCGTGCCGCTCGAGGCGGGCAGCACCGAGGAGGACGATTCCCCCTCCATCATCGACCGCTACGCCACCGAGGACGAGGAGCTCGAATCCATCGACGAGCGCCTCGTCATCGAGGAGACCATCAAGTCCTTCTCGCCGCGCGAGCAGGAGGTCATCCGCATGCGCTTCGTCGACAACCTCACGCAGGTGGAGATCGCGCGCAAGCTCGGCGTGTCGCAGGTGCAGGTGTCGCGCTTCCTCCGTCGCACGCTCAAGAAGGTGAAGGATCGGCTCGACCCCGACGGCACGATGTCGTAGGGTGGGCTCGGGGGGAGCCATGGTCCAAGGGACGGAGAGAGAAGAGCGCGGGCTCGGAGCCGATGACGCGCGCGATCGCCGACGCCTCGTGCGCATCGGCATCGTCGTGGGCGCCATCGCCATCTTCGCCTCGGCGCTCTACGCCCTCGGATTCTTGCTCCCCACGCTCGAGTTCCTCGCGGTGGGGTGCATCGTGGGCTTCATCATGAGCCCCATCGTGAACTGGCTCGAGGATCGAAAGGTCGGACGCCCGGTGGGCGCCATCATCGCCCTCGTGGTCATCCTCGGCGTGGTCATCGGGGCCATCGCCATCCTCGGGCCGATCACCATCGAGCAGCTCGTGAGCCTGCTGCGCAAGGTGCCGGACTACCTCTCCGAGGCCGAGCACTGGCTCACCCAGCAGGTGCAGGCGCTCGCCTCGGACGGCTTCGGTGGCATCGAGCAGAACATCCAGGCACTCGTGGACTACATCACGTCCTCTACCTCGCGGCTCGCGAGCGACCTCCTCGGGCAGATCTCCGGTGGGCTCCTCCCGAACATCATGGGCTTCGCGAACGGCGTCATGATGTTCTTCCTCGGCCTCATCCTCGCGTACTGGCTCGCGGTGGACTACCCGCGCATCTTCAAGGAGCTCGCGACCATCACGGGCCCCGATCGCCAGGAGGACGTGACGCTCCTCTTCGCGGTGCTCTCCCGCTCGGTGGGCGGCTACATGAAGAGCGTGGTCATCACGAGCGTGATCGACGGCGTGCTCTCGGGCCTCGGCTTTTGGATCGTGGGGCAGCCCTACGCGATGCTCATGGGCATCCTCACGGGCGTGCTCCACGTGATCCCCGTGGTGGGGCCCATCATCTCGGCGGCCCTCGCCACGGTGACGGCGCTCACGGTGAGCCCCTTCTGCGCCTTCTGGACGCTCATCATGGCCGTGATCGCCGAGAACATCACCGACAACATCATCGGGCCCGTGATCATGCGCTCGACCGTCTCGGTGCACCCGGCGTTCTCGCTCCTCGCCATCGTCGTGGGATCGACGCTCGGCGGCCCCGTGGGCATGATCATCTCCATCCCCATCTCAGCCGCCATCAAGGGCGTCTTCATCTACTACTTCGAGACGCGCACGCATCGCCAGCTCGTGTCCTATGACGGGGCCATCTTCCAGGGCACGCCCTTCAGGCACCCCGACGGCTCGCCAGCGCCCTCCTTCGACGCGCTCGACGACGACAACTTCTTCGCCACCTCCCGCCTCATCCCCGAGGAGGATTCGAAGCACATCAAGGTGAAGGCGCAGAAGCGGCCGCAGGGCTCGGAGGTGCACATCTCCGACCTCATCCGCCGCCATGCCGACGAGGCGCGCTCGATCTTCGATCGCGCGCGCGACGAGGAGCGCGAGGACGCGGCCGTGGCGAGTGGCCAGTCGCTGTCCTTGCCGGGAGAGCCCTCCCGCACGCCCGCGAGCGAGGCCGACGGGGCCGACGCGCCCGTCGAGGACGCTGAGCAGGTCCTTCGCGATCGTCGTCGCGCGGCCAAGCGCGCCAAGAGGCAGCAGGACAAGACCGATAAGCAGCAGCGCAAGGCGAAGCGACTCACCGAAGAGCCCATCATCGTGGACGTGGACGAGGACGACATCCCGAACGATCAAGGCGAGCTCCGCACCCAGGCGATGAAGAAGCGCCAGCGCGACGCCGCTCGCCGCACGGATGGCCTAAGCTAGGGGGTTGTGCGCGTGCGGCCCGTGCGCCCCGCGCGCCCCGCGCGCCCCCATTTGCCAACTCGCCAGCCCTGAGAGGGAGATCCCCATGGCCCCTTGCACCCCCGAGCCCATGAGCACCGCCGCCATTCGCTCCGCCTTCCTCGACTTCTTCGCCGAGAAGGGCTGCAGCGTCTGGCGCTCGTCCTCGCTCATCCCCGAGGACCCGTCGCTCCTCGTGACGAACGCGGGCATGAACCAGTTCAAGTCGTACTACCTCGGCACGAAGACGATGGATTCCATCGGCGCGGCCTCCTGCCAGAAGTGCCTGCGCACGAACGACATCGACGTGATCGGCCTCGATGGCCGCCACCTCTCGTTCTTCGAGATGCTCGGCAACTTCTCCTTCGGCGGCTACGGCAAGCGCGAGGCGTGCGAGTGGGCCCTCGAGTTCGTGTGCGACCACCTGAGGCTCCCGAAGGAGCGCCTCTATTGCACCGTCTTCACCGACGACGACGAGTGCGAGGAGATCTGGAAGGAGCTCGGCATCGAGGAGGGCCACATCTCGCGCCTCGGCGAGGAGGACAACTTCTGGGCGGCCGGCCCCACGGGCCCCTGCGGCCCGTGCTCCGAGATCTACTACGACCAGGGTCCCGAGGTGGGGTGCGGGCGCCCCGATTGCGCCCCCGGCTGCGATTGCGATCGCTTCCTCGAGTTCTGGAACCTCGTCTTCACGCAGTACGACCGCCAGGAGGACGGCACGCTCGTCGACCTGCCGCACCGAAACGTCGACACCGGCATGGGCCTCGAGCGCATCGCGGCCATCATGCAGGGAAAGTCCTCGAACTACGACGGCGACATCCTCTCCTCGCTGATCGAGCTCGGCGAGCGGAAGAGCGGCAAGCGCTACGGCGAGGACGAGGCCACGGACGTGTCGCTGCGCATCATCGCCGACCACACGCGCGCCGTCTCGTTCATGATCGCGGACGGCATCCTCCCCTCGAACGAGGGCCGCGGCTACATCCTGCGCCGGCTTCTGCGCCGCGCGATCTTCCACGGGCGCATGCTCGGCATCGAGGGCGCCTTCGTGGGCGAGTTCGCCGCGCTCGTGCGCGATCTCATGGGCGACGTGTATCCCGAGCTCGAGGACAACGAGGCGCTCGTGCGGGGTACCATCGCGGCCGAGGAGGAGCGCTTCTCGAAGACGCTCGAGACCGGCCGGAGCTACCTCATGGATGCCATGGCCGAGCTCTCGGAGGGCGATGCGATCTCCGGCGAGACGGCCTTCACGCTGCACGACACCTATGGCTTCCCCGTGGACCTCACGCGAGAGATCGGCGAGGGCAAGGGGCTCACGGTGGACATGGCGGGCTTCGAGGCCCTCATGGAGGAGCAGCGCCGGCGCGCGCGCTCCGCGCTTGCCACCGAAGGCGACGCGTGGAGCGGGCTCGACCTCTGGACGGGGCTCGCGGACGAGCTCGGCCAGACGTCCTTCATCGGCTACGAGGACGTGGTGGCAGAGGGCCTCACGGTGCGCTCGATCGTGGCCGCGGGCGAGCGCGTGGAGCGCGCCACCGCGGGCTCGGAGGTGGAGATCGTCCTCGACGCCACGCCCTTCTACGCGGAAAAGGGCGGCCAGGTGGGCGACGAGGGACTCATCCTCGCCGAGGGCCTCCGCTTCGCCGTCCGCGACTGCCAGGTGCGAGGCGACGGGCTCACCTCGCACGTCGGCCGCGTGGAGGAGGGCGAGGCCTTCGTCGGGCAGGCCGTGCGCGCGGTGGTGGACGTGGAGCGCCGCGAGCTCATCCGCAGGAACCACACCGCGACGCACCTGCTCGACAGCGCGCTTCGCGAGGTGCTTGGCGAGCACGTGCACCAAGCCGGCTCGCTCGTGGCGCCCGATCGGCTGCGCTTCGACTTCAGCCACTTCGAGGCCATGACGAAAGACGAGCTCGCCGAGGTCGAGGGCCTCGTGAACGAGGAGATCTTCCGCGCCATCCCCGTGGCCACCGAGGAGCTCCCCATCGAGGAGGCGCGCGCCAAGGGCGCGATCGCGCTCTTCGGCGAGAAGTACGGGGATCGCGTGCGCGTGGTCTCCGTCGAAGACGCGACCGGCGCCGTCTCGATGGAGTTCTGCGGTGGCACGCACGCGCGCAACACCGCCGAGCTCGGGCTCTTCAAGATCATCTCGGAGTCCTCGGTGGGCGCCGCGGTGAGGCGCATCGAGGCCGTGACCTCCAAGGGCGCGCTCGCCTACCTGAATGCGCGCCTCGACGCCGCCGACGAGGCCGCGTCCGAGCTCAGGTGCGCGCCGACCGCGCTCGCGAAGGCCGTGCGCGACCTTCGCGCGAAGGAGCGCGAGACCGAGCAGCGACTCCAGAAGGCGCTCTCCGGCGGCGGCTCGAGCGAGATCGACGAGGCGGTGCGCGCGGCGCGCGACGTGCACGGCTACAAGCTCGCGATCGTGCGGCTCGATGGCCGCGGCGCCAAGGACCTGCGCGGCGTGTGGGATACGCTCCGCGGCAAGCTCGGCGAGGCCTCGGCGGCGATCATCGCGAGCGCCACGCCCGAGGGCACGGTCGCGCTCCTTGCCGCCGGCACGCCGGCCGCCGTGGGGGCCGGCTTCGCCGCCGGGAACGTCATCCGAGAGCTCGCGCCCATCGTGGGCGGAAGGGGAGGCGGAAAGCCGCAGATGGCGCAGGGTGGCGGCGCTGACGCCTCCGCCATCGGCGCCGCGCTCGCGCACGCCTCGGAGCTCTTCGCCTCGTGAGGGTGCTCGCGCTCGACTGGGGCGATCGCAGGATCGGCGTGGCGCTCTCAGATCCGTCCGGGCGGGTGGCCACGCCGCGTTGCGTGCTCAGCACCCTCGAGGTGAGGCGCCGGGCGAACGCGCTCATGGATCTCGTGGAGGAGACGTCTCCCGAGCTCCTCCTCGTGGGACTTCCCCTCACGCTCTCGGGCGAGGTGGGCCCGCAGGCGCGGAAGGTGCGCTCGGAGGCGGGCCAGCTTGCCCACGATCTGGGAATTCCTCTGGAGTTTTGGGACGAGCGGTTTTCCAGCGAGGAGGCTCGGCGTATCGTGAGGGAGCAGAAGAGGACCTCCCGGGATGCGCGCGGTTCGCTCGACATGCTCGCCGCATCCATCTTCCTGCAGTCCTATCTCGACGCCCAGGCCGACTGACAAGGCGGACCCGATGATGAGCGATCCCCAGGCGCCGCGGCACGAACGCTCGCAGGGCGCGGCTTCCCCCTCGCGCCCCCGCGCCCGCGCGACGCGGCCCTCCGCGGCCTCGCAGCAGAGGATGGGCTCGAGCGCCCGTGCCGCGAACCCCCCGCGCGCCGCCACCACGCGGGATGCGGGCGAGGGAACCGGCGTCCACCGCGCCGTCCACGCGCAGTACGCGAAGGCAACGCCGCCACTCGCCGCTCCGCGCGCCGGCGCCTCCCGCGCGGCCCAGGGCACACCCGAGGAGCGCGGCGTCTCACGCGGCCTCGCGGTGGCGATCGCGCTCGTCGTCTGCGCCATCATCGCCATCGGCGGCTTCTTCCTCCTCACCCGCTGCGTCTTCGCGCCCGAGGAGGATGAGGCCCCGGGCGTCGAGGCGGGCCAGATGGTGACCGTCGTCATCCCCGAGGGGGCGGGGGGCGACATGATTGCGGGCGAGCTCTTGAAGGCGGGCGTCATCAACGACGAGAAGGCCTTCATGCAGGCGGTGAGCTCGCAGGGCGCCGACATGAAGCTCAAGCCCGGCACCTACCAGCTCCTGACCGGTATGTCGCCGGAAAACGTCGTGGCGCAGCTCGTGGCCGGGCCGAACACGCAGGAAGGCCGCCTCACCGTCCCCGAGGGTCTCACCGTCGCCAAGACCGCCGAGGTCGTCGAGGCGGCGCTCGGCATCCCCGCCGACGACTTCCTCGCCCAGGCGAAGGCTGGGAACTACCTCGCCGACTACCCGTTCCTCTCCGAGGCGCGCGATGATTCCCTCGAGGGCTTCCTCTGGGCCAAGACCTACGACTTCTCCGGCAAGGAGGTGAGCGCCGACAGCGTCATCCGCGCGATGCTCGACCAATACGCGGCCGAGGTGCCCGAGATCGACTTCACGAGCGGTGAGCAGGAGATCTCCGCCACCTACGGCTACGATCCCACGGACTACGAGATCCTCATCCTCGCCTCGATCATCAACGCCGAAGCGGGCAATCCCGAGGACTACGCGCTCGTGTCCTCGGTCTTCTGGAATCGCATTCGCCAGGGGATGGCGCTCCAGTCCGACGCGACGACGGCGTACGTGACGGGCGGCGAGGTGACGGCGGACGACCTCCAGCAGGAGGGCCCCTACAACACCTACCTCAACACGGGCCTTCCGCCCACGCCGATCTGCACGCCCGATCTCGCGTGCATCGAGGCCGCGCTCCACCCCGAGGCGACCGACTACCTCTACTTCCTCCTCATCGAGCGCGACGGCTACTCCAACCGCACGTTCTCCGAAACCTACGAGGAGCACCTGCAGGCGATCGAGCAGGCCAGGCAGGAGATGGCGGAGCGTGGGCTATGAGGATTTCCGCCCTCACGCCGTGGTGCCGGTTGCACGCGCTCTCGGAGGTGGATCCCGCCGAGCTCCGCGCGATGGGCGTGCGCCTCGTGCTCCTCGATCGCGACAACACCTGCGTGCCGAGGGGCGAGGTGGATCCCGCACCGGACGTCATCGCATGGTGCGCGCGCGCCCGGAAGCAGGGCCTTCGCCTCGCGCTCGTCTCGAACAACTGGTCGCTCGCGGCCCTTCGGCACACCTCCGAGGCTCTCTCGGCGCCCGTCGTCACCTTCGCGCTGAAACCGCTTCCCTTCGGCCTTAGGCGCGCGATGGACGGGGCGGGCGTGCCGGCCGAGCAGACGGTGCTCGTGGGCGACCAGCTCCTCACGGACGTGCTCGGCGGCTCCTTCGCGGGCATCCGCGTGATCCTCGTGGATCCGCAGACCGAGAGGGACGTGATCCACACGCGCCTCCTTCGCCCCGTGGAGGCGCGCCTCCTCGAGGGCGTGCCCTACGGCTGGGAGCGGGCGCACGGGAAGCGCACGGGAAAGGCGAGCTAGCCCATGGTGCTCGTCTGCGCCTTCGCGATCTGGGCCTCGATCGTGGACGCGAGGACGCGCCTGCTCCCGAACGCGATTCTCGCGGCGATGGCGCTCTCGGCCCTCGCGGTAGAGGGGGTGCGTCTCGCCGGCGTCGCCTGGCTTGCCTGGTTTCCCTGGGTGGCGGCGCTCGACGCGCGCCTCGCGCCACCTTGGGCCTGCCTCCTCCTCGCGGTGGGTTTGGGCGCGCTCTTCGCCGGATTCGAGATGTGGCGGCGGGGCAGGGGAGCGGAGCCGGGCCTTGGCTTCGGGGACGTGAAGCTCATGGCCTGCTGGACGCTCGCCCTCGGCGTGCTCGGCGTCTGGGCCTTCGCGCTCGGCTTGGGCACCGGCGCGCTCTTCGCGAAGGCGCGCCACGAGCGCACCTTCGCCCTCGGCCCCTGGGTGAGCGGCTGGTGCGTGGCCTTGGCGATCGTGGCGGCGCTCCCTTGGGGCTAGGGGAGGGGCATGCCCGCGTCGACGCGCCGCCCGTGCGCGGGTTTCGCTAGGATGGAGCGGTTGGCTTCGAGTGTGAGGAGGCGAGCTGTGGACACTGCCCGGGATGCCTTGGGCGCCTCGCCGCTTCGCCAGGCCGTGGCCGTGGCGGGCAATCGCTGCGTGATCCTCGCGGCTCCCCGCATCCGCGAGCGCGTCGGCTCGGAGCTCGCGTCCTGTGTGGGCAAGCCGCGCCTCGCCGCCCTGCTCGTGGAGGAGGGCGTGCCCGCCGAGCGGGCCGAGGAGATCCGCAGGCTCCTCTCAAGCAGCGGCTTTCGCACCTTCGACGTGGCGATCCCCGCGTCTTGGGCCGCGCTTTCGCTCGAGACGGCGATCGACGTGGCCGATGAGCTCGCAGGACGCGGCCTCACGCCCGATGACGGCATCGTGGCCGTGGGCGGCATGGAGGCCCTCTCGCTCGCCTCGTGGATCGCGGGCAACTGGGGAGGCAAGGCCCCCTGCGTCGCCCTTCCCACCACGCTCGAGGCGATCATCCTCGCCTCCTGCACCCCCCACAACCTCTCCGCCGGGGGCACGAGGGGCATCGTCCACTGCCCGCCGGCGATCTCCACGATCCTCGCCGATCCCGCGCTCCTCGAAGGGGGCGACGACGAGCGGAGCCTCGAGAACGCGTGCGCCCACATGGTCCAATCCGCCTTCGTGGAATCACCCAAGGCCTTCGACCTCGTGATCGGCTTCTCGGAGACGGCCTCGCCCGACGACACGATGGGCCTCGTGTCCCAAGCGCTCGAGACGGCGCGTGCCCGCGGGCGCCTCGCCTCGTCTTCGCTCGCGGGCGCCAGGCGCTCGCTCGACATCGGGCTCCCGCTCGCCCGCGCCCTCGCCGCCTGCCTCGGCGAGGAGTACTCCTTCGGCGCCTACCTCGCCGAGGGCCTGCGCTTCGAGGCGCGCCTCGCGTGGCAGCTCTCGGGCCTCGACCCCGACGTGGTCTTCGCGCTGGACGCGCTCCTCGCGCGCTTCGGGCTCGAGGAGGTCGCCTGCGCGCTCACGCCGGAGGAACTCTCGCGGGCGATGCGGGACGAGACCGCCAAGCTCACGAATCGGCGCATGTTCGTGCTTCCGCGCGCCGTCGGCCGTGCGCTTCCCGAGCCCGTGGCCGACGACGTCCTCTCCTCGCACCTCGCGGCCTTCTGCCAGGCGCGCCGGCCCAAGGCCCCTTCATCCCCGCCACAGCCACCTGCTTCCACCTCGGAAGGCGAATAAGGAACAAGAGGAGGCACCATGCCCGAAGACACCCGCCGCCGCATCGCCACCCTTCGCGCGCTCATGGACGAGCGCGGCTACGACGCTTGCGTGATTCGCGACCTCGCCACCATCCGCTGGCTCACGGGCGCGGCGAACGTGCTCGATGACGAGCGCTCCCACACGATCTACCTCGACGGCGAGGGCCTCTGGCTCCACACCGATTCCCGCTACGACGAGGCCTTCAAGGAACACATCGCCGACCCCGAGGCCTGGCGGATCGATCGCGAGAACGTCGGGCATCCCGCCTGGACGGCCGAGCGCATCCTCCACGGCCGCGCCCGCGTGGTGGCCGTCGAGGACACCCTCGAGCTCGGCTTCTACGACGAGCTCCTCCACGAGGTGGACAAGGCCTCGATCGCGTGCCTCTGGCCGCGCCTCCACGGCGACGAGCAGGGCCTTCGCATGGTGAAGGACGAGGGGGAGCTCGAGCTCCTCCGCGAGGCGCAGGCCATCACCGACGCCGCCTTCAGCCACATGGTGGGCTTCATCAAGCCGGGCATGACGGAGCTCGAGATCCGCGCCGAGCTCGAGCACTTCATGCTCGCTCACGGCGCCGACGCGCTCTCCTTCGGCTCGATCGTCGCCTGTGGGCCCAATGCCGCGAACCCGCACGCGAAGCCCGGAGAGCGCACCGCCAAGGAGGGCGAGCTCGTGCTCATGGACTACGGCGCCATGGTGAAGGGCTACCACGCCGACATGACGCGCACCGTCGCGCTCGGCGAGCCGCCGGCCGAGGTGCGCGAGGCCTACGCGGTCGTGCAGCGCGCCCACGAGGACGCGGCCGCCGCGGTGAGACCCGACGTGAACGGCCTCGAGATCCACAACGTGGCAAAGCACGTGATCGAGGACGCGGGCCTCGGCGCCTACTTCAACCACGGCCTCGGCCACGGCGTGGGCGTGGAGATCCACGAGGAGCCGTCCTTCAGCCCGCGCTGGGACAAGCCCGTGCCCGCGGGTTCGGTGGTCACCATCGAGCCCGGCGTGTACCTGCCCGGCAAGTTCGGCATCCGCCTCGAGGACACCGGCGTCGTCACCGAGCGCGGCTTCGAGCCCTTCGCGACCTCGCCCCACGACCTCGTGGTCATCGACTGCTAGGCGCCGCGCTCGACTGGATCGGCGGACATGGCCTGCCCTCCGGGCGAGCGCGCTAGACTGGATGGCGGGCGATGCTCCCGTCGCTCGAATCCCGGGAGGTAACACATGGTCGGTATCGTGGTGGTGAGCCATGGCGGCGTGGCCGATGCCATGCTCGCTTCGGCGCAGATGGTGCTCGGCGCGCAACGAAACGTCGCGAGTGCGACGCTCGAGCCCAGCATGGGGCCGGATGATTTCCGCGTGGCGCTCGAAGGCGCGATCAACTCGCTCGACGAGAAGGACCAGATACTCTTCCTCGTCGACCTTTGGGGAGGCACGCCGTTCAACCAGGTGAGCGGCCTCGTGGAGGAGCGCGAGGGATGGGTGGCCGTCACCGGCCTCAACCTCCCGATGCTCATCGTCGCCTACACCGAGCGCCACACCAAAAACACTGCCGCCGACGTCGCGCGCGCGGTGGCCGACGAGGGCCGCAAGGGCGTGCGCATCAAGCCCACGAGGCTCGACGCCTAGCGCACGCTCGGACGCGGCGCCACGGGCCGCGTGCCCTATACTCTTCTCGTTCGCTGAAGGATTCCGGCCGGTGCCGGGCGCGTGGGTGCGCGTGCGCCGGCTTTTCGAAAGGACAAGATTGTGGCCACCATTTCCACGGCAGATTTCCGCAACGGCATGGGCCTCCTCATCAAGGACAAGCCCGCGGTGCTCGTCGAGTTCCAGCATGTGAAGCCCGGGAAGGGCGGCGCGTTCGTGCGCTACAAGGTGCGCGACCTCCAGAGCGGCCGCGTGGTGGACTACACCGTGAACGCCGGCACGAAGTTCGAGAGCGTGAACCTCACCACGCGCGAGTACCAGTACCTCTACAACGACGGCCAGGACTACTACTTCATGGACAACGAGACCTACGAGCAGCTCCCGCTCTCGGCCGACTACATCGGCGACAACGCGAAGTGGCTGCTCGAGAACGACGTCGTGCAGATCCAATACGCCGACGACCAGATCATCGGCGTCACCCCTCCGATGTTCATCGAGGCGGAGGTCACCGAGACCGATCCCGGCCTCAAGGGCGACACCGTCTCCGGCGGCACGAAGCCCGCGACCATATCCACCGGCGCCGTGGTGCAGGTGCCGCTCTACCTCAACGTGGGCGAGCGCATCAAGGTCGACACGCGCGATGGCAAGTTCGTCTCTCGGGTATAGATACCGCTAGTTTCCTAGGGAAGGATTGCCATGAGCGATTCGGTCACCGTCTCGGGCGTGACGATTTCCACGAACGTGATCGCCACGCTCGTCACCACCGCCGCCGAGCGCGTGGAGGGCGTCGCCTACGTGAACGGCCACAACGTGGCCACGAACCTCCTCTCCCTCATCACCTCCAAGCCGACGGTGGAGAAGGACACGGTCACGGCCGAGGTCATAGATGGAAAGCTCGAGGTGACGCTGCCCATCGCCGTCTTCTTCGGGTATCCCTTCACCCAGCTCGCCCAGCAGGTGCGCGAGGACGTTGCGGAGATCCTCCAGAGCCAGGCCGGCGTCGAGGTGGGCGCGGTGAACGTGGCCATCGACGAGCTCGTCTTCCCCAAGGCCTAAGCGCGGTGCCCACTTTCCACGGGCGGTCCCTCGATCGCCTGCAGGCGGTGCAAGTGCTCTTCCAGGCGGAGGCCGCGAGGCGAAGCGTCTCGGCGGTGCTGGGAGACGTGTACCTCGTGAGCGACGAGGCGGGCAAGGAGAACCTCGTGACGACGGGCCCCGTGCGCCCCTATGCGCGCGAGATCTCCCTCGGCGTGGAGGCGCGGCGCGGGGAGCTCGATTCCGCGATTGCCGAGCACTCGATCGGCTGGGATTTCTCGAGGATCACGCCGGTGGACAAGAACCTCCTGCGCGTGGCCCTCTACGAGCTCCTCTTCGAAGACGACGTGGACGTCGCCGTATGCGCGGATGAGGCGGTGCGCCTCGCGAAGGCGCTCGGCGGCGAGGATTCGCATAGGTTCGTGAACGGCATCCTCGGCGCCGTGGCGAGAAGCGAGCTCGCGAAGGCCTCCGAGCCCGACGATGGGGAGGCGCCCGGGGAAACCCCCGAAGAGGCGAGTGATGAGGCACGCGAGGGCGGGGAATGATGGCCGAGACGCGCGACGCATCCACCTACACCGACTTCGACGAGCTCATGGCGCGGCTCTCCGCCATCGTCTCGAGCGTGAAGGCGAAGGACACCACGATCGAGCAGTCGCTCGACCTCCTCGAAGAGGGCATCTCCCTCGGGCTGCGTGCCACGGACATCGTCGAGGACCCCACCTTCACCCCCGCCGAGCGCGAGGCGCTCGCCGAGGCGCAAGGGGAGGAAGACTCTCAAGCGACCGTCGAGGAAAAGCCTCAAGCAATGGTTGAGAGTAGCGAAAAATCCGAGGTCGCAGGTGCTGGCAGCCGCAAGGACCCTTCGTAGCGATCGTGGTGCGCCTCGACGAAGAGCTAGTGCGCCAAGGCCTTGCCCCGAGCGTCGACGCGGCGAGGCGCATGATCCTCGCGGGGGAGGTGTCAGGCGCCTCCGAGCGCCTCACGTCTCCCGGGCACCTCGTTTCCAAGGGGGCGCCCCTCCACGTGCGCGCCGCCAAGCGCTACGTCTCGCGCGGCGGGCTCAAGCTCGAAGGCGCCCTCAAGGCCTTCGATCTCGATGTGAGCGGCTTCGCCTGCGTGGACATCGGCGCCTCCACGGGGGGCTTCACCGATTGCCTCCTCAAGGCGGGCGCTGCGCGCGTGAGTGCCGTCGACGTGGCCTACGGCCAATTCGCCTGGACGCTCAGGGAGGATCCGCGCGTCGAGCTCCTCGAGCGCACCAATGCGCGCGCCCTCGCGGACGACCCCGCGCGAAAGGCCGCCTACGACCTCGCGGTCATGGACGTCTCCTTCGCGTCCGCCGCGAGCTTCGCGAGCCTCGTGGCCTACCTCCTGAGGCCAGGCGGCCTCCTCCTCTGCCTCGTGAAGCCGCAGTTCGAGGCTCCGGCGGATGAGGTGGGCGCGGGCGGCGTGGTGCGCGAGGAGGCGGTGCGGCGCGAGGCCGTGGAGCGCACGAGCCGGGCCTTCGCCACGCAGGGCCTCGCCGTGGAGCGCGTCGTCCCCTCGCCGGTGAGGGGCGCCAAGGGAAACCAGGAGTACCTCCTGCTCGCGAGGCGTCGAGGCGCGTGACGTGCGGGCGGCTCCGCGCCGTCCCTCGACCCGCGTTTCGAACCCGGCGCTCCCGAGGGAGTAGCATAGGCGCCAAGGCTTCGGAGCTCGGGGAGGTGCGCTCAGCGTGAAGGTCATGCTCGTTCCCAATCGCTCGCGCGCCGACGCCGTGGAGGGCACCCGCGAGCTCTCGCGCTGGCTCCAGTCGGAGGGCGTCTGGGTGGTCGTGGCGCCCGAGCTCTCGCGCGGGGAGAAGGGCCTTCCCCCCATCGAGGAGTTCGACCTCGTCGTCTCGCTCGGAGGCGACGGCACGCTGCTTCGCGCGGCCTCCATCGTGGCGTGCGCGGAGGTGCCCATCCTCGGGCTCTCCTATGGCCACCTGGGGTTTCTCACCGGTGCGGATTCCTCGCACATCCGCGAGACCGTGGGGTCCGCGCTCGCCGGCGAGCTCCACGCCTCGAGGCGCGCGACGCTTTCCGTGGACATCTACTTCGAGGATTCCGGGCCGCTCTTCGACCTCTTCTGCCTGAACGAGATGGCGCTCTCGCGCGGCGCGATGGGCGACATCGTCGAGTTCGACATCGCCGTGTCCGGAGAGCCGATCGATCGCCTGCGCGCGGATGGGTTCGTCGTGGCCACGGCCACCGGGAGCACGGGCTACGCGCTCTCGGCCGGCGGCCCCATCGTCACGCCGAGCTTCACGGGCATGGTGTGCGTGCCCATCGCGCCCCACACCATCCTCGCCCGCGCCTTCCTCACCGCCGCTTCCGACGTGGTGGAGATCGCGCTCTCGCCCGAGCGTCCGGTGGAGCGACTCGTCTTTCTCGATGGTCGCCTCGCCGCGGAGGGCGCGCAGGCATCGCGCATCGTCGTTCGGCGTGGCGCGGGCGACATCATCCTGCTCTCGGAGGAGACCGGCGAGTTCTACCAGTCGGTGTCGCGCGTGTTCTACGGCACGACGGGCGCGAGGGGCGAAGCACGCCGATGATCGACGAGATCTCCATCGCCAATCTCGCGCTCATCGCCGAGGCCACGCTCGCGCCCGGCGCCCACCTCACGGCGATCACCGGCGAGACCGGCAGCGGCAAGACGGCCCTCGTCGAGGGGCTGAAGCTCCTCGCGGGGGAGCGAGGGCAGGCCACGTCGGTGCGCGACGGCGCCGAGACGCTCGAGGTGGCGGGGCGCATCTTCACCGACGACGAATCCGAGGACGGCCACGTCGTCACGCGGCGGCTCTCGGCCACGGGGCGCGGGCGAGTTGCCATCGACGGCGCCATGGCCACGGTGGCCGAGCTCGCACAGGGGCTGGGCGCCACGATTGACCTCTGCGGCCAGCACGAGCACCAGCGCCTCCTCGCGCCGGCGAACCACCTTGCGATCGTGGACGGCTTCGATCCCCGGGCGCTCGAGGCGCCGAAGGCGGCCTGGGAGGAGGCTTTCGCGAAGGCCATGGCCGCGCGTGCCGAGCTCAAACGCGTGCGGGCGCTCTCCCAGGCGTCTGAGGAGGCGCTCTCGGAGGCGCGCTTCGTCCTCTCGAGGATCGACGCCGTGGCACCGAAGGCGGGAGAGCTGGACGAGCTCCGCGAGAGGCTGAGGAGCGCCGAGCACGCCGACGAGCTGCTCGCCGCGCTTGTGGGAGCGCGCGGTGCGCTTGTGGAGGATGACGGCGCCATCGATCGGCTCTCCTTCGCGATCTCCGAGCTCAAGGCCCAGGCGGCCCACGACCCCGCGCTCTCGGATCTTGCGGAATCGCTCGAGGAGGCGCTCTTCGAGGCCGAGGACGTGGCGACGACGCTTCGCGATCGCGCCGATGCCGTGGACATCAACCCCGCGGAGCTCGAGCGCCTTCGCGAGCGGCAGGCGGCCCTCCAAGGTCTCGCGCGAAACTACGGGCCCTCGTTGGAAGACGTGCTCGCGAGGCGTGAGAAGGCGGCGGCGCTCGTGGAGGCCTCGCGCGATTCCTCCGCGCTCCTCCAGAAGGCGACGAAGCGGGCCCGAGCCGCCGAGGCGCGCTTGGCCGAGGCCGCCGATGCCCTCGACGAGGTGCGCCAAAAGGTGGCAGGCGCCTTCGCGGGCGCGGTGAACGCCCAGCTCGAAGGGCTCGAGATGAAGGGCGCCGAGGTGTCCGTGGACACGGAGCGCCTGCCGCGGGCCCGCTGGAGCGCGCAGGGGCCCTCGCGTTTGGAGATCCTCTATCGCGCGAATCGCAACCTGCGCTGGCGGCCGCTCGCCAAGGTGGCCTCCGGCGGCGAGATCTCGCGCGTGATGCTCGCCGTCAAGGTGGTGGAGGATGCGCGGGGAAGCGCCGAGACCATCGTCTTCGACGAGGTGGACGCGGGAGTGGGCGGCCACGCGGCACTCTCGCTCGCGCGCACGATCGCCGAGCTCGCCCGCACGCGCCAGGTGATCTGCGTCACGCACCTCGCGCAGGTGGCGGCCGAGGCCGAGACGCACTACGTGGTCACCAAGGAGGAGGCCGACGCGGATGGCATCCCCGAGACCCGGCTCGTGCCGGTGACGGGCAAGGAGCGCGAGGCCGAGCTCGCCCGCATGCTCGCCGGGTCGGTTACCGAGACGTCGCTCGCCCACGCCCGCGAGCTCTTGCGCGAGGCGCGCTGAGCGCGTCCTTCCCTCGCGATGCAATGCCCGAGGAGCACCCACTGGGCTCCGCGTGCATGGCCGTGTGGATCCCCTCGCGAAGGGGATCCACGAGCTCGCGGCGAAAGTGATCGTGGTGTGTGTTCGCCTCGGCGACGGAATTGCAGGCGCATCGGGCGCGAGGCGCTTGGTACACTGTAAACCCGTGCGTGAGGGCCACATCGATGAGCGGAGGCACGGGATGACGAAGCACGTGTTCGTAACCGGCGGCGTCGTTTCCTCTCTTGGCAAGGGCATCACCGCGGCGAGCCTCGGCAGGCTCCTCAAGAGCCGCGGCTACAAGGTGATGATGCAGAAGGCCGACCCGTACTTGAACGTCGACCCCGGCACCATGAGCCCCTTCCAGCACGGCGAGGTCTTCGTCACGGAAGACGGCAAGGAAACCGACCTCGACCTCGGCCACTACGAGCGCTTCGTCGACGAGAACCTGAACCGCATCTCGAACTTCACCACCGGCCTCATCTACCAATCGCTCATCTCGCGCGAGCGCCAGGGCGATTTCCTCGGCGGCACGGTGCAGGTGGTGCCCCACGTGACGGGCGCCATCCGCGACCGCTTCCTGCGCATCGAGGAACACACGAGCGCCGACGTGGTGATCACCGAACTCGGCGGCACCATCGGCGACATCGAGGGCCAGCCGTTCGTGGAGGCCATGCGCCAATTCCGAAACGAGAAGCCCCGCGGCGACGTGTGCTTCATCCACGTCTCGCTCGTGCCCTACATGAGCGCCGCGCACGAGGTGAAGACGAAGCCGACCCAGCACTCCGTGAAGGAGCTCCGCGGCATGGGCATCCAGCCCGACATCATCGTCTGCCGCTCAGACCACGAGGTGGACGAATCGATCCGCGCGAAGATCGGCATGTTCTGCGACGTACCGGCGGATCGCGTGTTCGAGAACTGCGACCTCCCGAGCATCTACGATGTGCCGCGCTACCTCGCCGAGCAGGGATTCGACCTCAAGGTGTGCGAGTGCCTCGGCCTCGACCCGGGCGAGCTCGACCTCTCCGAGTGGGACGCCTTCACCGACGCGATGCACGCGGCGAACTCGCTCGAGGACGTCACGCGCATCTCCGTCGTGGGCAAGTACACGCAGCTTCCCGACGCGTACCTCTCCGTGATCGAGGCGCTCCACCACTCCGGCGTCCACTACGGCCGCCATGTGGAGATCAAGCTCGTGGACGGCGAGAACCTCACGGCAGACGACGTGGAGGAGGTGCTCGGCACCTCCGACGGCATCCTCGTGCCCGGCGGCTTCGGCGTCCGCGGCCTCGAGGGCAAGATCCTCGCCGTGAAGCGCGCTCGCGAGCAGAAGGTGCCGTTCCTCGGCATCTGCCTCGGCCTCCAGGTGGCGGTGTGCGAGGTTGCGCGCCACGCGGGCGGCATGGAGGGCGCGTCCTCCACGGAGTTCGTGCCCGACTGCGCCTATCCCGTGATCGACCTCATGCCCGACCAAGAGGACATCACGGACAAGGGCGGCACCATGCGCCTCGGCGCGTGGCCGTGCAAGGTCCAGCCCGGCACCCTTGCGCGCGAGGCCTACGGCACCGACCTCGTCTACGAGCGCCATCGCCACCGCTACGAGGTGAACAACGCCTTCCGCGACCGCCTCGCGGAGGCGGGCCTCGTCTTCTCCGGACTCTCGCCCGACGATCGCCTCGTGGAGATGATCGAGCTTCCCGAGAGCGAGCATCCGTGGTTCGTGGCGAGCCAGTTCCACCCGGAGTTCAAGAGCCGCCCCACGAAGCCCCAACCGCTCTTCCGCGAGTTCGTGCGCGCGGCGATCGCGCGCCACGAGGGCAAGGATCGCCACGAGGTGGTGGCGCCGAACGGGCGCTGAGCCCGCTTCGGGAGCGCGCGTGGCGAAGAGGCGCGAAGCCGAACCCCGGCCGGACACTGCGCTTGAGCGGGCGCGCGAGTCCTACCTCGATGCGCTCGCCGTGGCGGGGCGCGCGGGCGCCACCTGCGCCGCCTACGATCGCGATCTCAAGCGCTACCTCGACTGGCTCGCCGAGAGGGGAGTGCGCGAGCCCGGCGGCCTCACCCCTCGCCTCCTCGAGGAGCACGCGGCGTGCCTGCTCGCGGACGGCCTCGCCCCCTCCTCCATCGATCGCGCCGTGTCGGCGGTGAAGGGCTTCCAGCGCTTCCTCGCATCCGAGGGCCTCGTGGACGAGGTGGTGCCGGCGAGGATGGCGCCCATGAAGCGTCCACAGTACCTGCCGGACGTGCTCGCCATCGACGAGGCCGAGCGCCTCCTCGACCAGCCCTGGCCCAAGACCGCCCAAGGTCAGCGGGATCGCACCATCATCTGGTGCCTCTACGAGCTCGGCCTTCGCGTGTCCGAGCTCTGCGGCCTCGACGTCCTCTCGTTCTTCGACGAGGGCACCCTCGTCCTCGTGCGCGGCAAGGGGGACAAGGAGCGCGTGGTGCCGGTGCTCCCGAGCCTCAAACGCCGCATCGAGGACTACGTCTCGCATTGGCGAGGCGAGCTCGTGAGCGCGAGGCGGCCAAGCGGCGCGCTCTTCCTGAACGTGCGCGGCGGCAGGCTCACGCGCCAGGCGGTGCATGCGATCGTCGAGCGCGCGGGGCGCATGGTGGGCATCGAGGGGCTCCATCCGCACACGCTCCGGCATTCCTTCGCCACGCACCTCATCGAGGGCGGTGCGGACCTGAGGAGCGTCCAGGAGCTCCTCGGCCATGCCGACATCGCCACCACGCAGCGCTACACGCATCTCGACCTCACGCACCTCGCGGAGGAGTACTACACGAGCCACCCGCGCGCGGGCGCGTAAGCCCCCTCAACCCCACGTGGAAACGCAGGCCTCTCGCAGGGCTTTTGCGGGTGCAGGTTCCGTGGTAGGCTCTGCGCGAAAAGCGGGCCTCCCACTTCGAAACACCTGCTTCTTCCAGCGGAAATGCACTCCATACAAGTGGGAAAACCAGCCGTTTGACGGTTTGGTGGGAAGAAGTGGGTCGAAGTGTTGCGAAATGTCACCTCAGCCCCTACTATGGGCAAGCGTTGGGACCGGAATCTCGACGAAGCCTGATTGCCGACGAAGGGCTTGCGGGGACGAGGAGGGGCGCCATGCATCTCATGGGCACCAAGCGCCACTCCGTGGACTCGAAGCTCCGGCTCAAGCTCCCGGCGGAGTTTCGCCGGGAGTTCGACGACCAGGTTTGCCTCCTTCCCATGGGCGAGTCGCTCTACGGGTTCACCCCCGCGGAACACGCGAGCTTCGTGGAGGAGCGCTTCGGCTCGAATTTCAATCCCCGCAATCGCGCCCAAGAGGACCTTCGCCGTCTTCTCAACGCGAGCACCGTGGAGGTGGACATCGATTCGGCGGGCCGCATATCCCTCGGCAAGGTGCCCGAGGAGGCGCGCACGTGGATCGAGCCCAACAAGCCGGTGGTCGTGGTGGGAAACGAGCGTCGCTTCGAGATCTGGAACGAAGAGAGCTGGAAGCGCCTGGAGCAGGAGACGCAAGCCAAGCTCCAGTCGCTCCTCTACGACGCCTAGGCCCTGAGGGACGAACCTTGACATCCGCATATCGGCACGTACCGGTCTTGCTCGATGAGGTGGGCGAGCTCCTCTCGCCCGCACGCGGCCAGGTCTTGGTCGACGGCACCCTCGGGGGCGCCGGCCACGCGAGCGCGCTTGCGCCCGCGCTCGGCGAAGACGGCCTCCTCATCGGCATCGACCACGATCCGGCGGCCCTCGCCGCCTCCGAGATCGCGCTCGAAGCCGCCGCTTGCGAGGTGCCCCGGCTCCTTGTGCACGGCTCGTTCGCCGATCTCGACCGCATCTTGCTCGACGCGAGCGTCGCGGGCGTAGACGCCGTACTCCTCGACCTCGGCGTCTCCTCGCACGAGCTCGACGAGGCAGAGCGTGGGTTCTCCTATAAGCGGGAGGCCCCTCTGGATATGCGCATGGATCCGGACAACCACACCAAAACCGCAGCTGAGGTCATCAACACCTATTCGCAGCCCGACCTCGTCCGGATCCTTGGCGCCTATGGCGAGGAGCGCCACGCGAGGGCCATCGCCGCCGCCATCGTGCGCGCGCGCGAGAAGGCGCCCATCGAGACGACGACCGAGCTCGCCGATCTCGTGCGCGCGGCCTATCCCGCGAGGGAGCGCGCCAAGCGCCATCCCGCGCGCAAGACCTTCCAGGCCCTTCGCATCGAGGTG
This sequence comes from uncultured Atopobiaceae bacterium, assembly GCA_947625235.1. Lineage (GTDB taxonomy): Bacteria > Actinomycetota > Coriobacteriia > Coriobacteriales > Atopobiaceae > CANRLS01. The sequence goes on along the minus strand of CANQNP010000011.1, from coordinate 12,868 downwards.
AATGGGGAGCTCGAGGCGCTCGAGAAGGGCCTCGACGCCGCGCTTCGCTGGCTTCTGCCCGGCGGGACCATCGCGGTGATCTCCTACCACTCCCTCGAGGATCGCATCGTGAAGCACGCGTTCCAGGAGCTCGCGAAGGGGTGCACCTGCCCTCCCGAGCTGGGCGTGTGCGTATGCGGGAACGTGCCGATAGTGGATGTGCTCACGCCGAGGCCCCTCACCCCGCGCGACGCGGAGGTGGAGGCCAATCCAAGGGCTCGGAGCGCCAAGCTCAGGGCCGCCCGCAAGCGAGCGATCGCGTAGCGGCAAAGCAGGGAACCACCCGCGGGCTCGCCCGCGGGCACACGCAGCACAAACGCACGACAACGCAGCTCAAACGCACCACCACCGCACCACGCTTCGAGCCCCCGCCTGGGGGCTCGAAGGCTACCAAGGAGGATCTATGGCAGCTCAGGGGCACGCCCTCGCCGAGGATCGCGCGTACGCGGCCCAAGGGGCACCCGAGGCCCTGCCACGGCCGTCCTTCGAGCTCATAGAGGGCGAGGGCTACGATCGCGAGGCGCGCGGCGCCCTCGACCCGTCGTGGAAGCGCGCCTTCCTCGGCTTCCTCGTCGCGCTCGTCGTGTTCTCTGGCCTCGCGATCGCGCGCGTCCAGCTCACCGTGAGCTGCGTGGAGGCCCTCTCCGAGAACGCCCAGCTCCAAGCGGACGTGGCCGAGGCGAGGGAGCAGGTGCAATCCCTCGCGGTGGAGAGCAGCACGCTCTCCTCCTTCGAGCGCATCGAGCGCATCGCCACGCAAAACCTCGGCATGGTCTACGTGGGCACCGGAGCCGCGCTCGCGGGGCCCGAGGAAGGCTAGGCGTACGGTGGCTCGCCGCCCTCCCACGCGCCCACATGCCACGCGCGGCACGCGTGCCAATCGCGCGAAGCGCTCCTCCTTCGACGAAGTCCGGGATGGGGAGCTCTCGCGCGGCGTCGCCTTCCTCGCGAAGGTCGCCCTCGTGCTCGTGGGCATCCTCGCCGTCCGCCTCGTGATGCTGCAGGTGGTGCAGGCGGGCGAGCTCTCGAGCATGGCGGCCGAGCGCGCGACGAATCAGGTGACGCTCTCGGCCAGGCGCGGCACGATCTACGATCGCAACGGCAACGTGCTCGCCGCGAGCGAGCAGTGCTCGACCCTCTACTGCAATCCCATGGAGATCGAGAACGAGGCCCAGGTGGCCCACGTCCTCGCCGCCTACCTCGGCGGTCAGCCGAGCGACTACCACGAGAGCCTCTCCGCCGAGACCACGTTTTCCTACGTGGCGCGTCGCGTGGATACGCAGACCGCCGAGAAGATCCTCGCCGATCTCAAGAAGGCCGAGCAAGGCGGCATCTACGAGCTTCCCGACGTGCGCCGCACGTACCCCTTCGGCGAGGTGGCGGGCCAGGTGCTCGGGCTCGTGGGCGATGACGGCCACGGCATCACGGGCCTCGAGTACTACTACGACGACGTCCTCAGCGGCACGGATGGCTACCGCGCGATGGAGGTGGGCAACGGCGGCACCCCCGTGGCGGGCGGCGCCTACACCGAGACCCCCGCCGTCGACGGGCAGGACATCGTGATCTCCCTCGACATCGAGGTGCAGAAGGCCGCCGAGGAGGCCGTGGCCGAGGCTCCCGAGCGCTACGGCGCCAAGGGCGCCATGGCCTGCATCATGGATCCCGATTCCGGCGAGATCCTCGCGATGTGCTGGTCGCCGCTCATGCCCGCGGGCGACGCCTCGAAGGCGACGCCCGAGGCCACGACTCCGCAGATGATCGCGCTCTCCTACGAGCCGGGCTCGGTGTCGAAGGTGCTCACCTGCGCCATCGGCCTCGAGACGGGCGCCTTCGGCACCGACACCGTGTGGGACGTGCCGCCCCGCCTCGCCTCGGGCGACGACTTCGTCTCCGACGACGACGGCCGCGAGTACTCGATGTCGATGGATCCGAACGAGATCCTCAGGCGCTCCTCGAACGTGGGCGCCATGACGGAGGGCCAGGCCATCGGCGCCGAGGGGCTCTCGAGCGGCCTCGCCGCCTTCGGCATCGGCTCGCCCACGGGCATCGACTTCCCCGGGGAGACCTCGGGCATCGTGCGCGCGGTCTCAGACTGGGACTCCACGACGCTGAACTCGATGTCCTTCGGCCAGGCCTACTCGGTGCCGCCCATCCAGGTGCTTCGCGCCGTCGCCGCGATCGGCAACCACGGCGTGCTCGTGACGCCGCACTTCCTCGTCCAGAGGGGAAGCGAGCGCGTGGCGTGGCCGCAGGGCGCGCGCGCCGTCACGCCCCGCACCGCGACCGCGGTCGCGCAGATGATGCGAAGCGTCGTCGACGGGGGCACCGCCACCGCCGCGCGCGTTCCGGGCTTCTCCATCGGCGGGAAGACGGGCACGGCGCAGAAGGCGGACACCGAGCACGGCGGCTACCTCAAAGACGAGGTGTTCTCGTCCTTCGTGGGCTTCGCGGGCATTCCGAACGCCGAGGTCGTGTGCTACGTGGGGGTGGACGGCGGGCTTCTGCACGGCGGGGATTCCTGCGCACCCATCTTCGCGAACCTCATGCAGCGCGCCACGCGCGACCTCGCCCTCACGCCCGATCGCCCGGACGAGGTCACCTACGAGACGACCTCCCAGGTGGTGAACGTCGACGACTACGCCGTGGACGCGGACGCCTACGCGGACGGCGAGGCGGACGAGATCGACGGAGCCGACGGCGACGCGACGGGCGACTACGACGAGGACGCCGATGGCGCCTTCGACGAGGGCCCGGGCGACGATGCTGACGAGTACTCGGATGAGGGGAGTGGGTGATGTTCGAGCTTGCCGCTGAAGAAGTGGCCGAGATCACGCGGGCCGCACTCCTCCTTGGCGACGCCGCCCAGCCCATCCGTGGCGTGGCCACCGATTCGCGCGAGGTGGAGCCCGGGGGCACCTACGTGGCCTTCAAGGGCGAGCGCGTGGACGGCAACGCCTTCGCGGAAGGCGCCATCGAGCGCGGCGCCGCCGCGGTCGTGCTCTCGGGCGAGCCCACCCAGGAGCTGCTCGACCTCGCGGCCGCGCGGGGCGCGTGCGTCCTTCGCGCGGACGGCGACGATCCCACGGCCTTCCTCCTCGCGCTCGCGGGCGAGTGGCGCGCGCGACACGGCTGGCTCTGCGTGGGCATCACCGGGTCGGTGGGCAAGACCACCACGAAGGACCTCACCCTCGCGGCGCTCGAGGGAAGCTTCGTGGCGCATGCGAACAAGGGAAACCTGAATTCCGTGATCGGCGTGCCGCTCACGATCCTCTCCGCGCCCGAGGAGACGCAGGTCCTCGTGTGCGAGATGGGGATGAACCATCCCGGCGAGATCGCGCGCATCGCCGGGTGCGCGCGCCCGCGCGTGGGCGTGATCACGAACATCGGCACGAGCCACATCGGCTACCTCGGCTCACGCGAGGCGATCGCCGATGCGAAGGCCGAGCTCATCGGCGCGCTCGCCGCATCCGAGCCCGCGCCGGTGGCGCCCGGCGTCGCGCCCGCGCTCGTGCTCGGCTCGGCCGACGACTTCACCTCCTACCTCGAGGAGCGCTATGCCCGGCCCTCGGGCCTCGAGGTGGTCGAGGTGGGGGAGGGCCAATCCGACGCCCTTCGCGCCGAGGACATCGCGCTCGACCCTCAAGGCAGGGCGCGCTTCACGGTAGTCGCGGGAGACGAGAAAGCCCGCGTGGCGCTCGCGCTCACCGGTGCGCAGGCCGTCATCGATGCGCTCTACGCGCTCGCGGTGGCGCGCGTGGCGGGCGTGCCCCTTGCGCTCGCCGCCGAGCGCATCGGCCGCGTGTGCTCGGCTGACATGCGCGCGCGGGCGATCAGCGCCCCGGGCGGCTGGACCGTGATCGACGACACCTACAACGCGAGCCCCTCCTCGCTCGCCTGCGCGCTCGACACCCTCGCCGGCTACGAGGCGCCGGGCAGGCGCGTGGCCGTGATCGGCACGGTGGGCGAGCTGGGGAGCGAGGCCGCGCACCTCCACGGCCTCATGGGGGCCTACGTGGCCGCCGTGAAGCCCGACCTCGTGTGCTTCGTGGGAGCCGAGGACGCGGACACGATGGCCGAGGCGGCCTCCATCATGGGGCTCGGCCACGAGCGGGTCCTGCGAGCCAAGGACGCCCTCGAGGCGGCGGAGCTCGTGATAGGGAGGCTCGAGCGCGGCGACGTGGTGCTCGTGAAGGCCTCTCGGGCCCTCGGACTCGAGCGATTCAGCGAGGCGGCGGTGGGGAAGCGATGATCAACACCGGCGCCTACCCCACCTACACCGTCTTTCTCGCGGTGGCCGTCTCGGCGATCATCGTCATGGCGCTCATGCCGTTCTTCATCAAGCTCATGCGCCATCGCGGCATGGGGCAGCAGGTGCGCGCGGACGGCCCCGGCACCCACCTCGTGAAGCAGGGCACGCCCACCATGGGCGGCGCCATCATCATCGCCTCCGTGCTCGTCACGCTCGTCTTCTTCGCGCGCTGGACGCCGGCGCTCCTGCTCGGCGTGGCCGTGCTCGTGGCGTGCGCGCTCCTCGGCCTCGCGGACGACATCGAGAGCGTCTCGCATGGTCGCTCGCTCGGCCTCACCCCCTCGCAGAAGATGGTGAGCCTCACGCTCATCTCCATCGTCTTCTGCCTGCTCGCGGTGAACTGGGCGGATCGCTCGCCGGTGGTCGCCTTCCCCGGCGGCCTCGAGATCGATCTCGGCGTCCTCACCACGGAGATCCCCCTTGGCGAGGGGAGCCTCCGCATCCCCTGGCTCTACGTCTTCTTCGTCTTCCTGCTCGTCGCCGGCCTCTCGAACGCCGTGAACCTCACCGACGGCCTCGACGGGCTCGCCGGCGGCACGGTCTTCGTCGTGATGGTCTTCATGGCGATGGTGTGCTTCGCGGAAAACGAGCTCTCGCTCGCCATCCTCGCGGGCGCCATCGGCGGGAGCTGCGTGGGGTTCCTCTGGTACAACTGCTATCCCGCGCAGATCTTCATGGGAGACACCGGCTCGCTCGCGCTCGGCGGGGCCTTCGCCGCCCTCGCCATCCTCACGAAGACCGAGGTCACCTCCCTCATCATGGGCGCGCTCTTCATCGCCGAGGCGCTCTCGGTGATCATCCAGGTCTTCTGGTTCAAGCGCACGGGCACGCGCGTCTTCCTCATGGCGCCGCTCCACCACCACTTCGAGAAGCGCGGCTGGTCGGAGACGAAGGTCGTCATTCGGTTTTGGATCGTGTCGGCGGCGTTTTCCACCTTGGGATTCGCCCTCTTCTTCCAGATGGGCTAGGAAACCATGGCCACGCTCCCCACATCCGCCTCGCCCCTCGGCGACGTCTGCGTCCTCGGCCTCGGCGTGACGGGCCAGGCGCTCCTCGCCTACCTCGCCCGTGCGAAGGGGGAGGGGCGCGTGGGGCGCCTCGCGGCCTTCGGGCGCGCGAGCGAGGATGAGGCGGCGAAGCTCGCGGCGCGCTACGGGGGCGCGTGCGAGATCGTGGCGTCGGAGGAGGTCGAGGGCACCTTCGACCTCGCGGTGGCGAGCCCCGGGATCTCGGTCTTCTCCCCGTTCTTCGCCTCGGCGAGGGAGGCCGCGGTCGAGGTCATCGGCGAGCCCGAGTTCGCCTTTCGCGAAAGCCCGGAGCGCTGGATCTCCATCACGGGCACGAACGGCAAGACCACGACGACGACCCTCGTGGCCGAGCTCCTGCGCGCCTCGGGCCTTGGCGCGAAGGCGCTCGGAAACATCGGCGATGCCCTCATCGAGGCGGTCGCCTCGCGCAAGGACGAGTGGTTCTGCACCGAGCTCTCGAGCTACCAGCTCGCCACGACGCGCCTCCTCCACCCGAGGGTCGCGATCCTCTTGAACGTGACGCCCGACCACCTCGCCTGGCACCGCACGCTTGCGCACTACGAGGCGTCGAAGATGCGCGTGTTCGCGAACCTCGATGCCTCAGACCTCGCCATCCTCGTCGCGGACGACGAGGCGTGCGCGCGCGAGGCCGCGACGCTCGAGGCCCGCGGGCTTCGCGTCTGCCGCGTCTCCGCCTTCGCGCGCCCCCTTGGTGAGGACGCCGCGTGGGTGGAAGACGGCGAGCTCCTCGTGGAGCTCGCTCGAGTGCGGACCTCGCTCGGACGCGTCGATGATCTCCGGATCAAGGGCCCGCACAACCACACGAACGCCCTCGCGGCCGCCACCGCGGCCCTCTTCGCGGGCGCCGACCCGTCCGCCGTCCGCGGCGCGCTCGCGGCCTTCGCGCCACTCGCGCATCGCGTGGAGCCCGTGGGCTCGGAAGACGGCATCACCTACATCGACGATTCGAAGGCCACGAACACCGACGCGGTGGAGAAGGCCCTCGACGCAGCCGAGCGGGGGCGGACGATCGTCCTTCTCGGCGGGACGGACAAGGGCACCGACCTCACGAGCCTCTCCAAGAAGGTGGCGCGCGTCTGCAAGGCGGCCGTCTGCTACGGCGAGGCGGGGCCGAGGATGCGCACCGCGCTCGAGGATGCGGGCTACGCGCACGCGACGGGCGCCGCGCACCTCGCCGATGCCTTCGATCGCGCGCGGGAGCTCGCCGTGCCCGGCGACACGATCCTCCTCTCGCCCGCGTGCGCGAGCTTCGATGAATTCAGCGGCTTCGAGGAGCGCGGGGAGGCCTTCCAGGCCCTCGTGGCCGAGAAAGCGGGGAAGCGATGAGCGGGACTTCTCGAAACGCCACCGCCACGCGCCGTCCGTCGCAACGCGCGCACGCTCGTGAGTTCGAGGTCCAGGCCGCGCGCATCGCGGCGCCGCGCCTCTGGCTCATCGCCGCCGTGTGCGCCCTCGTGGCCCTCGGCATCGTGATGGTCTACTCCGCGTCGTCGATCAAGGCCCTCACCACCGAGGGCAACGCGCAGGCGGAGCTCGTCTCCCAGCTCGTCTTCATCGTGGGCGGCATCGTCGTGGCCGTGGCCGCGGCGCGCCTCTTCAACTACCACGTGCTGCTCGAGAAGAGCATCTACCTCGTGGGCGCGGCCATCGTGCTCCTCGGCGTGGTGCGTCTCACGGGCGTCGCCTCGCACGGCGCCACGCGGTGGATCTCCGTGCTCGGGGTCTCGCTCCAGCCCTCGGAGTTCGCGAAGATCTGCATCGTCCTTGGCCTCGCGCAGATGATGTCGACCGTGAAGCGCGGCACGCGCCTCCACGACCAAAGTGCGCAGATCATGGGGGCCGCGTGCCTCCTCGCGCTCGTCCTCATCTTCTTCCAGCCGGACAAGGGCACCGTCATGGTGTGCGCCGTGGCCTTCTGGGTGATGCTCGCGGTCGACGGCACCGAGCCCAAGAAGCTCATCGCCCTCGCCGTGGGGTTCCTCTTGGCGTACCTCGCCTACGCCTACCTCAAGGACGACTATTCGCGCCAGCGCATCGTCTCCTCCTTCGATCCCTTCGCCGATGAGTACGGCGACGGCTACCAGTCGGTGCACGGCTTCTTCGCGTTCGCGTCGGGAGGGCTCTTCGGGCGAGGCCTCGGCATGGGCGTGCAGAAGTACGCCTACCTCCCCGAGGCGCACAACGACTTCATCCTGCCCGTCATCGGCGAGGAGCTCGGACTCGTGGGCGTGATCGGCGTCTTCGCGTGTTTCGGCATCATCGGGTGGGCGGGTGTTCGCATCGCCGAGCAGGCGAACGATCGCGCGGGCCGCCTCCTCGCCATCGGCTGCGTGGGGCTCCTCCTCGGCCAGGCGATGCTGAACTTCGCGGGCGTGCTCGGCGTGGCGCCCCTCACGGGCAAGGCCGTGCCGTTCCTCTCCGCGGGGGGCTCCTCGATGCTCGCCTCCATGCTCATCGTGGGCCTGCTCGCGAACGTCTCGCTCAACACGACGCTCCCTAAGACCGTCCACGATCGTCGCCGCGCGAAGCTCGCAATCGCGCGGGACGAGGAGCAGGGGTCTCGCGGCAAGGAGCGCCCGGTGGCGCCCGCGGGCCTCACGCTCATCAACGGTGGCTATGCCGCTACGGCCGCCCCCAGGCGTCGAAGCGCGCAGGGCACGGCCCTCGCGCGACACGGCGCCCCCACGCGAAACGCTGGGTCCGCGCACCCCGAGCTTCGCGACGTATCTCGCCCGGCGCGCAGGGGCCGCCAGGCGCTCAAGCAGGGAGCCTAGCCATGGCGCTCGTGGCCATCGCCGCCGGCGGCACCGCCGGACACGTGAATCCCGCCCTCGCGCTCGCCGAGGAACTCAGCCGGCGAGGCGAGGACGTCCTCTTCTTCGGCCAGGAGGCCAAGCTCGAGGGGCGCCTCGTGCCCGAGGCGGGCTTCGAGCTCGTGCCCCTCACGATCCGCGGCTTCGACCGCTCGAAGCCCTGGACGGCTCTCCCCGCCGCCACGAAGCTCTTGAAGGCGAAGAGGGTCGTGCGCCGCGTCATCGAGGACCGTCCGCCCGCGGTGGCGGTGGGCTTCGGCGCCTACGTGGAGGTGCCGCTCCTCTCCGAGTGCGATCGCGCGGGCATCCCCACCGTCATCCACGAGCAGAACTCCGTCGTGGGCCTCGCCAACCGCATGATGGCGAAGGAGGCCCGCGAGGTGTGCATCTCGTTTCCGCAGGCGAAGGCCGGATTCGAGGGCTCGCTCGGGCCGCACACGAAGCTCGTCTTCACGGGAAACCCCGTGCGGAGGTCGGTGATCGAGGGAAACGGCGCGCGTGCGCGCGAGAGCCGCGGCATCCCCGCTGACGCCGAGGTGCTCGTGTGCTTTGGCGGCTCGCTCGGCGCCATCGCCATCAACGAGGCCCTCGTGGGCCTGAAGGAGCGCCTGCTCGCCCAAGGGCGCCTCCACGTGATCCACGCCACGGGCGCCGACGGCTACGACGCCACCAGCGAGGCCCTCGCGCTCACGCCCGAGGAGGCCGGGCGCTGGCACCTCTCGGCCTACGTGGACGACATGGGCGACGTCCTCGCCGCGAGCGACCTCGCGCTCTGCCGCTCGGGCGCCTCCAGCGTGGCCGAGCTCGCCGCGGTGGCGCTCCCGGCGATCCTCGTGCCCTATCCCCACGCCACGGCCGACCACCAGCGCGTGAACGCCGCATGGCTCGCGGATGCGGGCGCCGCGCGCATCGTCGACAACGACGAGCTCGCGAGCGAGGCCTTCGCCGATGAGCTCATCGCCTTGCTCGGCGACGCGCCCGCGCGCGAGGAGATGGCCGAGGCGGCGCGCTCGCTCGGCTCCGCCAAGGCCGCCGCGCTCCTCGCAGACGAGGTGCTCGCCGCGGCCGGCCTGCGCTGAGCGGCTACACTAGCCGCTGGTTTCACACACATTCCACGACGTCTCGGGCACGTGGTTTCGGGCGGAAGGGCTCACATGGAGGCTCCCGGCTTGGGCTTCACGAACGTGCACTTCATCGGCATCGGCGGCGCCGGCATGAGCGGCATCGCGCTCGTGCTCCACGATCGCGGCTACCGCGTGAGCGGCTCCGACCTCAAGAACTCGCGCTACGTCCGGGAGCTCACCCGCGCCGGCATCCCCGTCGCGATCGGCCACGCGGCAGAGACCATCGAGAAGGTGAACCCCGACGTGGTGGTGATCTCCACCGCCATCCCCGAGGACAATCCCGAGCTCAAGGCGGCGCGCGCGAGGGGGATCGCCGTCTGGCCCCGCGCGAAGATGCTCGCCGCGCTCTCCGAGGGGCAGCGCTCGGTGTGCGTGGCCGGCACGCACGGCAAGACCACGACCTCCTCGATGATCGCCGTGATGCTCGAGGGCCTCGGCCTCGATCCGTCGTTTCTGATCGGCGGGGTCGTCGAGGGCTACGGCACGAACGGCAAGAACGGCTCGGGCGAGCTCTTCGTGGCCGAGGCCGATGAATCCGACGAATCGTTCCTCTTGCTCCATCCGCAGGTGGCGGTGGTCACGAACATCGAGGCGGACCACCTCGACCACTACCATTCGATGGACGAGATCCACGAGGCCTTCCGCCAGTTCATGGCGCTGCCGGGCGCGAAGGGCACGGCGATCGTGTGGGGCGAGAACGCGGACCTCGCCAAGCTCGCCGCGAGGAGCGGGACGCCCTCCAAGACCTACGGGCGCGGGGTGGAGTTCGACTACGTGGCCACGCTCGACGAAGACCCGAAGGTCGTGCACGTGGAGACGCCCTCCGGGCAGGGCGTGAGCGTGCGCATCGACGCCAATCCCGGCGTGCACAACCTCCTGAACGCCACCGCGGCGATCGCCGTCGCCGACGTCCTCGGCCTCGACGTGGAGGCCGCGGCGCGCGCACTCTCGGCCTTCAAGGGCGTGAAGCGGCGCTTCACGCGCGTGGGCGAGGCGAGGGGCATCACGATCGTGGACGACTACGGCCACCACCCCACGGAGATCAAGGCCACGCTCGCCGCGGCGAAATCGCTCGGCTACGAGCGCGTGGTGGTGCTCTTCCAGCCGCATCGCTACAGCCGCACGCAGGCCCTCGCGAGGGAGTTCGCGAGTGCCTTCGACGATGCCGACGAGCTCGTGGTGATGGATGTCTTCGCGGCGAGCGAGGTGCCCATCCCGGGCGTTTCCGGCAAGACCGTCGCCGCGTCCGTGGCGGCGCATCGCCCCGGCATGCCCGTGAGCTACCAGCCCGATCGCCGTCGGCTCGCCGACGTGCTCGTGGAGAAGCTGCACCCCGGCGACCTCTTCATCACGATGGGCGCGGGCGACGTCACGATGGTGGGCCCCGAGCTCCTCGAGCGCCTCGAAGAGCGCGAAGAGGCGTAAAGCCGAACGATCGTGGCCAAGAGGAAGGCGACACCCAGGCAATCCGGCCTTTCCGGATCGGGCGCGCGGAGCTCGGCTGCCACGAGCCCCGCGCAGTCGAGGGCGCCAAAGGCGCCAAAGGCGCCGAAGCCTCCAAGGGCGAAGCAGCCGAAATCGCCGAAGCCGCCGAAGCCGCATGGTGCGACGGCCCCGAAATCGAAGGCCCCGAAGGGCCAGGCGCCGAAGGCCACGAGGGCCCGGCAAGCGCGCACGCCCTCGAAGGCCCCGTTCGTCTCGAGGGACGCCAAGGAGAAGGCCACCCGGCGAGCGCGTGCGAGGAGGAGGGGGCTCGAGCTTCCCCGATCGCACGACACGCTCCGCGCGACGCCTCGAGCGCGCGAGGCGCGGCCGGCCGACGAACGCGCAGACGAGGCGCCGGCTCCACGTGGCGTTCGCTCGCGCGCGAAGTTCGTCGCGGGCACGATCGGCATCGCGCTCGTGGTCCTCGTCATAGGCGCGCTCGTGCTCTCCTTCACGCCGATCCTCCAGGTGCGCGCCATCGAAGCCGCCTCGACGGCGCATGTGCCGTCGTCTGACATCATTCGCCTCTCCGGAGTGGGGGTGGGCACCCCGCTCATCACGCTCGATCAAGAGGCCATCCGCGCGAAGCTCACGCAAAACCCCTGGGTGCTTTCCGTGGATGTGGGCTGGGGCCTCGACGGCACGCTCCACCTCAACGTCACCGAGCGCGCCCCGTACGCGCTCGTGGTGATGGGAAGCCAGGACCTCGCGTGGTACCTCGCCGAAGACGGGGTGTGGCTCGAGCCGTCCGACGTGCGGCCCACGGGCGAGGTGGACATGTTCACCGCGGCCCTCGAGAAGTGCCGCGCCGATGCCCTCCTGCTCATCGCCGACGTGCCGCAGACCGTGAACCCGAAGGCGGGCGCGAAGACGACCGATCCCTCCATCGAGGGGGTGCTCGCCTATCAGGAGGGCTTCTCGCCGGAATTCGCGCAGCAGGTGGCCTACTACCGCGCGGAATCGGAATCATCGCTTGCCTGCGTGCTCGTGAGCGGCGTGGAGATCTCCCTCGGCGCGCCGCGCGACATCGATTCCAAGGAAGTGGTCATCGACGCGCTCCTCGCGGAGTTTCCAAACCAGCTCACCTACATCAACGTGCGCGTGCCCTCGCACCCCACCTATCGCAAGCTCGACAGCGAGAACGTCGCGCCGGGAACGGGCGTCTACGGCGACGGCGGCGAGGAGACTGGGGATGGGAGCACGCGGGAAGGGGAGGAGCTTCCTCCCGAGGGGGAGTACGGCGAGGATGAGGGTGAGGCTCAAGGGTAGGTGCGCCGCGCCGAGCGCAACGCTCGAGTGCCGCTTGAGAGTTCGGAAGCCGTCCGGCGGCTCCTCCTACCTGCGGAAATGCAGATGGGCGAACCCTGCTTGACCGACACTTGAGGTATGTGCGATGATACCTCGATTTACGGTTGCCATCGGGTTCAACTTGAGCATTATGGTTGGTTTCGCCGGCATCCGAGCCATCAACGCGGGGTAGGAGACGCCCCGTCAAACGTATGACGGGGCGCACCCGCCGGGAGGAGAGACGATGGACACCATGGCCCCCAACAACTACCTCGCCGTGATCAAGGTCGTGGGCGTGGGCGGTGGCGGCACGAACGCCATCAATCGCATGATCGACGAGGGCATCCGGGGCGTGGAATTCGTCGCCGTGAACACCGACGCGCAGGCGCTCGCCCTCTCCGAGGCCGACCACCTCGTCCACATCGGCACGGACATCACCAAGGGCCTCGGCGCGGGCGCGAACCCCGAGGTGGGCGCGCAGGCCGCCGAGGAGAGCCGCGACGAGATCAAGGCCGCGCTCGCGGGCGCCGACATGGTCTTCATCACCGCGGGCGAGGGCGGTGGCACCGGCACCGGCGCGGCTCCCGTGGTCGCGCGCATCGCCAAGGACGACATCGGCGCCCTCACGGTGGCCGTCGTCACGAAGCCCTTCTCCTTCGAGGGCAAGACGCGCAGCGCGCAGGCCGAGAGCGGCATCGAGGAGCTCCAGGACAACGTGGACACCCTCATCGTCATCCCGAACGATCGCCTCCTCGAGCTCTC